>NZ_BAAAMJ010000010.1:305793-610151 GCF_039529215.1 Streptomyces sodiiphilus | reverse complement strand
GCCGCCGGCACCGCCGCCCTGTGCGGCGCCGGCGCCCTGCTGGCGGCGGGGGCGCTCGCCCTGCACGCGGCGCCCGCCCACGCGACCTTCGCGCAGCTCGCCGATGTGTGGTCGGGACGCCTTGCGGTCGCACTGCTGGGGCTGGCGCTGGTCCCGAACGCCGCCGTGTGGGGTGCCGCCTACGGACTCGGTCCGGGCTTCGCGCTCGGCGCCGGTTCCCCCGTGGGGCCGTGGGAGACCGGTGAGGACCCGTCGGGACCGGCGTTCCCGCTGCTCGCCGGGGTGCCGCCGCAGGGGCCCGGCAGTGTCTGGGGATGGGCCGCGGTGGCGGCGGTGCCGCTGGCGGGCGCGCTGGCCGCGGCCTGGCCGGCCGCACGGGCCGTCGTTCCGGTCCGCGGGCAGCGGTCGACGGCCACGGGGCGGACCGGCACCGCGCTGCTCGTGCTGCTCGCCGCCTGCGGCACGGGACTCGCGATGGCTGTGCTGGCCTCGCTCGCCGGCGGTCCGCTGGGCACCGGCGAACTGGCCCGGTTCGGCCCCTCCGGTTACCTGACCGGCGCGGCGGCGGCCGGGTGGACGGCGCTGCTGGGCGTCCCGGCGGCCCTGATGATGCGGGCCTGGCGGCTGCGCTCGGCGACCGACCCCGACGACCACTGGCACGCGACCGGTGCCCGCCGGGTGCGGTGGGCCAGGCTCAAGGAGAGCTCCGGCGGGCTGATGCCGGACTTCCCGCCGGAGCCCGCTCCCGCGCCGGGGGACGGGCCCGGCGCCCCGGGGGAGCGGGTCTCCCGGCCGCCGGGCTGATGCCCTCGCCGGGACGCTCGTATGGCTGTCAGTCGCGCTCGCCGAGGATCGGCCGGAGCTGGCTGGGCAGCAGTTCCTCGCACGCCTGGCGGGAGGGGATCGTCAGGGCGTCCTCGACGCAGTCGAAGTAGTCCTTGTAGACGATCTGCACGGTGTAGGACGCCGCCACGATGGTCAGGGCCAGGGAGGCCATCACCAGCCCGGCGATTGCCGCGGCGGTCTGCGGACGTCCTCCCCCGGAGGGCCCGCCGGCCGGCTCGGGCCGGTCGTCCGCGGCCGTCCCGCCCTCCCGCTCCGGGCGCTTCTCGCCGGCCGGGCCGCCGCGCAGCGAGGTGATGCCCCAGTACAGGGCGAGAGAGCCGAGCAGCAGCCCGAGCCACTCCCAGGCCAGCAGGGCCGTGAAGACGCCCCACATGCCGGCCAGCACGGCGTAGCGGGCGTAGCGCTGCTGCGGATCGGACGGGTCCCAGCGCGGGCCGAAACCGCCCTTGCCGCCCTTGCCCTCCGGGTCCTGCGAGGGGGACTGGCCGAAGCCGCCGCCCTGCCGCCCCGGCTGCCGCTTGCTCCACTGGCTGCCCCAGCGGGAGCGCTGCCCGTCCTGGCCCTCGGCGTCACCGTTCCCGGAGCCGTCACCGTTCCCGTCGTCGTTCCCGTCGCTCCCGGAGCCGGTGCGGCCGTCCGCCCGGCCGCTCTGCGACTGCCGCTGGTGCCAGGGCAGATCTCGCTGTCCCGCGGGCGGTGGGGCGAAGGGGTTCTTCTCCTCGCTGGGCCGGCGCTGCTGGCCGGAGGCACGGCGTCGGTCGGTCATCTGGTCGTCGCATCCCCTTCGTGTGCGGCTGGTCACCCGGAACCGCGGTGCCGGTGCCCCTGACCGTACCCGCCGGAGGGCGGCCCGTCGCACGCGGGCACCGGCTGTGCCGGTATCGTTGCCGATGGCCGCGGCCGTGCGGTGTCCGCCGTGCCCGGCCCGGCACCGCACCCGCACAGGAAGACCCCGTCGTGGCCCCCGCCCCCAAGGAAACGTCCCCGGCGCGCCTGGTCGTGCTCGTCTCGGGATCCGGTACCAACCTCCAGGCGCTGCTCGACGCGGTGGCCGAGCGGGGTGCGGACGCCTACGGCGCCGAGATCGTGGCGGTGGGAGCGGACCGGGACTCCATCACCGGCCTGGAGCGCGCCGAGCGGGCGGGGGTGCCCACCTTCGTGTGCCGGCTGCGCGATCACTCCACCCGGGCGGAGTGGGACCGCGCGCTGACCGAGGCGGTGGCCGCGCACCGGCCCGACCTGGTGGTGTCGGCCGGTTTCATGAAGATCGTGGGCCCGGAGTTCCTGGCCCGGTTCGGCGGGCGGTTCATCAACACCCATCCCGCGCTGCTGCCCAGCTTCCCCGGTGCGCACGGGGTGCGCGACGCGCTCGCGCACGGTGTGAAGGTGACTGGCTGCACTGTCCACTTCGTCGACGACGGGGTCGACACCGGCCCGATCATCGCCCAGGGCGTGGTCGAGGTGGGCGAAGCGGACCACGAGGACGGGGGAGCCGCTCTGCACGAGCGGATCAAGCAGGTCGAGCGACGGCTGCTCGTCGACGCCGTGGGCCGGCTGGCCCGCGGCGGTTACCGCATCGAAGGAAGAAGGGTGCACATCCCGTGACCGCCGAACCCACGAAGCGGCCCATCCGCCGCGCGCTGGTCAGCGTCTACGACAAGACCGGTCTGGAGGAGCTGGCCCGCGGTCTGCACGCGGCCGGCGTGCGGCTGGTGTCCACCGGCTCCACGGCCGGCCGGATCGCCGCGGCCGGAGTGCCGGTCACCCCGGTGGAGGAGCTGACCGGCTTCCCCGAGTGCCTGGACGGCCGGGTGAAGACGCTGCACCCGCGGGTGCACGCCGGCATCCTCGCCGACCGGCGGCTGGAGGACCACCGCGAGCAGCTCGCCGAGCTGGGCGTCGAGCCGTTCGACCTGGTCGTGGTCAACCTCTACCCCTTCCGGGAGACGGTCGCCTCGGGCGCCGCGCCCGACGAGTGCGTGGAGCAGATCGACATCGGCGGGCCCTCGATGGTCCGCGCGGCGGCCAAGAACCACCCGTCGGTCGCGGTGGTGACCGACCCGCGGCGGTACGACGACGTGCTGAAGGCGGTCGCGGACGGCGGGTTCGGCCTGGCCGACCGCAAGCGGCTGGCGGCCGAGGCCTTCCAGCACACCGCGGCGTACGACGTGGCGGTGGCCAACTGGTTCGCCCAGGAGTACGCCCCGGCCGACGAGTCCGGGCTGCCGGACTTCCTGGGGGCGTCCTACGCGCGGGCGGACGTGCTGCGGTACGGCGAGAACCCGCACCAGCCCGCCGCCCTGTACCGGGACGGCAGCGGCTCGGGACTGGCCGCCGCCGAGCAGCTGCACGGCAAGGCCATGTCGTACAACAACTACGTGGACACCGAGGCGGCCCGGCGGGCGGCCTACGACCACGAGCAGCCCTGTGTGGCGATCATCAAGCACACCAATCCGTGCGGCATCGCCGTGGGGTCCGACGTGGCGGAGGCGCACCGCAAGGCGCACGCCTGCGACCCGCTGTCCGCCTTCGGCGGTGTCATCGCGGTGAACCGTCCGGTGTCGGTGGCGATGGCCGAGCAGGTCGCGGAGATCTTCACCGAGGTGGTGGTGGCCCCCGGTTACGAGGACGGCGCCGTCGAGATGCTGGCGGGGAAGAAGAACATCCGGGTGCTGCGCTGCCCCGGCGACCCCACGCGGACGAGGGAGATCCGTCCGGTGGAGGGCGGGCTGCTGGTGCAGGAGCAGGACATCCTCCAGGCGCGGGGGGACGATCCGGCCAACTGGAGTCTGGCGGCGGGCGAACCGCTGGAGGGCGCGGAGCTGGCGGAGCTCGTCTTCGCGTGGCGGGCCTGCCGGGCGGTCAAGTCCAACGCGATCCTGCTGGCCAGGGACGGGGCCACGGTCGGCGTGGGCATGGGCCAGGTGAACCGGGTGGACTCCGCGCGGCTGGCCGTGCAGCGGGCCGGCGCGGAGCGCGCGGCGGGGGCGTACGCGGCCTCCGATGCCTTCTTCCCGTTCGCCGACGGCCTTCAGGTGCTGCTGGAGGCGGGCGTCAAGGCGGTGGTCCAGCCGGGCGGTTCGGTCCGCGACGAGGAGGTCGTGGAGGCCGCGCGGGCGGCCGGCGTCACCCTCTACCTGACCGGTACGCGGCACTTCTTNGCCCCTCCTCAGGGAGGGGCGGGCCGGCTGTTTTCCGGGCAGCGGGGTCAGGGTTGCGGGCGGTGCAGCAGGTTGACCACGACCCGGTGGAGCACCTCGTGGTCGCGGGGGTCGTGCAGCCGGTACGGGCCGCCCTCCACCGTGTACCACTCGTCCGCCCCGGCGTAGCGGATGCGCAGGGTCAGGTTTCCGTCCGGGTCGGCGTGCGTGTGGAGTTCGAGCTCTCCGGTGATGACGCCGACCTCCAGGGTCATCACCCCGCCGCGGGGCGCGGTGAAGACCGAGTACCGTTCGCTGTTCTCACTCATACCCGACATCTCAGCACGTGTTGAGCATGCTCTGCAGCGCGCTCTTCTCCCCGGAGTCCACCGACAGCTCCCACCGGTGCTTGGTGCGGATCCACATCTTGCCGTACTCGCAGCGGAACGAGGAGATGGGCTGCCAGTCCTTCGGGTCCTGGTCGCCCTTGGACCGGTTGGAGCTCGCGCTGACCGCGATCAGCTGCGGCCAGGTCAGGTCGTTGGCGAACTCCCGGCGGCGGTCGGTGGTCCAGGAGGCGGCGCCGGAGCGCCATGCCTCGGCCAGCGGCACGTGATGGTCGATGTCCACCTGCGAGGCGCTGGTCAGGGTCACGCCGTCGAAGGGGCTGTACCAGGTGCCGGAGGTGGGCTGGCAGTTGCTGTCCACGACGACGTTGCGGCCGTCGCGCCGCAGCACCGTCTGGCGGGTGGTGCAGCCGCCGGAGGAGCGCCAGTGCGGGAAGAGGCTGCGGGAGTAACCGGTCATCGGGCCCTCGGCCGCCACCCGCAGGGCGTTGAGCTCGGACTGGGCGACGGACTTCGAGGGGATGTTCGGCGGTGCCGCGTGGGCCGGCGGGCTGAGCAGGGCGAAAAGCATCGCCGTGGTCAGCGCCGCCACGGATATCGCGGCGCGGCCGGCGCGCCGGAGGAAGAACGGGCGGGACATCAGGTGCCTCCCGAAGGGTGTGTGGGGGGTTACCTGACGGATTGTTGAGCACGGAAGTGACGCGTCCATGACGATCTCTACGCGAGTTGATAACGCGTCGGGAAAGTTGTCCGCCGCCGTCCCCGGGGGAAGCGCCGCCCCGGAACGCACCACGGCCCCGCACCGTGCGGTGCGGGGCCGTGCGGGCCGGGCGTGTCCGGCCGCGGGTGTCAGTACTGCTGCTGGTGGTGGCGGTTGAACCAGGCGGCGCCGTTCTTGTTGGCGGCGAAGACGATGACCAGCACACCGGCGGCCATCGTCAGCAGGCCGAACGGGATGCTGATCACACCGGCGATGAACAGGACCACACCGGCGATGATCGCCAGGGTGCGGGCGCCCTTGCCGCCCTTGCCGAACATCACGCCGCTGACGATCGCCAGCACCGCCGACGCCAGCGTGATGAACGCGAAGGCGTACATCACGCCCGGCTCGATCTCGCCGCCGAGCGCGTCGATGACCTCTTCGTTGTCCGCGTTGGCCGCGGTGATGAGGAAGATCAGCCCGAAGAGGATGTTCAGACCGCCGAAGACGAACAGCAGCACCCGGGCGGTCTTCACCGTGCCGGGCATCCGGGTCATCGGGGCGTTCGGCGCCCCGTAGCCGCCCTGCTGCGGGTAGCCCGGGTACTGCTGCTGTCCGTAGGGCTGCTGCTGTCCGTACGGCTGCTCCTGTCCGGGCTGCGGCTTGGCGAACGGGTCGTCGGGGTTCTGTCCGGGCTGGGGCGGGTAGCTCATCTCGTCGTTCCTTCGAGTGATGTCGAGTTGCGTGCTCAGTACCGGGGCCGGCCGAACCATTCGCCGGCCTGCCGCTGACCACAGAACACAATGGTCAGCACGGCGGTCGCCAGCCACAGCAGGCCCATGACCGGCGAGTCGCCACCCAGGCTGATCACGGCCAGCAGCGTGTTGACGGACGCGGCAATGATGGCTGTCACCCGCGTACCCGTCGAGCCCGAGCCGAACATCGCGGCCGGCACGATCGCCAGGGCCGCCATCGCGGCGGCCAGCAGCCCTATGAAGACCGCCAGGCCGGCGGTGAGATTGCCCAGGTCCTCCATCGGGCCGCCCAGGCTGCTGACTGCGTTCTGCACGGTGAGGGCCAGCACCAGGAGAGCCACGGCACCGATGGACCAGAACCCTCCCATGACGAACAGCAGCACCCGGGCGGTGATCACGGTGCCGGGCATGCTGGCGGGGGCGGCACCCCACTGCCCCCCGGGAGGCATGCCGCCCGGGGGGACCGTCCCCTGCGGCGGATAGCCGTAGCCGGGAGCGCCCTGGGGCGGGGCCGGGTAGCCGTAGCCGGGCTGCTGAGGAGGCGGCTGCTGCCCGTAGGGCTGGGTCGCGTTCGGATCGGGCGGGTAACTCATCAGCGTTCCTCACGGCGGACGACGGTGCGGACATCAATGCACAGACCGGGAGGAATCGTCGTATGTCCGGTGGACTCCCCCCGAGTCAAGTCCAGTTGATCATTCGACCGTCTGTTCCACTGTGCTGTCCAGGTCGCCACCGGTAATGTGGCGAAGCTGATACATGCCCCGTGCGTCCGCCCGCCCTTCCCGCCCGGCCGCCGGGCCGACTGGAGACCGGGGCACCGCATCCGGGAGGATGGGGCACATGAGCGCCCAGATTCTCGACGGCAAGGCCACGTCCGCAGCGATCAAGTCCGACCTCACCACCCGGGTCGCGGCACTCCGGGAGCGGGGCATCACGCCCGGCCTGGGGACCCTGCTCGTCGGGGATGACATCGGCAGCCAGAAGTACGTCGCGGGCAAGCACCGGGACTGCGCGGCCGTCGGCATCTCCTCGATCCGCCGCGACCTGCCGGCCGACGCCTCCCAGAAGGAGATCGAGACGGCCGTCCGTGAGCTGAACGAGGACCCGGAGTGCACCGGCTACATCGTGCAGCTGCCGCTGCCGGGCGGGATCGACACCAACCGGGTGCTGGAGCTGATGGACCCGGCCAAGGACGCCGACGGGCTGCACCCGATGAGCCTGGGACGGCTGGTGCTCAACGAGCCCGCACCGCTCCCCTGCACCCCCCACGGCATCATCGTGCTGCTGCGCCGCTACGGCGTCGAGATCAACGGGGCGCACGTGGTGGTGGTCGGCCGCGGGACGACGGTGGGCCGCACCCTCCCGCTGCTGCTGACCCGGCGCAGCGAGAACGCCACCGTGACCCAGTGCCACACCGGCACCCGGGAGCTGCCCGAGCAGCTGCGGCGGGCCGACATCGTCGTCTCCGCCGCCGGGGTGCCGCACCTGATCAAGGCCGAGGACATCAAGCCGGGCGCGGCCGTGCTGGACGTCGGGGTCAGCCGCAACTCCGAGGGCAAGGTCGTCGGCGACGTGGACCCGGGGGTCGCCGAGGTCGCGGGCTGGCTCTCGCCGAACCCGGGGGGCGTCGGGCCGATGACCCGCGCGATGCTGCTGGAGAACGTCGTCCGCATCGCCGAGCAGGCCGCGGAACCGGCGTCATGACCGAGGGCACCAGCCGGCGCTTCCCCGAGGTCACCCGGGACACCGCGCCGCCGGAGGGCGGCCGCCGCACCGCCTCGGGCAGCTCCCCGGCCCCGATCCGGCAGTGGCCGCTGCTGCTGGTCCTGGGCGCGGCCACGACGGGGCTGCTGGTCACCCTCGGCAGCTTCCGGATCGGGCTGCTGATCGTCGGCGGTGCGCTGCTGGCGGGCGCTCTGCTGCGGGCCTGGCTGCCCGCCGTCGGCATGCTGGCGGTGCGCTCGCGCTTCACTGACGTCATCACCTATGCGGTGATGGGCGTCCTGATCGTGCTGCTCACCTTGATGGCCGAGCCCCGGCCCTGGCTGGAGGTCCCGTTCCTCAGCGACATGCTGCGCTTCTCGGCGGGGTGAGGGCCGGCCCGGTGCCCGGGGCAAGCTCTGATGTACCTCAGATGCCGTTCCCCGGGCCCCGGATGCGGGCAACGCAGCCCTTGCGGGGCCCCGGACGGGGCACCCGGAAGGGAGACGGCCATGTCCACTGAGGCACTGCAGGGTCTGCTGGTGCTCGCCGGGCTGATCGCCGCGGGGAGCTATGTCGTCTGGGCACTGCTCGGAGTGTCCGGGCCGGAAAGCCGCCCCGCCGGCTCGGGAAGCCGTTCCAGGACCGCGGACGGCGCCTCCGGCGGCGGTTCGTGGTGGGCGTCCGGAGGCGGCGACGGAAGCGGCTCCGGGGGTGGTGACGGAGGCGGCGGGGGAGGCGGCGGCGAGTAGCCGCCCGGGCCGGGCACGGCGCCCGGCATCACCCGCGATCCGGGCCGGGGAGCCATACCGCGACCCGGTCCGGGTTCTCCTCGGCCCAGGCCTCCGCCGCGGCCCGCGGGGACATGCCCTGGCCGGCGATGAGCGCGGCGACCGCGTTCTGGTCCTCGGCGCCCCAGGAGAACTCCCGCAGGAACCGGGCGGCTTCGCCGCCCGCCTCGGCGAATCCGGCGTTCAGGTACTTCGGGAGCCGGGTGTGCGGATAGCCGCAGGCGACCGTCCGCGGATCGTCCTGGCAACCGGCGCGGTACGGCGGGAGACGCACCTCCGCCAGCCGGACCTCGGTGTGCAGCCAGTGCGGCTGCCAGAAGTACGCCAGCAGCGGGGCCCGTTCGCGGTCGGCCTCGCGGATCGCCGCGATCAGCGCGGACTCGCTGCCCGTGTGGACAATCTCCAGGTCCAGGCCCAACTGCTCGATGAGTGCCCGGTCGTGCGTGGTGTGGGCCGGATCACCGCTCAGCAGGGCGCCCCGCCGGCCGGTCCCGCCGGCCCGCAGCTCACCGGCGAAGTCGTTGACGTTCTCCCAGTGCAGTACGGCGGGGTTCCGTTCGGCCCACACCCGGGGAACGAACCAGCCCACGTGGCCGGTCACGCCGAGCGCGCCGGCGGGGACCACGCTCCCCTTCTCCCCGGCGTACAGTGCCTCCTTCTGCGGCTCACCGCCCCAGTCCTCCAGGATCGCGTGCACCGAGCCGCTGTCCAGCTGGTCCCAGGCCTCCGCGGTGCTCAGCTCCCGCAGCTGGGTCTCCACCCCCCAGCCGCGCTCCAGCAGGTGGCCGGCCACGGCGGCGTTCGCCTGCCCGCCGGGCCAGCCGGGCATTGCCAGGACGACCTTCCGGTACTCGCCGGCCGGCTCTCCGCGCTCCTCCCGGGCCCGGCATCCGCCCAGCGCCGCCGCGCCCAGAAGGCCCGCCGCGCCGGTGAGGAGACGACGGCGGGGCACCGGCCTGCTGTACGCCATCGGGAACCTCTCGAAGGGGAAGGGGGCAGCCGGCCCGGCCCCGCCCGTGCCCCGGCGGCGGGACGGTCCGAAGGACCGGTCGGCTGATCGAATGACTGTCCGCCGACCACAGTAGCCAGACGGCCGGTCCCCGGAGAACCCTGCTCCGGAGACCGGCCGCCGGGGGTGCGACGCGGGATTCAGCCGTCCTGTGCGGGCAGCCAGGCCGCGACCTTGTCCGGGTTCTCCTCCACCCAGCGGGCGGCGGCCTCCTCGTGCTCCATGCCCTCGCTCTGGATCAGCTGGGCCACGTAGTTCTGGTCGTCGGTGTCCCAGCGGAAGTTCTTCAGGAACTCCGCCGCCACGCCGCCGTTCTCGGCGAAGTCCGCGTTCAGGAACTTGGGCAGATCGACCTCCGGGTAGGCGCAGGCCACCTGGGAGAGGTCCTCGTAGCACTCCTCGCTGTAGGGCGGGAGCTCCACCTCGACCAGCTCGACCTCGGCGTTCAGCCAGTGCGGCTCCCACCAGTAGGTGAGCAGCGGGGTGCCCTCCCGGTCGGCCCGCTGGATCGCGGTGATCTGCGCGTCCTCGCTGCCGCCCTCGACGACCTGGAAGTCCAGCCCGAGCTGCTCGACGATCTCCTTGTCGTAGCTGGTGAATCCCGGGTCGCCGTTGAGGAGCTGGCCCTTGTCGCCGCTCTCGGCCGTACGGAAGTCCGCGGCGAAGTCGTTGAGATTCTCCCAGTGCAGCACGTCGGGGTTCTCGTCCGCGTACGCCTTGGGCACGAACCAGCCGATGTGGCCGACCACGCCCAGCTCGCCGGCCGGCACCACCGACTTCTTCTCCTCCAGGTACAGCTCCTCCTTCTGCGGAGCGCCGCCCCAGTCCTCCAGGATCGCGTGGATCGAGCCGTCGTCCAGCCCGTCCCAGGCCAGCGTCTCGTCGATCTGCTGGACCTTCACGTCGATGCCCAGCTCGTGCTCCAGCACATAGGCGGCCACGGCGGCGTTGGCGGCGGCGCCCACCCAGTTGGGCTGGGCGATGACGACCTGGTCGTAGCCACCGTCCGCGTTCGTGCCACCGCCGGTCTCGGCGGCGCCGCAGGCGCTGAGGGCGAGCACGCCCAGCACGCCCGTGGCGGCGGTCAGGGTGCGGCGGGCCGGCTGTCTTGCGTTGCGCATGATCTCTTCCTTACCGAGGGGACATCAGGGATGTGAGGGTGGGCCGGGCCGTGCGGCCCGGCAGGTCAGTGCTCCGGCCGCCGGGCGGCGGCCGGCTGCGTCATCCGGTCGAGCATCAGGCCCAGGCAGACGATCGCGATGCCCGCCGAGAGACCCACGCCCAGATCGCCGCGTTGCAGGCCGTAGACCACGTCGAAGCCGAGCGCGCCGCCTCCGACCAGCCCGCCGACCACCACCACGGCCAGCACCAGCACCACGCCCTGGTTGACGGCGAGCAGCAACTGCGGCCGGGCCAGCGGGAGCTGCACCTGGCGCAGCTGCTGCCAGGAGGTCGCGCCCAGCGAGCGGGCGGCCTCCTGGACGGTCGGGTCGACCTGCCCGATGCCCTGGGTGGTGATCCGGATGACGGCGGGCAGCGCGTACACCACGGCGGCCATGATGGCGGCGATCCGCCCCACCCCGAACAGCGCGACCACCGGGATGAGGTAGATGAACTGCGGCATCGTCTGCATGACGTCCAGCACCGGGCGCAGCGCCCGCTCCAGCCGCCCGCTACGGGCGGCCAGGACGCCGATGGCCAGGCCCAGCAGCAGCGTCACCAGCAGGGCGGCGACGACCTGGGAGAGGGTGTTGAGCGACTTGTCCCACAGGCCCAGCGCACCGATCACCGCCAGCGCCCCGACGACGGTCAGCGCGTTGCGCAGGCGGCCCGCCAGGTAGCCGAGCACGCCGGCGACCAGCAGCAGTGCCCACCAGGGGGTGGCCCACAGGGCGTCCCGCATGGGGTTGAGCACCCAGCGGGTGAAGCCTTCCGCCCAGGTCAGCGTGCCGCCCAGCACCGGCACGCCGGAGCCGAAGCTCACCACCAGCCAGTCCACCGCGTCGTTGACCGGCCGGGTGATCGACACGGTCCACTCCTGCGGCCAGGTGTCCTGGCCGAGCACGCGCCCTGCCGCCCATCCGGCCGCGGTGACCGCGGCGGCGGCCGGCAGGGCGAAGCGCCCGCGCAGCCGGGCCGGGCCGCGGCCGCCGGAAGGGTCCTCAAGCCGCTCGCCGGCCGCGGCGGTCGTGCGGTCCAGCCAGACGGCGATCAGAACGATGCAGATGCCCGCGGTCAGCGCGTTGCCGATGTTCTGGGTGGTCAGCGCCCGGAAGACCCGGTCGCCCAGGCCGCCGGCGCCGATGATGGAGGCGATGACGACCATGGAGAGTGCCATCATGATCGTCTGGTTGAGGCCGAGCAGCATCCGGCGGCGGGCCAGCGGCAGCCGGGCGGTGACCAGCCGCTGCCAGGCGCCGGAGCCCAGCGAGGCGGAGGCCTCCAGCGCCGCCGGGTCCGCGCCGCGCAGGCCGAGCGCGGTCAGCCGGGCCATCGGCGGGACGGCGTAGATCACGGTGGCGAACAGGGCGGGTGCCGTGCCGATGCCGAACAGCAGCACGAACGGCAGCAGGTAGGCGAAGGCGGGCAGCACCTGCATGGTGTCGAGGACCGGGCGCAGCAGGCGCTCCCCGCGCTCGGAGAGCCCGGCGGCCAGCCCGAGCAGCAGGCCGATGGCGGCGGCCAGCGAGACCGCCACCACCATCAGGGCCAGGGTGAGCATGGCATGCTGCCACATGCCCAGCAGTCCGATGACGGCGAAGGTGCCCAGCGCGGTGGCGGCCACCCGCAGCGCCCGGCGCCCGGTGCCGCCGCCCGCCGCGGCCCAGGCCGCCGCGGTGCCGGCGGCGGTCACGCCCGTCCAGCCCAGGGCCCGCAGCAGGTCGGCGACCGTCTCCACGGCGCCGGTCACGTTGTTGCTCAGATGCAGCAGGAAGTACAGGAACAGCGGGTGAGAATCCCGGTTGAGCACCAGCCAGCGGTCGACCTCCGACAGCGGGGTCCGCACGTCCAGGGTCCAGGCCTCGGGCCAGCCGCCGTCGGCCACCAGCAGGGCCCCGAGCACGGCGGTCAGCAGCGCGGCCCCGAGCAGGTGGAGCCGGCCGGGCCGCCGGCGGGCACCGCGGGCCGGCGGGCCGGCCTCCGCACCGTGGCCCGTCCTGTCCGGTCCGCGCGGGCCGTCCGGCTCCCGGGGGCCGGAGGAGGGCAGCGCGGCGGGGGCGCTCACCGCGCCACCGCCGCTCCGGCGCTCCCGTCCGGGGTCCCGCCCGGTGCGAGGCCCGGCGCGAGGCCGGCGACCACGGCGAGCAGCCCGGCGTGGTCGACGACCCCCAGGCAGCGGGCGCCGTCCATGACCCGGACCGGGCCGCCGGTGCGGGTCACCGCCTCGATCGCGTCGATGACCAGGGTGTCCGGGGACAGCGCCGCTCCGGCGGCGGACTCCTCGGCGGTCGCGGGCCGCATGGCGGCGCGCACGGTGACGACCTGCTCGCGGGGCACGTCCCGGACGAAGTCGGCCACGTAGTCGTCGGCGGGCCGGGCGACGATCTCCTCCGGCGTGCCGAGCTGCACGATCCCGCCGTCGCGCATCAGCGCGATCCGGTCGCCGACGCGCAGCGCCTCGGAGAGGTCATGAGTGATGAAGACCATGGTCCGGCCCTCCTCCCGCCGCAGCCGGATGACCTCCTCCTGCATGTCGCGGCGGATCAGCGGGTCGAGCGCGCTGAACGGCTCGTCGAAGAGCAGCACCTCGGGATCGACGGCCAGGGCCCTGGCCAGCCCGACGCGCTGCTGCTGGCCGCCGGAGAGCTGGCTGGGGTAGCGGTCCTCCAGCCCGGCCAGGCCGACCTTGGCGGCCATCGCGGCGGCCCGGGTCCGGCGCTCGGCGCGGGGCAGGCCCTGGATCTGCAGGCCGTAGGCGATGTTGTCGAGCACCGTGCGGTGCGGGAGGAGCCCGAAGTGCTGGAAGACCATGGCCGCCCGGTGCCGGCGCAGCTCGCGCAGCCGGGCCCGGTCCATGCCCAGGACGTCCTCGCCGTCCATGTGCAGGGAGCCGGCGGTCGGCTCGATGAGCCGGGTCAGGCAGCGCACCAGGGTGGACTTTCCGGAGCCGGACAGGCCCATCACCACGAAGCACTCGCCGGGCCGCACGTCGAAGGAGACGTCCCGGACGGCGGCTGTGCAGCCGGTGCGCTCGCGCAGCGCGTCCGGGCCCAGGGCGGCCAGTTCCGGGTCGCCGGGCACCCGGGCGGCCTTCGGGCCGAAGACCTTCCACAGCCCGCGGACGGAGAACACCGGCCCGTCTCCCGGCTCCCCGCCGGGCGGGACGGCGCCGTCCGGGCCGGGCGCCGGGCCGGTGCCGGGGGCGGGGTCGGTATGCGGTCCGGTCATCGGTGGGCACCTCCGGGGCGCTCGGGGCTGGTCGTGCCGCGGATCAGGTCGGCGGCCTTCTCGCCCGCCATCAGGACAGCCACCATCGGGTTCACCGCGGGGATGGTGGGGAAGACCGAGGCGTCGGCGACCCGAAGTCCCTCCAGGCCGCGGACGCGCAGCTGCGGGTCGGTCACCGCCAGGGGGTCGCCGGGCGCGCCCATCCGGCAGGTGCCGGCCGGGTGGTAGACGGTGTGCGCGGCCCGCCGGGCGTACTCGCTCAGCTCCGCGTCGCCGGTGAGACCGGGGCCGGGGCACACCTCGCGCCGCAGCCAGCCGGCCAGCGGCCGCGTCGCGGCGATCTCGCGGGCGAGCCGGATGCCGTCCACCAGGGTCCGGGCGTCGTAGTCCTCCGGATCGGTGAAGTACCGGAAGTCCAGGGCGGGTTTCACGGACGGATCGGCGCTGGTCAGATACAGCCGGCCGCGGCTGCGCGGCTTGGGGATGTTCGGGGTCATCGACACGCCGTGCGCGGGCCGTTCGTACCCCAGGCGCTCCGGGTTGTCGGTGAAGGGGATCTGGTAGAAGTGGAACATCAGATCGGGCCCGGGAGAGGCGGGATCGCGCCGGACGAACAGCCCGGCGTCGGAGTCCATCGCGGAGTTCTCCGGGATCGGCCTGTCGGTCTCCCAGACGATCACGGACTCCGGGTGGTCCAGCAGGTTCTCACCGACTCCCGGCAGGTCGTGCAGCACCGGGATGCCCAGCGCCGTCAGGTCCGCGGCGGGTCCGATGCCCGAGAGCAGCAGCAGGCGCGGGGTGTCCACCGCGCCGGCGCACACCACCACCTCGCGCGCCGCCCGGACCACGCCCGTGCTGCCGTCGGCGTGCCGGACCCGGACCCCGGTGGCCCGGGTGCCGTCGAACTCCAGCCGGTACGCCCAGGTCTCCAGCACCAGCTCCAGGTTGGGCCGGTCGCCGGCCGCCAGGTGCGGGTGGAGGTAGGCGGCGGACGCGGAGGAGCGCTGGTTGGTCTCCGGGTGGTAGGCCAGGTCGAAGAAGCCGGTGCCCTCGGTGAACGGCTCCCGGTTGAAGCCCTCGATCAGCGGGACGCCCAGCGCCCGCCGCGCGGCGTCCGTGAAGTCCCGGGCGATGGCGTTCCGGTCACGCTCGCCGACCGGGACGATGGTGTTGCGCAGCCGGCCCCAGTACGGCTCCATGGCCGCGTGGTCCCAGCCGTCGGCGCCGGCATCGGCCCACTCGTCCCAGTCCGAGGGCAGCGGCTTGAAGGAGATCAGCGTGTTGTGCGAGGAACAGCCGCCCAGCACCCGGGCACGGCTGTGCCGGATGTGGGAGTTGCCCCGGGGCTGCTCGGTGGTGGGGTAGTCGTAGTCGAGTTCCCCGCCCAGCAGGCCGAGCCAGCGGCGCAGGGTGAGGACGTCGGACCGCCCGACGTCGGACGGGCCGCCCTCGATCAGGGCGACGGTCACGCCGGGGTCCTCGGCGAGCCGGGAGGCCAGGACGCATCCGGCGGTGCCGCCGCCGACCACCACGTAGTCGGCGGAAGTGGAACGGGAACCGGGGGTTTCGGTGGACATCGGAATGCGGTGCTCCTTCCGCGGTGGTCAGCCGCGGAACCAGCGGACCGGGGCGGGCCGCAGGTTCTCGTAGACGTGCTTGGTCTCCCGGTACTCGGCGAGTCCGGCGGGACCGAGTTCCCGGCCGGTGCCGGAGCGGCCGAAGCCGCCCCACTCGGCCTGCGGCAGATAGGGGTGGTAGTCGTTGATCCACACCGTGCCGTGCCGCAGCCGGCCCGCGACGCGGCGGGCGCGGGCGGTGTCGGCGGAGAACACGGCCCCGGCCAGGCCGTACTCGGTGTCGTTGGCCAGTGCGACCGCTTCGTCCTCGGTGCGGAAGGTCTCCACGGTGAGGATCGGGCCGAACAGTTCCTCGCGGATCACCCGCATGTCGCGCCGGCAGTGGTCGAGAACGGTGGGGGAGTAGAAGAAGCCGCCGGCCGGCCGGTCCGGTCCCGGCCCGGGCCGCCGTCCGCCGCAGCGCAGCACGGCGCCCTCCTCCAGCGCGGAGGCCACGAAAGCCTCGGTCCTGGCCAGCTGCGCCGCGGACACCAGCGGTCCGCACTCGGTGCCGGGGACGGTGCCCCGGCCCACCCTGATGCGTCCGGCCCGGGCGGTGAGTTCGGTGACGAACCGGTCGCGCACGGACTCCTCGACGATGAGCCGGCTGCCGGCGGAGCAGACCTGGCCGCTGTGCACGAACGCGGCGTTGAGGGCCTGGTCGACGGCGGTGTCGAAGCGCTCCTCGCTCTCGCAGGCGTCGGCGAAGACCACGTTGGGGTTCTTGCCGCCCAGTTCCAGCGCCACCTTCTTCACGGTCGGCGCCGCGGCGGCGGCCACCGCGGTGCCGCTGGCCAGGCCGCCGGTGAAGGAGACCAGGTCCACGTCCGGGTGTCCGGCGAGCCGGGCGCCGACCGGGTCCCCGGGGCCGGTCACCAGGTTGCCGGTGCCCTCGGGCAGTCCGGCCTCGGCGAGCAGCCGCATCAGGTGCACGGTCGACAGCGGGGTGATCTCGCTGGGCTTGACCACGAAGGTGTTGCCCGCGGCCAGCGCGGGCGCGATCTTCCAGGAGGCCTGCAGCAGCGGGTAGTTCCAGGGGGTGATGAGGGCGCAGACGCCGACCGGCTCGTGCACCACGACGCTGTGCACGCCGGGGTCCTGGGCGTCGACGACGCGGCCGGCGGGTTCGTGCGCGACGAGCCCGGCGAAGTACCGGAAGGCGGCGACGACGTCGTCGACGTCGATGCGGCCCTCCTCCAGGGTCTTGCCGGTGTCCCGGGACTCGGTGAGTGCGATCTCCTCGCGGTCGCGCCGCAGCAGTTCCGCGGTGCGGAGCAGCAGCGCGGCGCGCTCGGCGGCCGGGGTGCCGGGCCAGGGGCCGGTGTCGAAGGCGCGCCGCGCGGCGGCCACCGCCGCGTCCGCGTCCCGCGCGTCGCCCTCCGAGGCCGTCGCGAAGGGCGCGCCGTCCGCCGGGTCGGTGATCTCGCGGACGCCGCCGCCCGTGGCGGGCCGCCACTGCCCGGCTGTGTACATGGTCTCGGTCGCCGACACGTTGCCTGTTGCCTCACTCGTCGCTCTGCGTTCGCCCGGCCGGAGGTTTGCCCGGAGGGCTGACGGGCACCCCTGCCCCGTTTCCGTGAACGTATGTACGGGAGTAGCGAGAAGTGGCGTTCGTCACGGAGCGCAACGGTGGATGTCGGCATTTCGGAAACAAAGCCGGACGGTGACCCCCGGGGCAGTCCCGGGTGTCACCGTCCGTCGTGCCGGTGTCCGCGCGGGGTCAGATCAGGCCCAGGCCGCGCACGGCGTCGCGCTCCTCGGCGAGCTCCTGGACCGAGGCGTCGATGCGGGCGCGCGAGAAGTCGTTGATCTCCAGGCCCTGCACGATCCGGTAGGTGCCGCCGGAGCAGGTGACCGGGAAGGAGGAGATCAGGCCCTCGGGCACGCCGTAGGAGCCGTCGGAGGGGATGCCCATGGAGGTCCAGTCGCCCTCCGGGGTGCCGTTGACCCAGGTGTGGATGTGGTCGATCGCGGCGTTGGCGGCCGAGGCGGCCGAGGAGGCGCCGCGCGCCTCGATGATGGCGGCGCCGCGCTTGGCGACGGTCGGGATGAAGTCCTCGGCGAGCCACTTCTCGTCGTTGACGGTCTCCGCGGCGTTCTTGCCGGCGATCTCGGCGTGGAAGATGTCCGGGTACTGCGTGGCGGAGTGGTTGCCCCAGATGGTGAGCTTGGTGATCTCCGAGACGGGGGCGCCGGTCTTCTTGGAGAGCTGGGACAGCGCGCGGTTGTGGTCCAGCCGGGTCATGGCGGTGAACCGCTCGGCGGGTACGTCAGGGGCGGCGGCCTGCGCGATCAGTGCGTTGGTGTTGGCCGGGTTGCCGACGACCAGGACCTTGATGTCGTCCGCCGCGTGGTCGTTGATGGCCTTGCCCTGCGGCTTGAAGATGCCGCCGTTCGCCTCCAGCAGGTCGCCGCGCTCCATGCCCTTGGTGCGGGGGCGGGCGCCCACCAGCAGCGCGACGTTGGCGCCGTCGAAGGCGGCGTCCGCGCTGTCGGTGATGTCGATGCCGCGCAGCAGCGGGAAGGCGCAGTCGTCGAGCTCCATGGCGGTGCCCTCGGCGGCCTTGAGTGCCGGGGTGATCTCCAGCAGGCGCAGCCGGACCGGGACGTCCGGGCCGAGCAGGTGTCCGGAGGCGATCCGGAACAGCAGCGCGTAGCCGATCTGGCCTGCGGCGCCGGTGACGGTAACGGTGACGGGAGTGCGGGTCATGTGCGGTCTCCGGGGGATCGGTCAGTGGCGGCCGGGTCCCTCGCGTGCTCGTGTTCTCTCTACGTCAAGAGACCCGCCGCCAGATTATCCGACGCTCTCTCCGCGGCCGCAGGCCCCGGCTCCGGGGAAACCGGGCGCCGATCCCGGGGGGCGTCCTTCCGGGTGAGGTGTCGTGCACGGCGGCGGGTCGCCTGGACGCCGCGGGGCACGGCGGCGCACCATACCGGCATACCGCGCCAGGTATCCGCCGATCGGCGGCCGTTCGCGGCAGGCCCGTTCCCCACCCGGGAGCGGGTCTGCCGCGCGGCTTCCGGCTCAGGGCGTGAAGCACTCCCGTCCGTCGCCGCCGGCGGGGACGTGGCAGACCCGGAGCTCTCCGGGGGCGGCGCCGATCATCGGGGTGTGGAGATATCCCTGCGCGTCGAACTCGTCGGCGACCTCCACCCACTGGTGCCCCCGGCCCGGGGCGCCGATCTCCAGCCGGTCGCCCACCTCGCCGAACCACAGCCGCGCCCAGCCCGCTCCGCAGGCGGCGCTGTGCCGGATGTCCATGCCCGCGTCGCCGTCCAGCTCGTGGCGGGCCACCACCACCGGGCCGTGGGCTGCCGAGGAGCAGGCCAGCGACTGGGGGTCGCGGCCGGTGCACTCCTGGCCGTGGCAGCCGGGCGCCGGCGCCTGCCCGGCCCTCGCGCTTCCGTCGCCGGACAGGACGAGCGCGAGGCCGCCCGCGGCCAGTGCCTCGGCGGCGGCCACGGCTGCGAGGACCGCCACCCGCGGGCGCCGGGCAGGACCTGCCGGCGCCGCGGCCCCGTACCCGGGCGCCGGCATCCCGCCGCGCCGCCGCCAGGCGGACTCGGCGAGTTCCCACAGCGCCAGCAGCCGGCCCGGAGGCTCCCGGGCCAGTTCGCACAGGGCCTCCACCAGCTCACGGGGCGGCAGCTTGGCGCCCGTCAGATAGCGCTGCCACGACGACTTTCCGGCCGGGGTCCGGGCCGCCAGACCGGCCAGGCTCAGCCCGGTGCGTTCGCGCAGCAGCCGCAGCTCCCGGGCCAGCCGCGCGCACTCCGGGGGCGGTGGGGCGGTCACCGGCGCAGCACCTCCCACGTGTGCTCGCCCACGATGCCGTCGACGACCACCCCGCCGTCGCGCTGGAGCCGCCTGACGGCACGCTCGGTCAGCGCGCCGTAGGCGCCGTCGACGCCGCCGGTCCGGTAGCCGTGGTGCTCCAGCAGGCATTGCGCCTCGACCACCTCCCAGCCGGTGGCGATCTGCTGCAGGACGGCGTCGCCGGTGTCGCTGTGGCCGGCGGACAGCCGGCCGTCGCTGCGGCGGACATCGCAGCTGTGGGTCCGCCCGGGCTCGTAGGCGAACTCGCCCGCCGCCGGCTGCCCCGGCCCCGGCCGGATCAGCAGCAGCCCGGCGATCGCCGTGAGCGGCACCAGCACCGCGGCGGCGAGCAGCGGGCCCGTCCGGCGGGCGGGAGCGGGACCGGGCGGCGGCGTCCCGCCGGCACCGGGAGACTCCCGGCTGTCGGCCGCCACGTCGTACAGGGCCAGCAGCCGGTGCGGGTCCGCACCGGTGAGCCGGGCCAGCCCCGCCACCGCCTCGCGCGGCGGGAACGCCTTGCCGTGGAGATAGCGCTCCCAGGAGGAGACGCCGAAGCCCGTCCGGCCGGCGAGGGCCCGGACGCTGAGCCCGCTGTGGTCCTTCAGCTGCCGCAGCCGCACGACCAGGTGCCGCACCCGCGGATCGAGTGTGGCGGGCAGGTCCTTCCACTGCGCCATGATTCCGCACCCTTCGACACCGGAGCCCGTGCGGCCCCCGTACCGGCACCCGTGTTCCGGCAGGCCGGAGCAGGGGGCGTCCCCATTCGCGCTCACCCTACCGAAAACGGGGAAATCCCGGCACGGGGCGCGAGGTGCCCCGGACCGGCGCGCGGGAGTGCGGGACCACGGGCCGGTGTCCCGGGCGGAGGCCGGGGTCAGCCCGCCGCCAGCACGGCCCGCAGCTGTTCCAGGCCCCAGTCCAGGTCCTCCTTGCCGATCACCAGCGGCGGCGCGATGCGGATCGTGGAGCCGTGCGTGTCCTTCACCAGCACCCGGCGCTCCATCAGGCGTTCGGACAGCTGCCGGCCGGTGCCGAGCGCCGGGTCGATGTCCACCCCGGCCCACAGGCCCCTGCCGCGCACCGCGGCGACCGCTCCGTCGGCGGCCAGCAGCCCCAGCTCCCGGTGCAGGTGGTCGCCCAGCTCCGCGGCGCGCTGCTGGTACTCGCCCTCCCGCAGCATGGCGACGACCTCCAGGGCCACCGCGCAGGCCAGCGGGTTGCCGCCGAAGGTCGAGCCGTGCTCGCCGGGCCGGTGGACGCCCAGCACCTCCGCGGAGGAGACCACCGCGGAGACCGGCACCACCCCGCCGCCCAGTGCCTTGCCCAGGATGTAGACGTCCGGCACCACGCCCTCGTGCTCGCAGGCGAAGGTGCGGCCGGTGCGCCCGAGGCCGGACTGGATCTCGTCCGCCATGAACAGCACACCGCGCGCGCGGGTGAGCTCGCGGACCCCGGCCAGATAGCCGGGCGGCGGAACCAGCACCCCGGCCTCGCCCTGGATGGGCTCCAGCAGCACGGCCACCGTCTCGTCGTCCACCGCCGCGGCCAGCGCGTCGAGGTCCCCGTAGGGAACGATCTCGAACCCGGGGGTGAAGGGGCCGTGGTCGCGGCGGGCCTCCTGGTCGGTCGAGAAGCTGATGATCGTGGTGGTGCGGCCGTGGAAGTTGTTCTCGGCGACGACGATCTTCGCCCGCCCCCCGGGCACCCCCTTGACCCGGTAGCCCCACTTCCTGGCGGTCTTGACCGCCGTCTCGACGGCCTCCGCGCCGGTGTTCATGGGCAGCACCATCTCCATGCCGCACAGCTCGGCGAGGCGGGTGCAGAACTCCGCGTAGTGCTCGTGGTGGAAGGCCCGCGAGGTCAGCGTGAGGCGGCTCAGCTGCGCCCGGGCCTCCGCGATCAGCCGGGGGTGGCCGTGCCCGAAGTTCAGCGCCGAGTAGCCGGCGAGCAGATCCAGGTAGCGCCGGCCGGTGACGTCCGTCATCCAGGCGCCCCTGGCGGAGGAGATCACGACCGGCAGCGGGTGGTAGTTGTGTGCGCCGTGCGCCTCCGCGGCGGCGATCAGCTCGGCCGGTGACTTTCCTGACATGGCCATACTGGCGCTCCGATCTTCCGGTCGGGGACTGCGGTGTGCCCAGCCGTCCGGCTGGACGCCGGGCCCCATTTCTACCGCCGGGCGTCCGGTATGGGAAGAATCCCGTCACCCTCGTTCGGAGGGCGGACGGTGCGGTCCGGCACGGCTGCTGACGGAACGCCGGAAACGGGCCCGGGGGAGCACGGAGGGCGCGTCCCCGCCCGCGGTGCGGGGGACCGGCCGGGCTGGGGCGCGTGGCCGCACCGGGCGGCTCGGAGCTCTCCGCGAGCGCCCCGACGTGCGCCCTTCCCGCTTCGTCACACTTCCCGCACCTCCGGACGGGAAAGACGGCGGCACCTGAGAGAATGGGCCCATGGCCACTGATCGTCCCCGGGTGCTCTCCGGTATCCAGCCCACGGCAGGCTCGTTCCACCTCGGCAACTACCTCGGTGCGGTACGCCAGTGGGTGGCTCTGCAGGAGACCCACGACGCCTTCTACTCGGTCGTCGACCTCCACGCGATCACCGTCCCGCAGGACCCGCGGGAGCTGCGGGAGTCCACCCGGCTCGCCGCGGCCCAGCTGCTGGGGGCGGGGCTGGACCCGGAGCGCTGCACCCTCTTCGTGCAGAGCCAGGTCCCCGAGCACGCCCAGCTCGCCTGGGTGATGAACTGCCTGACCGGCTTCGGCGAGGCCTCCCGGATGACGCAGTTCAAGGACAAGTCGGCCCGCCAGGGTGCCGAGAGCACCACCGTCGGGCTGTTCACCTACCCGGTGCTGCAGATCGCCGACATCCTTCTGTACCACGCCCAGCAGGTCCCGGTCGGGGAGGACCAGCGGCAGCACATCGAGCTGACCCGGGATGTCGCCGAGCGTTTCAACGGGCGTTTCGGCACCACCTTCACCGTCCCGCAGCCGTACATCCTCAAGGACACCGCGAAGATCTACGACCTGCAGGACCCGTCGATCAAGATGAGCAAGTCGGCGTCCTCGCCCAAGGGCATCATCAACCTGCTCGACGAGCCGAAGGTCTCCGCGAAGAAGATCAGGAGCGCCGTCACCGACACGGGCACCGAGATCCGCTACGACCCCCAGGACAAGCCGGGTGTCAGCAATCTGCTGACCATCTACTCCGCGCTGACCGGCATCGGCGTTCCCGAGCTGGTGGACAAGTTCGCCGGGCAGCTCTACGGCGCGCTCAAGACCCAGCTCGCCGAGGTCGTCACCGAATGGGCGGCCCCGTTCCGCGCGCGCACCCTGGAGTACCTGGCGGACCCGGCCGAGCTCGACCGGCTGCTGGCCGTCGGGGCGGACAAGGCCCGCGCGGTCGCCGCGCCGGTCCTCGCCGAGGTCTACGACAAGGTGGGCTTCCTGCCCGCCGCCCGCTGAGCCGTGGCCCTCGGACAAAGGGCCGAAGAACCGCTCGCCCGGAAGGCGGGCAGCCGCCACACTACGGTGCCGGCACCGGCGCCCCGTGCGGGGCGCGGCAGGAGGCACGGAAGGGAGAGGGCTGTGGGGACCGTCACGCTCGGCGTGTCGATCGCGGTCCCGGAGCCGCACGGCACCCTGCTCCAGCAGTGCCGTCTCGGCTTCGGCGACGCGGCGGCAGCCGGAATCCCCACTCATGTCACGCTGCTGCCCCCGACCGTCGTGCGGGTGGCCGACCGCCCGGTCATCGAGGACCACCTCGCGGCCATCGCCGCCGCCGGCCGGGCCTTTCCGATGCGGTTGTCGGGCACCGGTACCTTCCGGCCACTGTCCCCGGTGGTCTTCGTCCAGGTCGTGGAGGGTGGCTCGGCGTGCGGCTGGCTGCAGGAGCGGGTGCGCGAGCCGTCCGGCCCGCTGGCCCGCGAGCTGCAGTTCCCCTACCACCCGCACGTCACGGTCGCGCACGGGATCGACGAGGCGGCGATGGACACCGCGCAGACCGAGCTCGCCGACTACGAGGCCGCCTGGACCGTCCGTGGTTTCTCGCTGTACGAGCAGGGCGCCGACAGCGTCTGGCGGCGGCGCAGGGAGTTCCGCTTCGCCACCGTGCACCCCCCGCGGCAGCAGCACTCCCGGCGCCGGGCGGCGGAAGCGGCGTGAGGCCGCTCCGCCGCGTGGCCGTGCGTCCCCGCTGACGCCCGCGGCGGGCCGCCGGCTGTGACGGCCCGTTCAGCGGGGCAGCGGTCGCCGGCCGCGGCGGCGCCCGCGCCATCCCTTGTGCGGCACCAGGTAGGTCGCCAGCGCCAGCAGCGCCAGCCCCAGGGCGGTGGCGCCCAGTGCGGCGCTGCCCCCGGCGGACCGTTCCCCGGCGGGCGGGCCCGCCGCGCCGTCCAGCGCGGCCTCCTCGGACTCCGGCGTGCTGTCCGCGCCGCCCTCGGGGAGTTCGCTCAGCGGCGGCACCAGCTCGCCCACCGGCTCGACCCGGCCGGCGGCCTCGAACCCCCAGTCCAGCAGCTGTGCGGTCTCCCGGTAGACCGCCAGCCCGTCGCCGTCCGCGGGCTTCATGACGGTGACCAGCAGCACCCGGTCGCCGCGCTCGGCGACGCCGGTGAAGGTGTAGCCGGCGGTGGACGTGTATCCGTTCTTGATCCCCGCCAGCCCTTCGTAGCGGTCCAGCCCTCTGGCGCCGACCAGCAGCCGGTTGGTGCTCTGCACCTCGAAGACCGGCCGCTTCTTCCCCTTCCCCGCGCCGGGGAAGTCCGTGCGGGGGGTGGCGGCGTACGTGCGGAAGTCCGGTTTCTGCATTCCGGACCTGGCTATCAGCGTCAGGTCGTAGGCCGAGGAGACCTGCCCCTCGCCGTCGTACCCGTCCGGGTTCACCACCACGGTGTCCCGGGCCTGGAGTTCCCGGGCGCGTTCGTTCATCTCCCGGACGGTCTTCTCCTTGCCGCCGTTCATCGCCGTCAGCGCGTACACCGCGTCGTTGCCGGAGGCCAGGAAGACTCCGTGCCACAGGTCGTCGACGGTGTAGGTCTGGTGGTCGGCTATGCCCACCGCGCTGCTGCCCGGGCCCATGTCCGAGAAGTGGTCCGGTTCCGCCGTGTAGACCTCGTCCTTGCCGAACTTCGGCAGCAGGGTGTCGGCGAACAGCATCTTCACCGTGCTGGCGGGGGCCAGCGGCAGGTGCGCGTTGTGGGCGGCCAGCACGTCGCCGCTCTCCGCGTCGGCCACGATCCAGGACCGGGCCGTCAGGTCGTCCGGCAGCCGGGGCGCGCCCCGCTGGGGGGACACCTGGGTCCCGGGCCTGGACAGCAGTTCGCCGCCGATGGCGGACATCGGCGGGCCTGGCGAGGACGTCTCCTCACCCGCCTCACGGTCCTCGGCGAACGCGGCCGGAGTGGGGGCCAGCAGGGCGGGTACCGCTACCGCGGCGACGGTTATCGACAGGAGGGCACGGCGGGCGCGGGGCCCGGTGCGCACGGAGGGGAGGCCGTCAGTGGACACAGGGTGAACCTACCCGCCCCTCGCGAACCTGTGACCGGCGGAGGGGCCCGAAGCGGTGAGATACTCCGATCATTCGGGCGAACCGCGCTCCCCGGCGGCCCGGGCCGGCCCGCGCGACGGCCCGGCCGTGCGACGGATCCTCGCCCGGACTCATCGGTTCGCGCTGTCCGTGCGTCCTTGGCCGAGAAGCGCAGAGAACTCAGAGAGGAACCCATGCGGATTGTCTTCCTGGCCGTGGTGCTCGGGCTGCTGGCCCTCATTCACTGGTACCTCTGGAAGCGGCTGGTGCGGGACGTGTCCCGGCCCGGCAGCGTCTTCCGCCGTGCGGGCACCCTCCTGATCCTCCTCTTCCCCCTGCTCATGCTCACCTTCTTCGCCGGACGGGCGCTGGGGCTGCCGTTCGCCGTGGAGCAGGTCATCGCCTGGCCGGGCGCCTACTGGTTCGTCGTGATGCTCTACCTGGGGCTGGCGCTGCTGGCCGGTGAGATCGTGCGCCCCCTGCTGCTGCGGGCCCTGGAGCGCCGCGCGCTCGACGACGCGGGACGGCTCAGCCGCCCGGGACTCACCGGGACGGAGGCCGAGGCCGAGGCCCCGGCCGTGAGTGCGGAGGAGAAGACCGGGACCGGGGACGAGGCGCAGGACGGTCCGGCCTCGCCGGAGCGCAGACTGTTCGTGGCCCGGGCGATAGCCATCGGGGCCGGCGCGGTCGCCGTCGGCACCGTCGGCTACGGCAGCCACGCGGCCCGGCAGCTCACCACCAAGCACGTTCCCGTCCAGCTGGCCGGGCTTCCGCGGGCCGCGCACGGCTACCGCATCGCGGTGGTCTCCGACATCCACCTCAGCTCGCTGCTGGGCGCCTCCCACTGCCGCCGGGTGGTGGACGTGGTCAACCGCACCGGCGCCGACCTGGTGGCGGTCGTGGGAGACCTGGTCGACGCCGGCGTGGAGGACCTGAGGTCCGCGGCCGCCCCGCTGGCCGAGCTGTCGTCCCGGGACGGCACATTCTTCGTCACCGGCAACCACGAGTACTACGTCGGTGCCGAGCAGTGGCTCGACCACCTGCGGAACCTGGGGATGGTGGTCCTGGAGAACGAGCGGCGGGAGATGCCGTACTTCGACCTGGCCGGGGTGAACGACGTGGCCGGCGAGGACAGCGGACAGGGGCCGGACTTCACCGCGGCCCTGGGCGACCGGGACCGCCGGCGCACCTCGGTCCTGCTGGCCCACCAGCCGGTGCTCATCCACGACGCGGTGGAGCACGGGGTGGACCTCCAGCTGTCCGGGCACACCCACGGCGGCCAGCTCTGGCCGGGCAATGCCCTGGCCGCGCTGGCCAATCCCACCCTGGAGGGGCTGGAGCGCTACGGGGACACCCAGCTGTACGTCACCCGGGGAGCGGGGACCTGGGGGCCTCCGGTGCGCGTCGGGGCCGAGCCGGACATCACGGTGGTGGAGCTGTCCTCCCCGCAGGCCTGACCTGCGGGTCGCGCTCCGGGGACGCCCCCGGCGCGCAATTCTGCTGTTCGCTGACAACCAAAACCGGCATGCTGGTGTCCTTGGATAACGACAGGAGCACGGGCTGACAGCATGTCGGCAACGAACGCAGGGAAGAGGAGCGTGGGGCATGACGGACTCCCTCTCGCCCGGGGTGCGCGGTGACGGTACCGGGCAGGACCCCGACGACGGAGCCGCGGGCGGCCGCGGCGGGCCGGAAACCCTGGTGGTCCGGGGTGTCGTCCGGGATTCCCTCGGGGTGGCGCTGCCGCGCGCGGTGGTCACCCTCGCCGCCGGCGGCCGGCCGCTGGGCAGGACCCGCAGTGCGGCCGACGGAGGCTTCCTCGTGACCGCCCCCGGTCCCGGGTCGTACGAGTTGACGGCATACTCTCCACAACTGGGGGAGCAGAGCGTGGCCGTCAACCTGGACGGTCATTCCGTGGCAGTCGAGTTCCGTATCGACGTACCGGGTACCGTAGCCGGTTGATCACTGGCTGAGTTGTGGCCGGTCCGTTGCATACCGCCGGGTGCAGGGGATATTCCCCTGTGGTTGGCTGAGACGCGCGACATGTGTCTTCCGAGAAAGGGTGCGGGAGTGCGAGGGATCGGGGCCAAAGGGGCCATAGTCATCGGGCTGGCCGTTGTGCTGGTGGTCGGTGTCATCGGTGGCTGGATACTTCTCCGGTCCAACGGGAACAACAAGGAGCCCATCGTCGTGGGGACCACCACGACACCCACCATGCTCGACCCCGGTGGCGCCTACGACGCCGGTGCCTGGGCGGTGATGAGCAACCTCTACCAGTCGCTGCTCACCTTCAGCCCCGGCCAGGAGGAGCCCGTCCCGGACGCCGCCGAGGGATGCGAGTTCACCGATCACGAGCTGACGGTCTACCGCTGCACGCTGCGGGAGAACCTGACCTTCAGCAACGGTGTCCGGATCACGCCCGAGGACGTCAAGTTCTCCGTCGACCGCATCAAGGCGATGTCCGACCGCGCGGCCGAGGAGGCCGCGGACGACAGCATCCCGGCCGACGAGAAGTTCACCTACGCCGGCCCCGCCAGCCTCCTGAGCACCCTGGAGGCCACCCGGGTCAACGGCCAGGACATCATCTTCGAGCTCAACGAGCCGGACGCGACCTTCCCGTACGTGCTGGCCGGCAGCACCGGCGCGATCGTGGACTCCCGCAGCTACGAGGAGCTGGAGCCGCGCAACGACGGAACCGTCATGGGCTCCGGCCCGTACGTGCTGACCGCCTTCGAGCACAACGAGTACGCCGAGCTGCGGCCCAACCCGCAGTACAAGGGCGTCTTCGGGGTCCCGCAGAACTCGATCACCATCCGCTACTTCGTCGAGGAGGATGACCTCCTCAAGGCCTGGGAGAACGACGAGCTCGACGTCGTCGACGGCAAGATGCCGCCCAGCTACCTGGCGGGCATCAACCCCAGCAACCCCGAGTTCCGTGTCTCGGAGACCATCGGCAGCGCGATCCGGGTGATGGCCTTCAACACCGACGAGGGCATGCCGATGTCGTCCAAGGCGGCCCGGCAGGCCGCCGCGTCCTCCCTCGACCGCAACGCCATCACCCGGCACGTGCACGCCCACACCGTGGAGCCGCTCTACTCGCTCATCCCGGTCGGCTTCACCGGGCACGGCACGCCCTTCTACGACAACTACCGCGACCCCGACCCCGACGAGCTGCGGACCCGGATGGAGAACGCCGGCCTGCAGGTGCCGGTGAAGTTCCACCTCGCCTACTCCCGCGGTGCGGCCACCCACGAGGAGGCCGAGCTGATCAAGCAGCAGCTCGAAGCGGACGGCCTCTTCGAGGTGGACGTCAAGTACTACGACTGGTCCGAGGAGTTCATCCCCGGCGTGTTCGGCGCCCGGGAGTTCGACGCCTTCCTGGTCGGCTGGCGTCCGGACTACCCCGACCCGGCGACCTACACCGACAACATCCTGGGGCCGGGCGACGGTCTGTCCACCGGCTTCAGCAGCAAGGCGATCGACGAACTGATCTCCTCCACCCGCCAGGAGTCCGACCGCGGCCGTGCCGCCACCGACTACCGCGCGCTGCACGAGCTGTCCTCGGACAACCCGCCGATCATTCCGATCTGGCAGGAGAAGCGTTTTCACCTCTCCACCAACGACATCACCGGTATCCAGTACCTCTCCGACAACAGCGCCGTGTGGCGCCTGTGGGAGCTGCGCCGGATCTGACCGGCCGCCTCCCCGACCGGCACCCGCGCCGCGCCCCCCGGACGTCCCGCGTCCGGGGGGCGCGGCGCGTTATCTGCCGTGCCGCCTTCCCGGGCCGGTCCTTCCGGACACGGTGGGTGGTCACAGGAGGCCGGTGCCTTCCTGTTCGGCCCGCGGCCGTGCGGGAGGCTCGTCTAGGATGCCCGCATGGCGCGCTACCGGCAGACCGTCCAGCTCCGCTCCGTGACGCCTCGTCAGGTGGCCGACGCGGCGGTCGAGTTCCACGAGACGATGGAAAGCCTGCGTCCGCAGGACGACGGCAGCCTGCGGGCCGCGGACGGCCGCACCGGCAGGCAGCTGAGGCTGCTGGAGGGCGAGCACCTGCGCCCGGGGGCCCAGTACGGCATCCGGGCGGACGACGGCCCCTCCCGCCTCAACGTCCTGGCCTGGGACCGGCGCGGGGAGACAGCCGTGCGGCTGGGCATCCCGGAGGGCGGCACTCCGCCCGAGGAGCCGGGCCCGGACGTGGAGGCCCGGCTGGCCGGTGCCGAACGTCCCCGCCTGCTGCGGATACGCGGCACCTCGGAGTCGGCCCCGGGCGCCCGGCACGGCGTCACCGGCACTCTCCGCCTGGACCTGGAGCGCTGGTGGACCGAAGCCGGCGGACCCCGGCAAGCCCCGCTCATCGCCCGCGCCGAGCACCCCATGGCCCGGCTGGAGGTGCGGGCGTGGCCGCGGACCCGTCCGGACGGCGACTGGGACGTGACGGTTCAGCTGACGGTCACCGGCCGCGGGCTGCTGCGCCCGCTGGCGGCGGTGCCCCTCCAGCTGGCCCGCGGCCGCGTCGAGCGCAAGCTCGCCCAGCGGCTGGAGGAGCTGGCCCGCACCTCGTGGCCGGCGACCGTGGACATGCTGCGGCTGCCCCGCGCGGAGCTGCGCCGCCGGCTGCTGGACTGGTTCTGCGGACCCGCCGCCCAGGAGAGCTGACCGCGGTCAGAAGAGCGTGCCGGGGTTGAGGATGCCGAGCGGGTCGAGGACCCGCTTGATGCCGCGCTGCACCTCCATCCCGACCGGGCCGAGCTCCCTGGCCATCCACTCCTTCTTCAGCACCCCGACGCCGTGCTCGCCGGTGATGGTGCCGCCCAGCTCCAGACCCAGCTCCATGATCTCGTCGAACGAGATCCGGGCCCGGCGGCACTCCTCGGGGTCGGTGGAGTCGAAGCAGACGGTGGGGTGGGTGTTGCCGTCGCCGGCGTGCGCGCAGACCCCGATCGTCAGACCGTGGCGGTCCGCGATCGCGGCGACCCCCTCCAGCAGCTCCGCGAGTCTGCTGCGCGGCACGCACACGTCGTCGATCATGGTGGTGCCCTTCACCGCCTCCAGCGCGGACAGCGCCACCCGGCGCCCGGCCAGCAGCATCTCCGACTCCGCGGCGTCCTCGGCCGGGACGACCTGGGTGGCACCCGCGGCGGCGCACAGCTCGCCCACCGCGGCCAGGTCGGCGGCCGGATCGGGGGTGTCGAACGCGGCCAGCAGCAGGGCCTCGGTCGTCTCCGGCAGCCCCATCCGGGTCATGGCGTTGACGGCGGCGATGGTGGGCCGGTCCATCAGCTCCAGCATCGACGGGGTGTGGCCCTCGGCCATGATCCGGCAGACGGCCTCCCCGGCGGCGGCGGCCGAGCCGAACTCCGCGGCCAGCACGAGCTGGGGAGGCGGGGCGGGCTTCAGCGCGAGGACGGCCTTCACCACCACGCCGAGCGTGCCCTCGGAGCCGACGAACAGCCGGGTCAGGTCGTACCCGGCGACGCCCTTGGCGGTGCGGCGGCCGGTCCGCAGCAGCCGCCCGTCGGCCAGCACGACCTCCAGCTCCAGCACGTACTCGGCCGTCACGCCGTACTTGACGCAGCACAGCCCGCCGGAGGCGGTGCCGATGTTGCCGCCGATGGTGCACTGCTCCCAGCTGGAGGGGTCCGGCGGGTAGGTCAGCCCGTAGGCCGCGACCGCCTTCGACAGGTCCGCGTTGACCACCCCGGGCTCCACCACCGCGATGCGGTTGACCGGGTCGATCTCCAGCACCCGGTTCATCCGCAGCAGGGACAGCACGATGCCGCCCTCCGGGGCGTTGGCCGCCCCCGACAGCCCGGTGCGGGCGCCCTGCGGCACCACCGGCACCCGCAGTTCGGTGGCGGTGCGCATGACGTGCCGCACCTCCTCCGCGGTGCGGGGCAGCACCACGGCGCCGGGAATGCCGGCCGGGCAGAAGCTCGCCATGTCGTGCGCGTAGGAGGAGGTGACGTCAGGGTCGGTCAGCACGGCGTCCGCCGGCAGTCCCGCCCGCAGCCGTTCGGCAAGTTGGCTCATGCCATCAGGGTGGCATCCGGCGGGCCGGCCGGGAAGTACCCGGTGCGGACCGTATGCCCAGGTCGCACGGGGTGCCGGTGGGGGAGCGGCCCGCCCGGCGGACGCATCGCGGGCCCCGCCCCCTCCGGTCGGGAGGGGACGGGGCCCGCAGCGTGTCCGCGCCGGATCCGGGTCAGATCCGGCGGGTGATCAAGGCCCGCTTGACCTCCTGGATGGCCTTGGTGACCTCGATGCCGCGCGGGCAGGCCTCCGTGCAGTTGAAGGTGGTGCGGCAGCGCCACACGCCGTCGCGGTCGTTGAGGACCTCCAGGCGCTGCTCACCGCCCTCGTCGCGGGAGTCGAAGATGAAGCGGTGCGCGTTCACGATCGCCGCCGGGCCGAAGTACTGCCCGTCGTTCCAGAACACCGGGCAGGACGACGTGCACGCGGCGCACAGGATGCACTTGGTGGTGTCGTCGAACCGCTCGCGGTCCTCGGCGGACTGCCGGCGTTCGCGGGTCGGCTCGTTGCCCTTGGTGATCAGGAAGGGCATGACGTCCCGGTAGGCCTGGAAGAACGGCTCCATGTCGACCACGAGGTCCTTGAGAACCGTCAGACCCTTTATGGGCTCGACCAGGATCGGCTTCTCCGGGCTGATGTCCTTCACCAGGGTCTTGCACGCCAGCCGGTTGCGGCCGTTGATGCGCATGGCGTCGGAGCCGCAGATGCCGTGCGCGCAGGAACGCCGGAAGGTCAGGGTGCCGTCCAGATCCCACTTGATCTTGTGGAGGGCGTCCAGGACGCGCTCCTTGGGGTCGATCCGGATCTCGAAGTCCTGCCAGGACACCTCGGCCGAGACTTCCGGGTTGAACCGGCGGATCCGGAAGGTGGCGGTGATCAGGCCGTCCCCCGCGCCCTCCGAACCGGGCGTGGAGACCTTGTCCATCGTCGGTGTAGCCATCAGTAGGTACGCTCCATCGGCTGGTAGCGGGTCTGGACGACCGGCTTGTAGTCCAGCCGGATCGACTCGTTGCCGTCGGCGTCGACCTCGCGGTAGGCCATCGTGTGGCGCATGAAGTTGACGTCGTCGCGGTCCGGGTAGTCCTCCCGGTAGTGGCCGCCGCGGGACTCCTTGCGGGCCAGCGCGGAGACGGCCAGCACCTCGGCCAGCTCCAGCAGGTTGCCGAGCTCCAGGGCCTCCAGCAGATCGGTGTTGAACCGCCTGCCCTTGTCCTGGACGGAGACGTCGCGGTACCGCCGGCGCAGCTCGCCGATCTCCTCGACGGCCTCCTTCAGGGTCTGCTCGGTGCGGAACACCATGGCGTTCTTGTCCATGGTCTCCTGCAGCGCGCGGCGGATGTCGGTGACCCGCTCGGTGCCGGTGGAGTCGCGCATCCGCTCGACCTCGTCCGCCACGAACTTCTCCGGCGCCTCGGGCAGCTCGACGTAGTCGGCGGTGGCCGCGTACTCGGCGGCGGCGATGCCGGCCCGCCGGCCGAAGACGTTGATGTCCAGCAGCGAGTTGGTGCCCAGCCGGTTGGCGCCGTGCACCGACACGCAGGCCACCTCGCCGGCGGCGTACAGGCCGGGCACCACGTCGGTGTTGTTGGCCAGCACCTCGCCGCGGACGTTGGTGGGGATGCCGCCCATCGCGTAGTGCGCGGTGGGCTGGATCGGGATCGGGTCGGTGTACGGCTCGATGCCCAGGTAGGTGCGCGCGAACTCGGTGATGTCCGGGAGCTTGGCGTCGAGCTGCTCCGGCGGCAGGTGGGTGAGGTCCAGGAAGACGTGGTCCTTGTCCGGGCCGCAGCCGCGTCCCTCGCGGATCTCGGTGTAGATCGACCGCGAGACGACGTCCCGGGAGGCCAGGTCCTTCATCACCGGGGCGTACTTCTCCATGAAGCGCTCGCCGTCGCGGTTGCGCAGGATGCCGCCCTCGCCGCGGGCGCCCTCGGTGAGCAGGATGCCCATCCGCCAGATGCCGGTCGGGTGGAACTGGAAGAACTCCATGTCCTCCAGCGGCAGCCCGCGCCGGAGGGCGACCGCCTGGCCGTCACCGGTGAGAGTGTGCGCGTTGGAGGACACCTTGTAGAACTTGCCGTTGCCGCCGGAGGCGAAGACCACGGCCTTGGCCTGGAAGATGTGCAGCTCGCCGGTGGCCAGCTCGTAGGCGACCACGCCGGCGGTCCGGCGGACGCCGTCCACCTCGGTGAGCAGCAGGTCCAGGACGTAGAACTCGTTGTAGAACTCCACGCCCTCCTTGACGCAGTTCTGGTACAGCGTCTGGAGGATCATGTGGCCGGTGCGGTCGGAGGCGTAGCAGGACCGGCGGACCGGCGCCTCGCCGTGGTTGCGGCTGTGGCCGCCGAACCGGCGCTGGTCGATGGTGCCCTGGGGGGTCCGGTTGAACGGCAGGCCCATCTTCTCCAGGTCCAGGACGGAGTCGATGGCCTCCTTCGCCAGGATCTCGGCGGCGTCCTGGTCGACCAGGTAGTCGCCGCCCTTGATCGTGTCGAAGGTGTGCCACTCCCAGTTGTCCTCCTCGACGTTCGCGAGGGCGGCGGCCATGCCGCCCTGGGCGGCGCCGGTGTGGGAGCGGGTCGGGTAGAGCTTGGTCAGCACCGCGGTGCGGCTGCGCTTGGTGGCCTCGATGGCCGCGCGCATCCCCGCACCGCCGGCGCCGACGATGACGGTGTCGTACTTGTGGATCTGCATGTCTCGTCAGCCCCGGTGCGTCAGCGGATGTTCGGGTCGAAGGTGAAGATCACCAGCGTGCCCAGCAGGACGGTGAACACCGTGGCGGTGTACAGCAGCATCTTCAGCCAGAAGCGGGTGTTGTCGCGCTCCGCGTAGTCGTTGATGATCGTCCGCAGGCCGTTGCCGCCGTGCAGCATGGCGAGCCACAGCATGATGAGGTCCCAGGCCTGCCAGAACGGCGAGGCCCAGCGGCCGGCGACGAACGCGAAGCTGATCTTGCTGACGCCGCCGTCCAGCACGAGCTGGATCAGCAGGTGGCCCAGGACCAGGACGACCAGCAGGATGCCGGACAGCCGCATGAACAGCCAGCCGTACATCTCGAAGTTGCCGCGGGTGGCGCTGGGGGTACGGCCGGTGCGGGCGCGCGGGGGCTCGATGACCGGTGCCGGGTTGTCGGGTCCGTACGACGCGGTGGTCTCGGTGGACATCTGCATCAGCTCCCGAACAGCTCACGGAAGGCGTGCCCGAGGACCGGGTACGCGGCTCCGGCCATGAGCAGGCCCCACAGCCCCATCACGGCCCACAGCATCTGCTTCTGGTAGCGGGCTCCCTTGTTCCAGAAGTCGACGGCGACGACGCGCAGGCCGTTCAGTGCGTGGAAGAGAACGGCGGCCACCAGGCCGTACTCCATGAAGGCGACGATCGGCGTCTTGTAGACCGCGATGGTGTCGTCGTACGCCTCTGGCGAGACACGGACAAGGGCGGTGTCGAGTACATGGACGAACAGGAAGAAGAAGATGAGGACACCGGTGACTCGATGAGCCACCCATGACCACATGCCTTCCCGGCCGCGGTACAGCGTTCCTGCCGGCACGGAAGAACCCTCCGGAAACGGAATTCGGGGCCTGTCGGCGGCTCCTTCCAGGGGTCTCCGTCGGGCCCGGCCGGGTACGGTCCACCGGCCGCGGCCATGGTATCGGCGGGCGGGCCGCCGGACGTCGCCGGGGGTGAAGGTGTGATCAATCAGGCATGGACGCCACCCCATTGCCGCAGGAGCGGCCGGGGGGCGCCGGACGGGTGGGGCGCGGAACCGGCCAGCCGGGCCAGCCGGCCGCGGGCCAGCAGCCGCAGCTCCTCGGCCGCGTGCTCCCGCTCGGTGTACGGCTCGTGTCCCAGCCTGGTCCGGAGCGCCGTCAGTGTCCGGTCCAGCCATTCCTCGGGGTGGCAGTCGTCCAGGCACAGCACGAAGGGGTGGCCGAAGCGGCGCCGGTACTCGGCGCGGGCCGCGAGCAGCGCGGTGCGGGCGGCCGGGCGGCCGGGTCCGCCGCCCGGGTAGGCCGGTGGCCGGACCGTCTCCTCGGCGGCCAGGGCCTCGTCCACGTCGCCGGGGGAGAGGTCGTAGCTGGCCTCGTCCCCGGCGGCGAGCAGGGTGTCGACGTCGCGGTAGGGGCGGTGATCGGCCAGCCGGCGGGCCCAGCGGGAGCTGCCGCAGCAGGACAGCAGCGCGGCCTCCGCCACCTGGCGCGGCGCGGTGTTCACGCGCTCCAGCGGCGCCGCGGCATGGCGCTGTGCGGGCAGGCGCATGTGCTCCTCGGCCGGTCGGGAGGGTCGGGCGAACCGGACGGGCTCACCGTAACGACGGGGGAGCCCGCGGTGGCAGAAACTTGAGCGAAATCCCTCGAAAGGACTGATGGCCGGGAGGTGGTTGACACCGGGGCGCGCCCGGTGTCCGGCGCGGCGTCCGGCACGTGATCCGTTTACCGTCGTCGTATGGGCCGAAGAGGGCGTGCGGCACGCACCAGACGCAAGGAGTCCGCGGGGCGGGTGAACCGGACGGCGGTGATCCTTGCCGTGATCGCGCTGCTGACCGGGGCCGCGGTGCTCACCGCCCTGGCCCGGCTGCCCGCCGAGCAGCCGTGGGAGGCCAACCGGCCGGACCGGCCCGCCGAGGCGGAGCCCGGCCCGGACGCGGACCCCGTGGCGATACCCGCGCCGCGCTCCTGGCAGCCGGAACACGGTCCCGGCTGGGGGCTGGGCGGTACCACCCGGGTGGTGGCCGATCCCGGGGGCCCGCTCGCCGCCGAAGCCGACCGGCTGGCCGGCGAGCTCGGCGTGGACCGGTCCGCGGAGCCTGCCCGCCCCGGCGACATAGAGCTGGCACTGCGCTCCGACCCCCGCCACGGGGAGGAGGGCTACACGCTGGTCTCCCGCTCCGGCTTCGTCACGGTGACCGCCGGTACCGAGGCCGGGGTCTTCTACGGCACCCGGACTCTGCTGCAGAACGTACGGGAGAACGGCGGACTGGCCGAGGGCGTCATCCGGGACGCGCCCGACCGGCCCCAGCGCGGACTGCTCCTGGACGTCGCCCGCAAGCACCTGCCCGCCGAATGGATCGAGGACCGGCTGCACGAGATGGCCGGCCTCAAGCTCAACCAGCTCCAGCTGCACCTCACCGACGACCAGGGCTTCCGGATCGAGAGCGAGACCCATCCCGAGGTGGTCTCCGACCCGCACCTGACCAAGGACGAGATCCGCTCCATCATCGACCTCGCCGAGTCCCTGCACATCACGGTGATCCCGGAGATCGACTCGCCCGGCCATCTCGGGGCCGTCCTCAAGGCGCACCCCGGCCTCCAGTTGCGGGACACCGGGGGCCGCGCCGCTCCCGGGGCGATCGACATATCCGACCCGCGGGCGGCGGAACTGGTGGACGGCCTGCTGCGGGAGTACGCCGGGCTCTTCCCGGGGCCGCTGTGGCACCTGGGCGGCGACGAGTACCGGGCCCTGGACGCCGCCGATCCCGAGGCCTCCTACCCAAAGCTGGCCGCCCGGGCCGAGGAGAAGTACGGGCCCGGCGCGGGCGTGCGCGATCTGGCCACCGGCTGGCTCAACGACCGGGCCGACGTGGTGCGTGAACTGGGCCGCACCCCGGAGGTCTGGAACGACGGGATGCACCGCGGCGGCGTCGTCGCGCCCGACGCCGAGCGCCACGTCGCCTACTGGACGGGGCGCGAGATCGGGGCCCGTCCGCCCGAGGAGTATCTCGCCGAGGGCCGGCCCCTGGTGAACTTCAACTCCGCCTACCTCTACTACGTGCTGGGGGAGCCGGTCGGGTTCGTCTACCCCACGGGGGAGGCGATCTACCGGGAGTGGGCCCCGCTGGTGCTGCGCGGCAGCGAACCCGTCCCCGAGGAGTACGCCGGCAGCGTCCTGGGTGCCCGGTTCGCCGTCTGGTGCGACCTGTCCGAGGCGCAGACCGCCGAGGAGGTCGCCGAGGGCATCCGCCTGCCGCTGCGCGCCTTCGCGCAGAAGGTGTGGAACCCGGCAGACCCCGAGGCGGAGTGGGAGGAGTTCACCGGCCTGGCGGACCGGCTGGGGGAGTGACGGCAGCCGGGGTCGCCACCCCCCACAGGAGAGACCCCGGCTGCGGGCGGGCCGGCCGGAAGAACCCCCCGGCCCGCATCCTGTACAGCGCCACGTGCGAGCATTGTGTTACCGGCCGGATACGGACGGGTGCGGCATGGACGTGAGCGGCCGGAAACGCGTAGCGTGCGAACGCACACAGTCAGCAACCACGCCAGGGGGGCGGGAGTGCAGGGGGCAGACAGTGAGCTCACCGAGGCGGTCCACGCGGCCCAGGGCGGGGACGAGAGAGCGTTCGTGACCGTCTTCAAGGCCGTGCACCCGCGGTTACTCGGCTACGTGCGCACCCTGGTGGCCGAGCGCGACGCCGAGGACGTCACCGCCGAGGCCTGGCTGCACATAACCCGTGATCTGCGCCGTTTCGACGGCGACGCGGACCGGTTCCGGGGCTGGACGAACCGGATCGCCCGCAACCGCGCGCTGGACCATCTGCGGGCGCGCGGACGCCGGCCTTCCGACCCGCTGGACGAGACCGTGCTCGCCGAGCTGCCCGGCACCTGCGACACCGCGGAGGAGGCCCTGGCGTCGGTGGGCACCACGCGGGCCTTCTCGCTCGTCTCGCGGCTGCCGAGGGAGCAGGCCGAGGCCGTGGTGCTGCGCACCATGCTCGGCCTGGACGCCAGACGGGCCGCACTGCTGCTGGGCTGCCGCCCGGGGGCGGTGCGCACCGCCGCGCACCGCGGTCTGCGCCGGCTGGCCCAGCTCGTCGAGGACGAGCCGGAGGCGGCCGCCCTGGCCCGGACCGCGAGCCGGCCGCGGGGGTGACGCGTCGGGGTGTAACGAAAACGACGCCCCCGACGCAGTACTGAGCGGGCCGACTGGTCATCGGCCTATGGGCTCCCCGAGGTCCCCCCCGTACCGTCGGGGAGCCCGCCTCGGCGCGGGCGGGGCAGATTTCCCCCTTGCCCCGTCCGCGTCCCCGACTCTCCCGGCCCCGCCGCCGTTTCCTCCCGTCTTGTTACCTGCGGGTAGTGATGCGTTCCGGCGGTGTGAGGCATCTCCCAGGGGTTTCCCTCCCACCCTTCGGATCCCGGTCGCTACAGTCCGCAAAGGAGCGCGTGACGAGCGGGAGGCTGACAACATGGCACGTGAGTCGGAGTCTGGGTTGCCGATCGAGCCCGTGTACGGGCCCGAGGACCTGAAGGGCTGGGACCCGGCCGGCAAGCTGGGTGAGCCGGGCGGCTATCCGTACACCCGGGGCGTGTATCCCACGATGTACACGGGCCGCCCGTGGACGATGCGGCAGTACGCCGGATTCGGCACGGCGGCGGAGTCCAACGCCCGGTACAAGCAGCTCATCGCCAACGGCACCATGGGACTGTCGGTCGCCTTCGACCTGCCCACCCAGATGGGCCACGACTCGGACGCGCCGATCGCGCACGGCGAGGTCGGCAAGGTCGGCGTGGCCATCGACTCCATCGAGGACATGCGGGTGCTCTTCGACGGCATCCCGCTGGACAAGGTCTCCACCTCGATGACGATCAACGCCCCGGCCGCGCTCCTGCTGCTGCTCTACCAGCTCGCCGCCGAGGAGCAGGGAATAGAGGCCGGCAAGCTGACCGGCACCATCCAGAACGACGTTCTCAAGGAATACATCGCCCGCGGCACCTACATCTTCCCGCCCAAGCCGTCGCTGCGCCTGATCGCCGACATCTTCAAGTACTGCAAGGCCGAGATCCCGAAGTGGAACACCATCTCGATCTCCGGCTACCACATGGCGGAGGCCGGGGCGACACCCGCGCAGGAGATCGCGTTCACCCTCGCCGACGGCATCGAGTACGTGCGGACGGCCGTGGCCGCCGGGATGGACGTCGACGACTTCGCGCCCCGGCTGTCGTTCTTCTTCGTCTCCCGCACCACCATCCTGGAGGAGGTCGCCAAGTTCCGGGCGGCCCGCCGCATCTGGGCAAAGGTGATGCGCGAGGAGTTCGGGGCCCGCAACCCCAAGTCCCTGATGCTGCGCTTCCACACCCAGACCGCCGGGGTGCAGCTGACCGCCCAGCAGCCCGAGGTCAACCTGGTGCGGGTGGCGGTCCAGGGCCTGGGCGCGGTGCTCGGCGGCACCCAGTCGCTGCACACCAACTCCTACGACGAGGCCATCGCGCTGCCCACCGACAAGTCCGCGCGGCTGGCGCTGCGCACCCAGCAGGTGCTGGCCTACGAGACCGATGTGACCGCCACCGTCGACCCGTTCGCAGGCTCCTACGTGGTGGAGTCGATGACCGACGCGGTGGAGGCCGCCGCACTGGACCTCATGCGGCAGGTCGAGGAGCGCGGCGGTGCCGTCGAGGCCATCGAGCAGGGCTTCCAGAAGACCGAGATCGAGCGCAGCGCCTACCGGATCGCGCAGGAGACCGACGCCGGTGAGCGCGTGGTGGTCGGTGTCAACCGCTACCAGCTCGATGAGGAGGAGCCCTACGAGCCGCTGCGGGTGGACCCGGCCATCGAGGCGCAGCAGGCCGAGCGGCTGGCGAAGCTGCGCGCCTCCCGTGACCAGGCCGCGGTCGACGCGGCGCTGGAGGCCCTGCGGACCGCGGCCTCGGGCGACACCGAGAACGTGCTCTACCCCATGAAGGAGGCGCTGCGGGCGCGCGCCACCGTCGGCGAGGTGTGCAACCTGCTGCGCGAGGTGTGGGGGGCGTACGTCCCCTCCGAAACGTTCTGACCCCACCGGCTCCCCGCCGCGTCACCGCGGCGGGAACGGAAGGAGACGAGAAGCGGCCCGGGCCCCGCCCGGGCCGCCTTTTTCGTTCCCCGGAAGGTGACCCGCCGCGTCACTCCGGCTGTGCGAAAGGTGAATGGCGGCTGACCGGGAAATGAACTGGTTTCTTGATCAGGTCAGTTGGTTTTCCGGTGCGGTGGAGTTCACGGTTTGTTGGCATCACGTTGTCTCTCCCCTCGGCGTGCCTGCCTACCTTCGCCGGTGTGCCTGAACCATTCGTTCCGCCCTTGCGCACAGCCGTGCTGGCGGATTCCGACACCCGGTGGAAATGGGGCGCGCTCACCGCGCGCCGGATATCCCCGGACACGGCCCTCCACGGATTCCTGCTCCGGGGCAGGGCCACCCCCACCGCGCGGCAGCTGGCCGAGACGGGAGCCGGCGCCGACGAACTGCGGGAGGTCACCGTCCGCGACTTCCTCGCGGCGATGAGCGGGACCGCCCCCGGCACCGCGGCGGACCCCGACGGCACCCGTCCCCCCTTCGACGTTCTCGTGCTGGCCTGTGTGGGCGGCACCATCCAGGCGATGCTGCACGGCCTGGCGCGGACCTGGGCAGCGGCCCCCCGCAGGCCGGTCGTCGTCACCGGCTACGTCGGCGTCGTCTACGAGAAGCTGGCCGACGGTCTGCTGCTGCGGCACGGCGCGGACATCATCCTGGCCAACAGCCCGTACGACGCGGAACGGTTCCGCGCCCTGTACCGCGGCGTCGGCGCCGACGACTCGGCCGTCACCACCTGCGCCCTGCCCTTCCTGGAGGGCGCTCCCCACGATCCGGGCGCCGTCGCACGCGGCGAGCGGCCCTACCGCGTGGTCTTCGCCGTCCAGCCCTCGGTGCCGGCCTCCCGGGCGGACCGTGTCCACCTGCTGGAACGCGCCATGGCACACGCCCGGCGGCACCCGGACCGCGAGGTGGTGCTCAAGCTCCGCAGCAGGCCCGGCGAGCACACCACCCACGTCGAGGAACTGCCCTACCAGCGCCTGCTGGACCGCGCGGGCGGCGAGCGCCCGGCCAACTTCCGCCTCGCCTACGGCAACATGGGCGAGCTGCTGGACGGCACCGACCTGCTGGTCACCGTCAGCTCCACCGCCGCCCTGGAGGCGCTGCACCGGGGCATCCCCACCGCCGTGCTCAGCGACCTGGGCGTCCGCGAGGCGCTGGGCAACCACTACTTCGCCGGCTCCGGGTGCGTCACCTCCTGGGACCGGCTGGACAGCGGCGAGCTGCCGGTGCCCGACACCGGATGGCTGGCGGCCCAGGGACTGGGCGCCGGTGCGGACGGCTCCTGGGCCGAGGCCCGCCGCCGGCTCGCCGGGCTCGTGGAGCGCTCCCGGACCTCCGGTCTGCCGGCCCCGGCCCCCTACTACTCGCCGCGTACCGCGCCCGGCTACCTGCCCGGCGTACTCGCCCGGCACGGCCTGGACACCAAGGGCGACCCGCTCCCGGAACGTTCCGGCACCGGCCGCACCGGCAGGGCGGGTGCCGCGGCCCGGCGGCTGGTCCGCCGCGCGGCCCGCGGCCTGTACCGGGCCGGAGTGCAGCGAGTGGCACCGCTGATCCGCAGGTGGGGGCAGCTGTGAGCACCCCCGCACCCTTCATCCGCACCGAGCGAGGCGAGACAACCGTGACAGACGTGCTGGCCGTCATCCCGGCCCGCGGGGGCTCCAAGGGCGTGCCCGGCAAGAACCTGGCGCCGGTGGGCGACGCCCCGCTGGTGGCCCGGGCCGTCCGCGCGTGCCGGGCCGCCCGCCTGCCCACCGCCGTGCTGGTCTCCACCGACGACCCGGACATCGCCGCCGCCGCGCACTCGGCCGGCGCCCGGGTCGCCGAGCGGCCGGCCGGCATCTCCGGGGACACCGCGAGCAGCGAGTCCGCCGTGCTGCACGCCATGGACGTGCACCGGGCGCACCGAGGCCGCGACGCGGACGTGGTGCTGCTCGTCCAGTGCACCAGCCCTTTTCTCACCGCCGAGGAGATCGACGGGGTCGCCGCGGCGGTGCTGGACGGCGCCGACAGCGCGCTGACCGTCGCCCCCTTCCACGGCTTCCTGTGGCGGGAGGCGGCCGGCACCGGCGGCCACGGCGTCAACCACGACAAGGCGTACCGTCCGCGGCGCCAGGACCGGCCGCAGGACCTGCTGGAGACCGGCGCCGCCTACGCCATGCGGGCCGACGGCTTCCGCGCCGAGCGGCACCGGTTCTTCGGCCGCACCGAACTGGTGCGCACCGACCCGGCCCGGGTGCTGGAGATCGACGACCCGCACGACCTGGCCCGGGCCCGTGCCCTGGCCCCGCTGCTGGACACCGCCGGGCCCGCCACCGGCGCCCCGCCGGCCTGCCGGCTGCCCGGCCGCGCCGATATCGACGCGGTGGTACTGGACTTCGACGGCACCCAGACCGACGACCGGGTGCTGATCGACTCCGACGGACGGGAGACGGTCGCCGTGCACCGCGGCGACGGCCTGGGCATCGCCGCGCTGCGCCGCGCCGGGCTGCCGGTGCTGATCCTGTCCACGGAACAGAACCCGGTCGTGGCCGCACGGGCGCGCAAGCTGCGCGTCCCGGTGCTGCACGGCATCGACCGGAAGGACCTCGCACTCAAGCAGTGGTGCGAGGAGCAAGGAATCGCGCCGGAGCGCGTGCTCTACGCCGGCAACGACGTCAACGACCTGCCCTGTTTCGGCCTGGCCGGCTGGCCGGTCGCGGTCGCCGGTGCCCACGACGTCGTCCGTGCCGCCGCCCGTGCCGTCACCTCCGCCCCCGGCGGAGCCGGCGCGATCCGCGAGATCGCCTCGTGGATCCTCGGAAAGGAACTGACTGCCTCATGACTGGTTCGACCAGCTCCCGCCTTCGTACGCTCGGCGACCGCACCGCGGGTCCCGGCCGCCCGGTCTACATCACCGGTGAGATCGGCATCAACCACAACGGTGATCTGGAGAACGCCTTCGCCCTCATCGACGCCGCCGCCGACGCCGGCTGCGACGCGGTGAAGTTCCAGAAGCGCACGCCGGAGATCTGCACCCCCCGCGACCAGTGGGACATCGAACGCGACACCCCCTGGGGCCGGATGACCTACATCGACTACCGGCACCGGGTCGAGTTCGACGAGGACGGCTACCGGGCCATCGACGCCTACTGCCGCAAGCGCGGCATCGACTGGTTCGCCTCGCCGTGGGACACCGAGGCCGTCGCCTTCCTGGAGAAGTTCGAGGTGCCCGCCCACAAGGTGGCCTCCGCCTCGCTCACCGACGACGAACTGCTGCGGGAGCTGCGGGCCACCGGCCGCACGGTGATCCTGTCCACCGGGATGTCCACCCCGCAGCAGATCCGGCACGCCGTCGAGGTGCTGGGCAGCGAGAACATCCTGCTCTGCCACGCCACCAGCACCTACCCGGCCAAGGCCGAGGAACTCAACCTGCGGATGATCCACACCCTGCAGAGCGAGTACCCGAACGTGCCGATCGGCTACTCCGGGCACGAGACCGGCCTGCAGACGACGCTGGCCGCCGTCGCGCTGGGCGCGGTCTTCGTGGAGCGGCACATCACCCTGGACCGCGCGATGTGGGGTTCGGACCAGGCCGCCTCCGTCGAGCCGCAGGGCCTGCAGCGGCTGGTGCGGGACATCCGGACCATCGAGGAGTCCCTGGGCGACGGCGTGAAGCGGGTCTACGACAGTGAGCTCGCCCCGATGAAGAAGCTGCGCCGGGTCAAGGGGGCCGTGGCCGAGCGGGAGCAGGCCGCCGCTCCCGCGCCCGCCGCGGTCTGAGCCCCGGCCCCGACGGCCGACACCCACGGACGGAGCCTGCCATGAGTCACCCGGAAGGCCGGACACTCGCGTTCGCCGAGAGCCCGGTCCAGCTCCTCAACATCCTGGAATGGGCGCACGTGGCCGACGCGGGGGAGGTCACCGTGATCGTGCTGCCGCCGCACGATCCCACGACCCGCGGCCAGCTTCGCCGGATGGCGCAGCTCGCCGGGGACGAGGGCGTCCGGGTGCTGTGGCGGGAGGCGCGCGGCGGGGCCGTCACCCCGTCGCGCGCGCTGGCCGCGCTCGCCGGCCCGGTACGCCGGGCGGAGCGCCTGGTCATCGGCGACCCGTTCTCCCGGTACCTCCAGCTGCTGCTGTCGGTGTCGCCGCCGCGCGACATCACGGTGGTGGACGACGGGACGGCCACCATGGAGTTCATCGTGCAGCTCGCCCGGGGCGAACGGCTGGTGCGCTGGCACCGGCCCGCGTCCCGCGGGGCGCGGGCGGCGCTCTTCGCGCCTGTCGCCCGGCGGGCGGTGCGCCGGATGACCCCGGCGGCGGGGCGGGGCGTGGAGGTGTTCAGCGCGATGCCGGTCGAGGCACCGCCGGGGGTGACGGTCACGGAGAACACCTTCGCCTGGACCCGCGCCCGTTTCGGGCCGCCGAGAATAGCGCGCGGCGCCGATCTGGTGGGCACCTCCCTGGTGGAGACCGGCGTGGTCCGGGAGGACGACTACCTGGCCGCGGTGTCCTGGCTGGCCCGCACACACGGGGTGGCGCGCTACTTCGCGCACCGCAGGGAGAGCGGGGAGAAGCTGCGCAGGGTGGCGTCCGAGGCCGGGGTGGAGATCGTCCGCCCCGACCTGCCGCTGGAACTGGTGGCCCGCCGCGGTCCGATCGGGGCCCGGCTGCTCAGCTTTCCGTCCACGGTGGTCCACACCCTGCCCCGGGTGCTGGCCGGCACGGCCGTCGACGTCGCGGTGTGTGATGTCTCCGAGGCGTGGTTCACGGAGCGGGCGTCGCCGAGGGCGGGCGGGTTCCTCTCGGCGGTGGCCGGTACGGCCCGCGGTGCGCAGCGGCTGGCCTCGCTGCCCGCTCCGCCGTGAATCCGCCCGCCGCGGACGGGTGACAAGGACGAACGCCGGTGAACATCGGGCGAATCGGACACCGTGGTTGTGACTGGTCCCACAGCATGACCGGAAGGGTGGCGGTAACCTCGTAAGGGTGAAGAAGCAGTCATACCCCACCCGGCTCCGCCGTATGCGTCGCGCGGCTGCTTTCTTTGTCATCCTCCAGGATGAACTTTCCACTCCGATGGCCTGTTGGCCGTTGCGGAGGGTTAGTCTCCTCCCGTGAGTCACCTGCTGTCACCGGAACCCACCGCCGGCCCGGCGGTCAGCGAGATCGGCGCGATCGGCGCGGCCGCCGCCCTCGGCAACGAAGCGCTGCCCGGGACGCTCCCGCAGGAGCTGCGAGGCGAGCTCATCGCCTTCCGCCGCGACCTCCACATGCACCCCGAGCTGGGGAACCAGGAGATCCGCACCACCGCGGTGATCAAGGAGCGGCTGGAGCGGGCGGGGCTCGCCCCGCGGGTGCTCGAGGCCGGCACCGGCCTGGTGTGCGACATCCCCGGTTCGGCCGGCGGCCCGGCCCTGGCCCTGCGCGCCGACATCGACGCCCTGCCCATCCCGGACACCAAGACCGTCCCGTACCGCTCCACCGTCCCCGGCCGCGCCCACGCCTGCGGCCACGACGTGCACGCCACGGTGGTGCTCGGAGCGGGCCTGGTGCTGGCCGCGCTGGCCCGCGAGGGCCGGCTGGAGCGGCCGGTCCGGCTGCTGTTCCAGCCCGCCGAGGAGGTGCTGCCCGGCGGCGCGCAGGACGCGATCGAGTGCGGTGTGCTCGACGGCGTCGGCCGTATCCTCGCCCTGCACTGCGACCCCAAGGTGGACGCCGGGCGGATCGGGCTGCGCACCGGTGCGATCACCTCGGCCTGCGACCGGCTCGAAGTGGCGCTGGCCGGGCCCGGCGGTCACACCGCCCGCCCGCACCTGACCACCGACCTGGTCACCGCCGCGGCCCGGGTCGCCATCGAGGTCCCGGCGCTGCTGGCCCGCCGGGTCGACACCCGCGCGGGGCTCGCGGTGACCTGGGGAAGGCTGGAGACCGGCCACGCCCCCAATGTCATTCCGCAGTGCGCCGAGCTGTCCGGCACCGTCCGCTGCCTGGAGCTGGAGGCGTGGCGCGAGGCGCCGGATCTGGTGCACGCCGCGATCGACGAGGTGGCGGCGACGCACCGGGCGAAGTCCGAGGTCCGCTACATCCGCGGTGTGCCGCCGGTGGTCAACGAGGCCGACTCGACGGCGCTGCTGGAGGCGGCGATGACCACCCGGTTCGGCGCGGGCACGGTGGAGGAGACCCAGCAGAGCCTGGGCGGCGAGGACTTCTCCTGGTACCTGGAGCATGTGCCCGGTGCGATGGCCCGGCTGGGTGTCCGCACCCCCGGCTCCACCGTCTCCCGCGACATCCATCAGGGCGACTTCGACGTGGACGAGAGCGCCATCGCCGTCGGTGTGGAACTGCTCACGGCCGCTGCCTTCCTGAGCACCGGCGACCGCTGACGCCCCCGCGCGCCGGGGATGGCCGGATCGGGCCCCTCCCGCGATCTGCCGGACACGGTCCGGTGGCCGGACGAAACGGCCGGTGACGGGCGCACCCCTTGTGGAGGGATGGCGTTCACGACGATCTGATAACAGCCCCGGAGTCGGCGTTCTGGCCGGTTCTACGCGCGTTACGATCGGCGGAGCCAGCGCCGTCGGAGGCGCTTTCGATGGAAGGGAACGCCCTCTTGCGCCGCGTATCCACGTTCGCAGCCGCGGTCGCCGCCACGGTGACCCTCGCTCTGACCGCCACCGCCTGTGGCGAGAGCTCCACCGAGTCCAGCTCTTCCGGTGACGGCGGGGACAAGGGCGTCGGTATCGCCTTCGATGTCGGCGGCCGGGACGACGCCTCGTTCAACGAGGCCGCCGCCCGTGGTGCCGACCGCGCCGAGGAAGAACTCGGCGTCGAGGCGAAGTTCATGACCGCCCGCAACGAGGAGACCGAGGCCGACCGCGAGCAGCGGCTGACCGCGCTCGCCCAGCAGGGCTACAACCCGGTCATCGGTGTCGGTTTCCTCTACGGCCCGTCGATCGAGAAGGTCGCCAAGGAGTTCCCCGACACCACCTTCGGGGTCATCGACGCCGCCCCCGAGGGCGACAACATCTACGGCGCCACTTTCGCCGAGCACGAGGGCTCCTACCTCGCCGGTGTCGCCGCCGCCCTGAAGAGCGAGACCGGCAAGGTCGGCTTCATCGGCGCGCTGGACACCGCCCTGATCCAGAAGTTCCAGGCCGGCTTCGAGCAGGGCGCCAAGGACACCGACCCGGACATCGAGGTGGTCTCCGAGTACCTGGCCGACAACGACAGCGGCTTCAACGACCAGGCCGGGGCCAAGGACAAGGCCCAGGGCATGCTGGAGCGCGACATCGACGTCATCTACACCGCCGCCGGCCTGTCCGGTGTGGGCTCGATCGAGGAGATCAGCGAGCACGGCGGCGCCTGGGCGATCGGTGTGGACTCCGACCAGTACGAGCAGCCCGGCCTGGAGGAGTACCAGGACGTGATCCTGACCTCCGTGATGAAGGGTGTGGACGTCGCGGTCTTCGACCTCATCAAGAGCGTCCAGGACGGCGAGCCGCTGAGCGGCCCCAAGGTCTACACCCTGGCGGAGGACGGCGTCTCGCTGTCCACCTCCGGCGGGTTCATCGACGACATCATGGAGCAGATCGACGAGGCGCGGCAGAAGATCGCCGACGGCGAGATCGAGGTCCGCGAGACCCCGTGACCGGCTGAGGCCGGGTGCCACGACCCGGCCGCGGCCCCCTGCCGCCCTGCCACAGGGCGGCAGGGCGGCGGGCGGCCGGCCCGGTCCGTGAGGACCACCAGAAAACGGGGGGCCGTACCCTCCTTCCGGCGCTACGCGCGTAGCGTCCGGGGCGGCGCGATATCGTCCGCCTGTCCCAGCGGCCCCGCTCCTTCCCCCGAGGAGAGTGCGTCATCGCATCCCCCAGCAGCCCCGCGAACGACGGGACCCCCGCCGTCGAACTGCGCGGCATCACCAAACGCTTCCCCGGTGTGGTGGCCAACCACGACATCGACATCACCGTCCGGCGGGGCTCCGTGCACGCCCTGGTCGGGGAGAACGGCGCCGGCAAGTCCACCCTGATGAAGATCCTCTACGGCATGCAGAAGCCGGACGAGGGAACCATCACCGTGGAGGGCGAGCAGGTCTCCTTCGGCTCCCCGGCCGACGCCATCGCGCGCGGCATCGGCATGGTGCACCAGCACTTCATGCTCGCCGACAACCTCACCGTCCTGGAGAACATCGTCCTGGGCGCCGAGAAGCTGCACGGCATCGGCTCCGCGGCCCGCGCCCGGATCAAGGAGATCTCCGAGTCCTACGGGCTGAACGTGCAGCCCGACCTGCTGGTGGAGGAGATCGGGGTCGCCGACCGGCAGCGGGTGGAGATCCTGAAGGTGCTCTACCGGGGTGCCCGCACCCTGATCCTGGACGAGCCGACCGCCGTCCTGGTGCCGCAGGAAGTCGAGGCGCTCTTCCGTAATCTGCGGGAGCTCAAGGCCGAGGGCCTGACCGTCATCTTCATCTCCCACAAGCTGGGCGAGGTGCTGTCCGTCGCCGACGACATCACCGTCATCCGGCGCGGCACCACCGTGGCCTCCGTGGTGCCGGCGCAGACCAGCGCCCGGCAGCTGGCCGAGCTGATGGTCGGCAGCGAACTTCCCACCCCCGAGACCCGCGAGTCCACCGTCACCGACGAGCCGATGCTCGGCGTGCGGGGGCTCCACCTGTCCGGCCGGGACGCCGACGGGCTGCTGCGCGAGGTGCTGGCCGACATCGGCTTCACCATCCACCGCGGTGAGGTGCTGGGCATAGCCGGCGTGGAGGGCAACGGCCAGGCGGAGCTCGTCGAGACCATCATGGGCATCCGCACCCCGGACGGCGGCACCATCACGCTGGACGGCCAGGACGTCTCGCACGAGCCCACCCGGCGCCGCCGGGAGGCCGGCATCGCCTACATTCCCGAGGACCGGCACCGCCACGGGCTGCTGCTGAACGCCCCGCTGTGGGAGAACCGCATGCTGGGCCACGTCACCGAGACCCCCAACAGCCGCGGCCCGCTGCTGACCCTGAGCAGTGCCCGCGAGGACACCCGGCGCATCGTCGAGGAGTACGACGTGCGCACCCCGGGCATCGAGGTCACCGCGGCCAGCCTGTCCGGCGGCAACCAGCAGAAGCTGATCGTCGGCCGGGAGATGAGCCACCATCCCAAGGTCCTGATCGCCGCCCACCCCACCCGCGGCGTGGACGTCGGCGCGCAGGCACAGATCTGGGACCAGATCCGCCACGCCCGCCGCGAGGGGCTGGCGGTGCTGCTGATCTCCGCCGACCTCGACGAGCTGATCGGCCTGTCCGACACCCTGCGGGTGATGTACCGGGGGCGGCTGGTCGCCGAGGCCGATCCGGCCACCGTGACGCCCGAGGAACTCGGCACCGCCATGACCGGCGCCGTCACCGGCCGGCTGAGCGGCCCGGACGGCGGGGACGACAACGGCCCGCGGCTGGAGAAGGGGGAGGACCGGTGAACGGTCTGCTGCGCAGGTTCGACAGGGAGAAGCTGGTCCTGGGCCTCGCCGCCCCGGCCCTCGCCCTGGCCACGGCCTTCGCCATCACCTCGGTGATCATGCTGATCACCGACCAGAATCCGCTCTACGCCTTCGGCGTGATGATCGACTTCGGCTCCAAGAGCGACAGCCAGGTCTGGATCATCAACAAGGCGATCCCGTACTACCTGTCCGCGGTGGCCGTCGCCATCGGCTTCCGGATGAACCTGTTCAACATCGGTGTGGACGGGCAGTACCGGGTGGCGGCCTTCTTCGCCGCCGTCGTCGGCGGCGCGCTCACCCTCCCCGGCATCATCCAGATCCCGGTGATCCTGCTGGTCGCCGTCGTCGTGGGTGCCCTGTGGTCCGGGATCGCCGGCTACCTCAAGGCCACCCGGGGCGTCAGCGAGGTGATCACCACGATCATGCTGAACGCCATCGCCGGCGCGCTCATCGGCTACTTCCTCAAGGAAGGCCGGCTGGCGCAGCGCACCGACAACATCCGGCACACCGAGCGCCTCCCCGAGCAGGCCTGGTTCTTCGAGATCCCGACCCAGGTGCAGCCCATCCACGGCACCATCATCATCGCCGCGGCGGTCGGCATCGGCTACTGGTTCCTGCTCAACCGCACCCGCTTCGGCTACGACCTGCGGGCCGTCGGGCAGTCCGAGTCCGCCGCCCAGGCCAGCGGTGTCAGCGTCAAGCGGACCGTGATCAGCGCGATGCTGCTGTCCGGCGCGGTCGCCGGCCTGGTGGGCATGCCCACGCTGCTCAACGTCTCGGGCAACTACGGCAACGACTTCCCCGAGGGCATCGGCTTCATCGGCATCGCGATCGCGCTGCTCGGCCGCAACCACCCCATCGGCATGGCCTTCGCCGCGCTGCTGTGGGGCTTCCTGGAGCGCACCGGCAACCAGCTCGAGTTCGAGGGCTACGCCCAGGAGATCATCGGCGTGATGCAGGGCGTCATCGTCCTGTCCGTGGTCATCGCCTACGAACTCGTCCGCCGCTGGGGCCTCAAACGCCAGCAGCGGGTGGTCGGCGAGCAGCTCGCCGCCCAGGCCCGCAAGAACGACTCGGCGGAGGTGTCCGCGTGACCACCGAACTGTCCACCACGCTCGCCCAGCGGGTGAAGGCCCGCGGCCCGGTGGAGAACGGGCGCCGCCCCAAGCTGGGCTACCCCGGCATCCTGCTGATCATCGCCGGCGGACTGCTGCTGCTGTCGGTGGTGCGGGCCGTGACCGGGGAGGTCAGCCTCACCAACACCGGCCAGTGGTCCAGCGCGATGACCTTCGCGGTGCCCATCGGCCTCGCCGGCCTCGGCGGTCTGTGGGCCGAGCGGGCCGGTGTGATCAACATCGGCCTCGAAGGCATGATGATGCTCGGCCTGTTCTCCGCCGGCTGGATCGGCTGGCAGTACGGGCCCTGGGCGGCGGTGCTCGCCGGGATCATCGGCGGCATGCTCGGCGGTCTGGTGCACGCCATAGCGACCGTCACCTTCGGGGTGGACCACATCGTCTCGGGTGTGGCCGTGAACATCCTCGCGCTGGGCGTGGTGCAGTTCCTCGCCAAGCTGTGGTTCGGCGCGGAGGGCAGCGAGGCGGCGGCCTCCGGCGGCAACGACAAACAGTCGCCCCGGATGGAGGGACGGATCCCTGTCTACACGGTGCCGTACCTGTCCGACTGGCTTGAGAGCGTCCATGCCAAGGGCTGGTTCTTCTTCTCCGACGCGGCCGGCATCCTGCGGGCCGGTGTGGCCGACGTGTCCTGGCTGACCCTCTTCGCGATCATGTTGTTCGTGGTCACCTACGTCGTGCTGTGGCGCACCTCCTTCGGCCTGCGGCTGCGGTCCTGCGGGGAGAACCCGGTCGCCACCGAGTCGCTGGGTGTCAACGTCTACCTCTACAAGTACGCGGCCCTGGCCGTCTCCGGGGCCTTCGCCGGGCTCGGCGGCGCCTATCTGGCCAACATCATCCGGATGTACCAGGACGGGCAGACCGGCGGCCGTGGCTACCTCGGTCTGGCGACCATGATCTTCGGCAACTGGCGCCCGGGCGGTGTGGCCATGGGTGCGGGGCTCTTCGGCTTCATGGACGCCCTGCAGAACCGCGGCGGCGGCGCCACCGTGCACGCCCTGCTGCTCTTCTTCGCGCTGGCCCTGGCGTGCGTGGCGCTCTGGCAGTGGTGGCGCATGCGCTGGGTCGCGGCCGCGGTGACCGGCGGTCTCGCGGTGGGCTTCTGGCTCTGGTTCCGCTACACGGAGGACATGCCGACCGAGCTGGTCACCGCCAGCCCGTACATCACCACGCTGCTGGTCCTGACGCTGTTCACCCAGCGATTGCGGGTACCGAAGGCCATCGGCAAGCCCTATCGCCGGGGTCAGGGAACGTGACCGAAGCGATCTGGCCCGCCCTGCGGGCCGCGGCCCGGGACGCCGCGTCCCGGGCCTACGCCCCCTACTCGCACTACCCGGTGGGCGCCGCCGCCCGGGTGGCCGGCGACGGCCGCACGGTGACCGGCTGCAACGTGGAGAACGCCTCCTACGGGATAGGGCTGTGCGCCGAGTGCGGCCTGGTCTCCGCGCTGCACGCCACCGGCGGCGGCCGGCTCACCCACTTCACCTGCTGCGACGGCGACGGCCGCACCATCACCCCGTGCGGCCGCTGCCGGCAGCTGCTGTGGGAGCACGGCGGCCCGGACCTGCTGGTCGACACCCCCGAGGGCATCGTCCGCATGGAGCGCATGCTGCCCCAGGCGTTCGGCCCCGCCCACCTGCGCGACGCCGGCCCCGCCGGGGGCCGCTAGCCCCGCACCCGCATCCGGCACCGGAACCAGCCAGACGAAGGACCCCATGGACGCCATCAGCATCATCCGGACCAAGCGCGACGGCGGGGCCCTCACCCCCGCTCAGATCGACTGGGTCGTCGACGCGTACACCCGCGGCACGGTAGCCGACGAGCAGATGTCCGCGCTGGCCATGGCCATCCTGCTCAACGGGATGGACCGGGCGGAGATCGCCCGGTGGACGGCGGCCATGATCGCCTCCGGGGACCGGATGGACTTCTCCTCCCTGGACCGGCCCACCACCGACAAGCACTCCACCGGCGGTGTCGGCGACAAGATCACGCTGCCGCTGGCACCGCTGGTCGCCGCCTGCGGAGCCGCCGTCCCGCAGCTGTCCGGCCGTGGCCTGGGCCACACCGGCGGCACCCTGGACAAGCTGGAGTCGGTGCCCGGCTGGCGGGCCCGGCTGTCCACCGAGGAGATGCTGGACGTGCTGCGCGAGGCCGGTGCGGTGATCTGCGCGGCCGGTGACGGCCTGGCCCCGGCGGACCGCAAGCTCTACGCGCTGCGCGACGTGACCGGGACCGTGGAGTCGATCCCGCTGATCGCCAGTTCCATCATGAGCAAGAAGATCGCCGAGGGCACCGGCGCCCTGGTGCTCGACGTCAAGGTGGGCTCCGGTGCCTTCATGAAGAACCTGGACGACGCCCGGGAACTGGCCCGCACCATGGTCGGCCTGGGGAAGGACCACGGCGTGCGGACGGTGGCGCTGCTCACCGACATGTCCGTCCCGCTCGGACTGGCCGCGGGCAACGCCCTGGAGGTCCGCGAGTCGGTCGAGGTGCTGGCCGGCGGCGGGCCCGCCGACGTCGTCGAGCTCACCCTCGCCCTGGCCCGGGAGATGCTGGACGCCGCCGGGCTGCCCGACGCGGACCCGGCCCGCGCGCTGGCCGACGGCTCGGCGATGGACCACTGGCGCCGCATGATCACCGCCCAGGGCGGTGACCCGGACGCCCCGCTGCCGGTGGCCCGCGAGCAGCACACCCTCACCGCCCCCGCCTCCGGCGTGCTGACCGCCCTGGACGCCTACGCCGTCGGCGTCGCCGCCTGGCGGCTGGGCGCGGGCCGGGCCCGCAAGGAGGACCCGGTCCAGGCCGGGGCCGGGATCGAACTGCACGCGAGGCCCGGCGACACGGTCACGGCCGGCGCGCCGCTGCTGACCCTGCACACCGACACGCCCGAGCGTTTCGAGGACGCCCTCGCGGCCCTGGCGGACGACGCGGTGGCGGTCACCCCCGCCGAGGGGCCGCGGTCCGTGTCCCCGGCGCGACCCTCCGTCGTGCTCGAACGCGTCGACTGAGGTTCACCCGCCGTACGGGCCACGGTGGGGAGAAGTTCCGGCCGGAAGGACTATCCACCGTCCGTAATGCCGGAATTTCCGACAGGATGGTTTCTCATGGCATGTAGCCTGAGAGGCGGTTTCGGCGGACGCGAGGATTCAGGAGGTGGTGCTGTGATGCGCAGCGAGCCTCCCAGTCATCCCTCGCGCAGCGCCGCCGGGCCCGGGTAGGAGACTGCTCCCGGCGCGGTCGGCGTGTGCGCGGACACCGGTTCTCGACCGACCGCCACCGCTTCGTGGGAGCACCCCGCCATGTCCTACCTGCCCGTCCTGCTCGATGACCACGACCTCGCCGGCGCCCTGGAGTGGCTGGAGACCCAGCCGCCCTACGCCATCGCCGACGAGATCGCCCGAATGGACGAGGTCAACTCGGTCGTGGCCTTCCGGCTGCTCGACAAGGACCGCGCCATCGAGGTCTTCGAGGAGCTCGACCCCGTCGACCAGCAGCAGATCCTGCAGGGGCTGCGCGACCAGACCTTCCGCGACCTGGTCGAGGCGATGGACCCCGACGACCGGGCCAGGATGCTCAAGGAGGCCCCGGCCAAGGTCGCCAAGCGGGTGCTGGCCGGCCTGAGCCCGCACGAGCGGCAGATGACCGCCGCCCTGCTGGGCTACCCCGAGGGGTCCCTGGGCCGCTACATGACGCCCGAGACGGTCGCCCTGCACAAGGAGCTGACCGTCCATCAGGCGCTGGAGACGGTGCGGCGCCGGGGCGGCCAGGCAGAGACCATCTACACCCTGCCGGTGGTGGACGTCGGCCGCCGCCTGCTGGGCGTCGTCGAGCTGCGGGACCTCGTCCTCAGCGACCCCGACGCGCTGCTGGCCGACCTGGTCGACACCGAGACCCCGCACGCCCGCGCCACCGACCCCGCCGAGCAGGCCGCCCGCCTGATGCGGGAGACCAACGTCATCGCCCTGCCGGTGGTCGACAGCGAGGACCGGCTGGTCGGTCTGCTCACCATCGACGACGCGGTCGAGGTCATCGAGGCCGCCGACACCGAGGACGTCGCCCGGCAGTCCGGTGCCGAGCCGCTGGAGCGGCACTACATGTCGGCCAGCGTCTTCCAGCTCTCCCGCGCCCGCGCGGTCTGGCTGACGCTGCTGCTGCTCGCCGCCACCCTCACCGTCACCGTCACCCAGGCGTTCGAGGGCGAGCTGGAGACCGTCACCCAGTTGGCGCTGTTCATCCCGCTGCTCATCGGCGCGGGCGGAAACGCCGGTGCCCAGGCCGCCACGGCGGCGGTCCGTGCGCTGGCCGTCGGCGAGGTGCGTACCTCGGACCTGCTGCGGGTGATCTGGCGGGAATGCCGCACCGGTCTGCTGCTGGGCTGCATGCTCGCCGTGGTCGGCCTCGGGGTCGGCGCCCTGTTCGTCGGCTGGAAGATCGCCGCGGTCGTCGGCATCACCCTGGTCGTCATCTGCGGCTGGGCCTCCACCATCGGCGGCACCATGCCGCTGCTGGCCAAGAAGCTGCGCATCGACCCGGCCGTGGTCTCCGCCCCGATGGTCACCACCCTCGTCGACGCCACCGGCCTGATCATCTACTTCAGCACCGCCAAGATCGTCCTCGGCATCTGACGACCCGCGCGCCTGGGTTCCGTCCCGCCCCGACCCGGTCCGGCCCGGCCCGGCCACCGGCAGGGTCACGTCCGGGGCCAGGCTCCCAGCGTCCCGGCCGCCGTGTGCAGGGCAGGCGGCCCGCCGGGACGCCGGAGCGGCGCGGCGGGCAGCAGACGCCAGACGGTGACGTGCCCGAGCCGCAGCCCCAGCTGCGTCGGCGAGTAGCCCTTGTTCAGCAGCTCCGCCCGGTGCCTGCGGACCTCCAGCCGCGCGCAGTGCGCCGCGTTCCACCCCGGCGCGGGCCCGGCGTGCCACAGGCCCAGGACCGGCCCGGTGATCTCCACCCACCAGCGCCGCGCGGCCAGTTCCCGCAGCACGCGGCAGGTGACGGCCAGCCTCCGGCAGGTCCGTGCCAGCCGGCGGGCGTGCTCGGCACGGATGAGCAGCGAACCCTCAGCGTACGGATCGGACTCCAGGTGCCACCTCGCCTCCCGCGCCACCCGCTCGCCGTACTCCCGCTCCCGCATGCCGGCCGGCCCCTGCCGCGCCAGCTCCGCCACGGCGTCGCACAGCTCGATCAGCAGCGCCCGCAGCTCCACCGTCACCGCCAGCACCCGTCCGCTGTCGGCCAGCACGCCGCCCGGAGCCCCCGGCCCCAGTACCCGGCCGCACACCGTCTGCACCCGCCCCAGGTCCACCCCGCCCCGCGCCACCCCGGCCACCCGCCCCTTCACCGGGCTGCCCGAAGAGACGCGGCGAGGGCGGATGCGGCATCGGCGAGCAACTGCATGTGGACCACCGAGGACATGGCTCCCGGTGGCGGGCCGTCGGTAAGGAGTTGGCGAGCGTGGGCCGACGCCTGGCTCATGGTCCGCCGTTCGGCAGGGGGCAAGTCGCCTGCTGCCGTGGTGCATGCCGTCAGCAAGGTGTCCAGATGCCGTCCCAGCTCCTCGGTGACCGAGGCGACCTCCTTCGACCGCACTTGTCCGGTGTAGAGCCTGCGGGAATGCCGCACGGCCCTGCGCAGGGCCTCGTGGTCGAAGTCGTCCGCGAGCGCGTTGTCCGACGGGGTCTCCATGGTGTCCTCCACAGCCTTCGTTGCCTGTCGTCATCAGACAACTACTGAGAGAAAGGGGAAGTGTGCACAGATGTTGCACAGCGGCCCTTCGCAGGGGGCGCGCGAGGGCTGACGGTCCGTGAGGTGGGGAAGACTTTCGGTATGCACGCTGTCGACGCCGTTGCCCCGTCCGCTGTGGGCGAGAACATCGCTCTCCTGCGGAAGACCCGTGACCTGTCGCAGAGAGCCCTGGCCACCCGGGCCAGGATCTCGCTCTCCCTGCTGTCCAAGATCGAGATCGGTGACCGGGCATGCCGGCCCGCAGTAGCCGCCGCGATCGCCAATGCGCTGGGTGTGCACGTGTCCGAGGTCTACGGGCAGCCGTACGCGGAGGCCCCGGATTCCGAGCTCATCACCGCGCTACGGTCGGCCGTGCGCCGACACCGTCACCCGAGCGTGAGCGACGTGCGGGAACGGCAACTGCCCGCCGACATCGCTCATGCCTCCCGGCTGCGCTCCGAGACCCGGTACAGCGATCTGCTGCGCATTCTGCCCGACCTGCTGTCACGCGCGGTGGCACACGCGCACGACAGCGGGGAACCAGAGGCGTGGCAGATGCTGGTCGACGCCTACGCCTGTGCGTGGACCATCGCGCACCGGCTCGGATACCCGGATCTCGCCGACCTGATCGCCGCCCGTCAGGAGTGGGCGGCCAGCCGGCATTCGACGCCGGTCGCCCTGCTGGGGGCTGCCTGGAGCGAATCGGGCTGCTTCCAGTCGGCAGGGGATTACCTGGAAGGGCTGGCGGTCACCGACCGGGCGCTGGCCGGCGTCGCCGCCCGTGATCTGGACGATGTGGACGCGCTGGTCGCCGTCGGTTCGCTCCACCTGCGGGCGGTCGCACTCGCCGGCCGGGCGCGCGACGCCGGTACTGTCGACCACCACCTCTCCCACGCCCGTCGGCTCGCCGAACGCATGCCGGGCAAAGGTGACCACTACCGTCACAACCTCACGTTCGGGCCGGGCAATGTTCTGCTGCACGAACTCGCCGTCCACGTCGAACTGGACCGTCCCCGGAAAGCGGTGGCCATGGCTGCCGGGCTCGCCGACGCGAGGCTGCCCGGTCTGCAGCCGACGCGACTGGGTCACCTGCACATCGACACAGCCCGCGCCCACCTCGCCGACGGCAATCGGGACGCGTCGCTGGAGTCGCTGCTGCGAGCACGGGAAGTAGCGCCCCAGATGGCCCGGATCCATCCCATGTCCCGAGAGGTGCTGCGCGTGCTGGTCTCCCTGCACCGCCGCTCCCGCCCCGAACTGGCAGGACTCGCCAAGTGGGCGGGATTGCCACGGGCCTGAGAAGTCAGAGTCCGCCCCGGCCCACGGCTCCCGCCCGTCGGAGTCGTTCAGGGCTCTCCACGTCCCGTTGCGCGATAGGGACGGCCACGTGCTTGTCGGGGGTCCATCGATGCAGGTCGGGGATGGGAAGCCACTGAGTCGTCCGGTAAGGGGCACTTCGGGTGTGCGGAAGAGTGAGATGCAGAGGCGTTGCTCTGCGCAGTCCGAGGACTTCTGCAAGCGCTGCTCGTCCGCGTACGTGATCAAGGCGTCCGGGGTGTCGTGGGGGGTGCCCCCTGCTTCCCCGCGGCGGAGAAGAGAAGGGTGGCCGAGGCGCCACTCCTCGCGGTAGTTCTCCTGATAGCGCACCTCGTTGAGGCCGATCCGACGGAGGATGTCAGCCATGGCGTGCAGGTCGGTTACCTCGGTCTCGATCTCCTTGGTGCCGTCGATCGTGGTGGCGTCGGTGACCTGCTTCAGCGTGAGCGTCGAGCGTGTGCCCTCGTCGCGCAGCCGGAGCCAGGCCCCGCTCCAGGGAGTTGTTCTCGAAGATCTTGCGGGTGAGGAGCGTGCGGGGGAGCGCTTGGACGGCGCCAAGAGCGGTCAGTTTGGCCTTGAGACCTGCGGTGTCCACGGCCAGAAACTTGGCCTCGTACTCGTGCTTCATTGGGTCTTCTCTCAGGAGTGGTCGGTGGCTCGGGCCGCCATGAGCAGGCCCATCCGGTGGGTATGGTCGTGCGGCCGGCCGACGTGGGGCCGCTCGGTGAACCTGTTCGTGCGCACGGTGAGCAGGATCTCCCAGTCTCCGGGGAAGTGCGCAGCCGCTCCGGGGAGGTGAAGTGCTCGATCAGGTGGTGGCGTCCTTCGACAGGCATCATGAACTCCGCACCGAACACACCACCAGGGCGGACCAGGCGCTGCATGCGCTCGACGAACTCGGCAAGCGGACGGTGGTGGTTGGGGCCCGTCACCGCCACGAGCCGATAGGACGTCACATCCCACGCTCAGCAGGCAAACCGCCCACCTCGGCACTTCTCAAAGGCCCTGGGTGCATAACTGCATTTGCCGCCATGCTCGGCAATGTGCCGACCGCCTTGCGGCAGTCTTGCGGGGTGCCTGGCTGGCGACCGGAGCGCCAAGGCTGGCACTCCGGTCCGATGTCGAAGTGCACGTGCCCGTTGCTCGCGCAGCCCTCTTTGGGAGGGTGGTTCCGCGTTTCGGGCGGACCCGGCACTGTTCGAGTCGTTGTGGGGCGCTGCGCGAGGCTCAGGGAATAGCTTCGATGCGCTCCATGTGTTCCTCGCCCCATTCGCCGAGCGGCGCGAGTGCCGCGTTGAGGGACCTGCCGAATTCCGTCAGCGAGTACTCCACCTTGGGCGGCACCTGGTGGTAGACCTCGCGGTGCACCAGGCCGCTCGCCTCCATTTCCCGCAACTGAAGGATCAGTATTCTCTCACTGATTCCGGGGACCGCCCGCCGCAGTTCTCCGAAGCGCAGCGGACCTTCGTCGAGTGAGAAGAGGAGTAATCCTTTCCATTTGCCGCCCATGACGGCGATGGCGGCATCGAGTCCGCAGATATAGGTCCGTTTGGTCATCGGTACTCCTACTGACAAGAATGTGGGTACCGAACAGAATTGTAGGTACTTGAGGGAATGCAATCCAGGGCCCAGTATGGAACGGGCGCCGCGCCCGGACTCGTTCGTCCGGCGGCTCTTCTGCGTCGCCCGACCATCCGACTGCTGACTGGAGCAACGCATGACCGGGGCCAATCCCCTGCCCGTGACCGTCGTCGGGCTCGGCTCGATGGGCCGGGCACTGGCCGAGGTGTTTATCGACGCCGGCCACCCGACGACGGTGTGGAACCGCACACCGGCCAAGGCCGCACCCCTGGTGGCCAAGGGGGCCGTCCAGGCCGGGGAGGTGAGTGCGGCTCTCGCGGCGAGTCCGCTGGTCATCACCTGCCTGACCACCTTCGAGGACACCCGCTCCGTACTGGAGCCGGCCGCGGCGACGGTGTCCGGACGGGCGCTTGTCACCCTGAACAGCGGTTCGCCCGCCGACGCCCGTGGAATGGCCGCCTGGGCGGCCGGCCACGGGGCCCGCTTTCTGGCGGGAGCGGTCAAGAACGTCCCGGCGGGGGTGGGAGCGCCGGACACGCTGCTGTACTACGGCGGGGACAGGGCGGTTTTCGACGAGTACAGGACGACGCTGGAGGTCATGGGCGGCGATACCGTCCACCTCGGAAACGAGGCCGACCTCGCCGCCCTGTACGAAATGGCGGTCGGGGCGATGCTGCTGCCCGCGCTCGTCGGGTTCTTCCAGGGCGCAGCCGCGGTCCAGGCCCGTGGACTGGAGGCGAGCAGCACGGTGCGGTTCGCCGGGAAGTGGCTGGACATGATCAAGTCGCTGCTGCCGGTCTACGCCGAGGAAATCGACAGTCGCGACTACACGGACGCGGGCTCCAGTGTGAACCTCTTCCTCGCGGGCGCGGACCACGACAGGGATCTGGCCGAGGAGACGAACGTCGACACGTCCTGGCTCGCTCCCTTGCACGATCTGGTGCAGCGGGCGGTGGAGGCCGGCCACGGCGACCACAGCGTCTCGGCCCTGACCGAACTGCTCAGGAAGCCCGAACCGGTGGCGTGACCGGTACCGGGACCCTTTCAGGGCCTGGGCAGGGGGCGGCGGGCCAGGAGGTAGCCGCGCTGGGTCTTCTCCGGGAAGTCGCCGTCCTCGTCGGGCTCGCGCACCATCCGGGCCCGCAGCTCCAGCCCCGCCCGTTCCAGCAGCTCGGTGACGCGGTCGGGCTGCCGGGAGTGGAAGTCGAGCGAGACGGGGTGGCCGAACGCCTCCGCCAGGTGCGTGTGGTCCTCGCCGACCTGGAAGGCCAGGGCCAGATGACCGCCCGGTGCCAGCACCCGGTGGAACTCCGCGAACACCGCGGGCAGCCGTCCGTCGGGGATGTGGATGACCGAGTACCAGGCCACGATGCCGCCAAGCGACGCGTCCGGCAGGTCCAGGGACGTCATGGTGCCCTCGTAGAACGGCAGGTCCGGGTGGGCCTGCCGGGCCACCGCGATCATCTTCGGTGACAGGTCGATCCCGAAGGTGTCCAGACCGAGGGAGTGCAGGTGCGCGGTCACCCGCCCCGGGCCGCACCCGAGGTCGGCGACCGATCCGTTGCCGGCGGCCCGCACCAGCTCGGCGAAACCGGCCAGCAGCGCCCGCTCCAGTGGCTTGCTCGCCAGCTCGCCCCGGAAACGCTCGGCGTAGTCGGCGGCCACGGCGTCGTAGGACGCGCGGGTCGTGCGCAGGAAGTCCGGTTCGGTCATGGTCGAGCACCCTACTCCGTGCGTGTTTCAGCTGGTAGATCCAGGGGTGGGGGGTTACCGCCGGCATCCGCCGCCGCACCGTGCGTCCCCGTAGGCGACGGCGGCGGGTGGCTGTCCGGGGCCCCGGAAGCGCGGCGGAGCCGGCGGAAGAGGGCCCGGTGGTGCGCGTCACCAACGGGTCACAGCCGGGGTACAGGCGCTGTCGCGAGGGTGATGATCCGTCACGTTCTGTGCAACGATCGAAGGGCGGTGTACGGGGGGTCGCGAGAGGGGACGAAGCATGGTGGGGGAACGCCGGCCGATCTTCGAGCGCCGTGCGGCCATCGAGGCGGTGCGGAAACTGACCGAGCCCTCCTGGCCAGCCCGTCCCGGCGAACGCAGGCCAGTGGTGGTCTTCGAAGGGACCAGGGGCAGTGGGAAGTCGGTTCTGCTGGATGTCCTGGCGGGGAAGCTGGATCAGTTCGTGCCCTACGGCCGGGCGGACTTCGCCGACCCGCGGCACGAGGACGTGGCGTACACGCTGTCCATGGCCGCCGGGCGAATGGCCCGGCACCGTCCCCGCTACCGCCGGCTGACCTTTCCCCGGCTGCTCATCGGGCTGCTGGTGATGGAGCAGGATCTCGCCCACCTGAACTGGGAGGACGCGCGCAAGGCGGTGACGGCGCTGCTCAAGGAGCGGCGCGGCCGGGCCTGGCCGGTGCGGGCGCTGGGGTCGGTGGCCGGGCAGGCAAGTGTGACCGGTGAGCTGGCGAGCGGCGGCACCACCACGGTGTTCCGGGTGCCGCTGAAGCTTCTGGCCGAGCTGGGCGTGGCCTCGCTGCCCGAGGGGGCCCAGCGCTGGTACGGCCACCGTGACCGAGGGCTGACCGACCGGGCGGTGGATACCCTGATCGAGCTCAACACCGCCGCCCGTGCCGCCCGGGACGAGGAGGCTGACACCGCTTCCGGGCGTGCGGCCCGGGACCGGGTGGGCGGGCTGCTGTGCGAGGCGTTCCTGGCCGACCTGCGGGACTGCCCGCGCAGGGTGTGGAAGCTTCCCACCCCGGTGCTGCTGCTGGACAACGTGGACACCCCGGCGGGCCGTTCCTTCCTCCGCCGCTTCCTGGACGCCCGCCCGCTCCTGGGCGCCGACCAGCACGCCGAACCGCTGACCGTGGTGGCGACCGGCGAGGAGGACCTGTCCGTCACCTTCGAGACCGAGGCGGTTCCGCTGGAGGGCCTGCTCTCCGTCGAGGCAGGCGCGGGTGCGGTGGAGGGGACGCCGGTGTGGCTGAGCTACCCGTTGCCCGACTTCACCCGGGCCAACGTGCAGGACCTGCTGGCCGGGGCGTCCGGCGGGACGGACCGGCGTACTGCCCGGATCATCCACGGCTTCACCGCGGGCCACCCGGAGTCGGCCGGGCTGCTGGCCGGTCTCGCCGCCCGCAACCCCCTGCCGGAGGGCGGGATCGCCGGGCTGCTGGCGCTGTCGCTGCCGGACAGCGCGGGGTCCCCGGATGAGCCGACGGTCCAGGAGTGGCTGCTGCGCCGCCTGGCAGTGGCGGCCGACGGCCGTGCCGGTGACAGCAAACTGGCTGCCTTCGCCTCCTGCTCCGCCGCCCGCAACGAGAGTGACGGCCTGTGGCTGAGTCATCAGAGCGACCTGGTCAACCCGGCCTGGGCGGAGGCGGTGCGGGAGGCCGGGCTGTGGGATGACAGCGCCCGGGCCGCTGTGCTGCGACGGCTGCTGCTGTACAGGCTCGCCGGGCGCGCGCCGGACGACCCCGCCGGATGGACGGCCGTGCACGCCAGACTGCGGGGCCGGTGCCGGGAGAACGGGGACCGGGACGGAGAGCTGTACCACCGGCTGGCCGGTGATGAACTCGAGGCGGCCGCGGAGGAGGTGGCCCGGCTGCTGCCCGAGCTCCCCGCCGAGGCCTGGCTGGAGCTGCTGGACACGGTGGCCGGGGCGCCGTGCGGGGTGCCCGAGCGGCACCTGCTGTCCCCCTACGCCCGGTTGCAGGCGGCCACGTCCTCGCTGCCGCCGGACGGACTGGGCGGCGCGTCCGCGCAGGTCGCACAGCTGGTGGCGGCCCTGCGGGTGGTCCGGGACCCGGGGGCCGGTGTGGAACGCGAGTTCCTGTGTACGCAGGTCGCGGTTCTCCTCGGCGCGCTGGCCCCGCTGTCGCCGGACGGCCTGGTCGCACTGAACCGGGAGGCCGCGGAGTTCAAGAGGCAGGCCACCTGGTGGACCTGAGCGCATGTCACTGCAAGCCGTCGATGCCGGCAAGGGAGTGCGAATGACCCGGTACGCGCCCGACCATGATGACTCGTTCCGACCGCGTCAACGGCGGCTGCGCCGGCCCATATGGGTGACCGCCGGCGTACTGGCAGCGGCCCTGGTCGCTGCTGCGCTGGTCTGGGTTCCACCACGGCTGGCCTGCGGTCTCGGCTCGGGGCTGGTGGAGCGGGGCGGGGAGTGCATCGGTGTCACCGACGGCTCGCCGGCGTTCGTGCCCGGGGAGAAGAGCGGACTGGAACAGCAGTTTCGCGCCATCCAGGCGCTGATCAAGGCCGAGAACGACAGTGTCGCGGCGTCGGGGGAGGAGGCGGTCACGGTGGCCCTGCTGACCTCCCTGACGCCGGTGGACGGCGGTCCGCTGTCCCCGCAACAGACGCTCCGCTCGATGCAGGGCGCCTATGTGGCGCAGAAGCGGGCCAACGACCCGGCCGGCGGAATGGGTGACGCCCAGCCGAAGGTCCGCCTGCACCTGGCCAATACCGGCAGTCGGCAGACTCAGTGGCAGCCAGTGGCGGAGGAACTGGCATCCATGAAGGACGCAGGGGCTCCACTGGTCGCGACGGTCGGCGGCGGTGTCAGCACTCGTATCACCGAGGACGCCTTTCGCGCGCTGGCCGACGAGAAGATTCCGATGTTCGCGGCGGTGGCGAGCGCCGACGGGCTCAACCGGAGCGGCCGGACAGGGGGAGGGGCGGACCGCGAGGGACGGATAGAGGGGCTGGTGCGTATCACACCGAGCAACACGGACTTCGTTCTCGCGCTCAAAGACTATGTGAAGGAGCGCGGTGATCTGGAGAACGCGATCCTCCTCTTCGACGAGAGCGAGCCGGATCTCCATGTGGCCACGCTGACCGAAGCGTTTCGGAAACACATGGCCGAGGAGATCGGCGGTACGCCCGACCAGCCGTTCTCCGGCTCCACCGGCACTGACGACGCGAAGAGTCACCCGTTCAGCCCTCTGGTACGCAGTATCTGTCGCACCGAGGCGGACATGGTGCTCTTCTCCGGACGTACCGCCGATCTGGAGAAGTTCCTTGTCCAGCTCACGGACCGGCCCTGCAAGGAGACGCGGCAGTTCGCGGTGCTGTTCGCGGAGACCGGCCCGGCCCTGTCGGCGGACGAGGAAAAGACTCTCGGCAACGCGGGGATCACCATGGTGTACGCGTCCTCCTACGATCCGGGGTGGAGGGCGGACGCGCGCGAAGGTGAGCCGGTCCCCGTGGGATTCGCCGACTTTCACCGCGCGTTCGTCGAACACCTGGGTGAGGAGGACCTGTCGGCTCTGGAGAGCGGGGACACGGAGCGGGGGCAGGGCTCCAAGGCGCCGGACGCCGAGGTGTACGCCGCGCTGTCGAACGGCTACGCGGTGGCCCATCACGACGCGGTGATGGCGGCGGTCCAGGCGATCAGGCTGAGCAACGAGGACAACGATGGCGGGGACATCTCCGCCGAGCGCGTCATCCAGGTGCAGTTCAACCTCAACATCGACAACGTGGTGGAAGGGGCCGGCGGGAGCCTGGAGTTCCGTCCGGACCGCAACGGCGATCCGACCGGGAAGCTGGTGCCGGTCATCGAACTGCCGCCCGCCGGGAACCGGATCGATCCCTATGTGACCGGATCGGGCACGCGGTAGCCACGGGGGCAGGGGAGACACAGGGCTTGATCAATTTCTTTGAGGGTCGGGGTTGTTGATGATGCCGACGAATGGGAGGGCTCGTTCGGGCCGGTCGCGGATTGCCCGGGAGGTCGTGGCGATGTTGGCGCCGCCCCGTCAGGCGCGTGGTGGCGCACGGTGCAGTGCGGTGAGCCCGAGCAACGCCGTGATCGCAGTGGCCACGGCGGCCGGCGTGTTGTTCCAGGGTTCCAGGAGCAGGCCCCAGGGATAGGGATCATGCGGTGCCCGCAGCCCGGCTGTCACGGTGATGAACAGCCATCCCGTCATGGCCGATGCTGCCACGATGCCTCCGAACCAGGCGCGCACCAGCAGGGCGAGACCGGCCAGGAAGAGTGTGTTCCGTCCGGCGGCTGTCGCGGTGGGCATACCGAGCTGAAGGTGCAGGGTGGCCCCCACCAGCAGCACGGCTCCGGCGGTGGCCAGTACCAGACCACGGTCCGCGAGCACGACCCGCCGGGTTCCCGTGACTTCGGCATGGCCGAGTCTGCGGTCCAGGCAGAACAGGAGCGCCAGGCAGACAATGAGGGGGAGGAAGTTCATGAGTTTCATCCCGGCGTTCCCGAGCACGGTGATCGAGGGCACGTACACGACGTGTTCCCGCACCAGCAGGAGCAGGCCCGTGTAGAGCACCACGCTCGCCAGGATGATCCAAGGACGTCGGACCATGACCCAAGGGCTCACCGGCGAGCCTCTTCATGCACATCCGGGTCGCAGCTGCGCAGTGCCCGCATCTGGGCATCGGCCCACTGCTTCTGTCTTTCGAGGGATCGGGTGCGGATCTCTTCGACCCACTGCACAGTCGCGTCGCTGTGCGCCTTGGCCACGGTGTTCTCGTCCATACCGCCTGTCAGCCGCATCCAGGCTGTCAGCGGGCCGGGGGACACGCGGCCCGCGTAGTCATCCGGGAGATCAGGGCAGTCCTCCCAGCGCTGCACGGGGACGAGTGCGGTGGCCACCGCGCTCAGCGCGCGAGTGTCCGTGAGTGGCCGTTCGAGATGGAGGCGCCAGGTGTCCGGGGAAACCGCAGCGTCCTGTGACACATGAGCCAGCACGTCGGGTCGGTCGAACCCGGCTGCCACGAGCCCTGGTAGAGCGGTTTCCGCGGCGGAGCGCAGCTGCGGCAGCATGTCGGCGTATTCCTCGGGTACGCAGATGCGTGGTGGGCCCTCGTCGCACGACTGGTGACCGGTGCGAGGCACAGTGGCTGTGACATACCCGTCGTCCGCCACCATGGCCTGCGCGGGGACAGCGGCAATGGTCAAGCACAGGGCGGCGAGTGCCGCCCGCAGCAGACGACTGCGCAGGGGAGTACAGGCAACCATCACTGCGACCACGGCGCCCAGGTACAGCATCACGGGTGCGAGCAGAGCGTGCGGCGCGAGGGAGTCGGTGACGGTCGGTCCTTCCCCCACGAGGCCTGTGAGGTGACGTGGCCATGGAGTCTCCAGCGAAGGCGGGACCGCGGACCAGAGGAGGAGGGCGAGGCCGACAAGTGGAGCGGCGAGAGGTCGTGGCAGGCCGCTTCCGGCTCCGAAGCCGATGACCACCGAGGCGGCCTGGACAGCGAGCAGGGTCGCCACGTGCGGAAGGTCCTCGGACCTCGGCGCAGCCGACACGTGAAGCGAGGCGCCCACGAAGAGGATGATGTCGACAAGTACTGCGAGAACAAGAACGGGGCTCATGGCCTCGAGCGCGATGCGGTAGCGATGGCGAGAGGGGGTGAGCACCCACACCTGCCCCGCCCGCAGCCTCCCGGCCTCCCAGGCCGCAACCGCCGCGAAGGCCGCGGGGATCGGCCCCATCGCCAGTGCGGCGTTGGAGACCGCGTCCCCTCCGAATCCCGTGCGCGGACCATTTGAGGCCACGGACATGTAGAACAGCGCGAGCCCGATCAGGACGGGTGCGGCCCAGGGGAACGAGGAGCGTCGCAGCGCGTTCAGGAAGCCCATGCGCGGTCCCGCTCTGTCAGCGCGTGGTAGGCGGAGTCGGCCTGCCGGCCCGGGACGGCGGCGGAGTCGGCATGCGACAGGAACTCTCCCACAGGCCCCTGGAAGCGAATTTCTCCGTCGAGCACCACCAGCACATTGTCGTAGACCGCTTCGAGGTCGGCTGTGTCGTGGGTGGACAGCACCACGTGGACGGTTCCCGGGAGGCTGCCCAGAATCTGATGGAGGACGGTGCGCTGTCGCGGGTCCATCCCCGCGGTGGGCTCGTCCAGCAGCAGGACTTCCGCTCCATGGACGAGGGCCTGTGCGACTCCCACCCGGCGCTGCTGGCCACCGGACAGCCGGCCGATCTTGACGTCGGCCCGTTCGCCGAGTTCCACCTGCTGGAGCGCGCGCAGCGACTGCTCCCAGGCGTCGGCGCGGGACATCCCCTTGAGCCACCCCACGTACGTGACCTGCTCTCGCGCCGTCAAGCCTGGAACGGCGGCAAGCTGCTGCGGCATCCACGCGACGCGGCGGCGGTAGGCATGCAGCGTACGTCTGTCGGTCGTGGCCATGCCCTGGTAGCTGACGGACCCGCTCCGTGGGCGCAGAGACGAAGCGGCGAGGCCGAGCATCGTGCTCTTTCCGGCGCCGTTGGGACCCAGGACTACCGTTCTGCCCGGGGGAAGTTCACAGTCGAAGTCGTGGATGATGCGTTGCCTGCGCCGGTACCCGAACGTGCAGGCGGAGAAGTGAAGAGGCATGGGAGCTTCCTGCCGGAACGGAGCAGCAGACGGGGGGAGGCACGCGCGTCTCCCCCGCTCGCTGCGTGGAGCCGGGTCAGTAGGCGACTCGGGTCTTGGCCACGTCGAGGTGTATCACTCCGGTCGAGTCGTTGATCCGGGAGATCTTGAAGTACATCCGGTCTCCGTTACTCATGGCCGGGTACAGACCCACTGAAGTCCCTGTCTTGCAGGCCGTGAACTTCCTCGTGCTGCCATACTGCTTGTCCGGCCAGTAATCGATGACCTTGAACAGCTGCACATGCGTGCTGTCGAACGGGGTGTCCCCGCCGTTCGCCGTGCAGCTCGTGAACTCGACCTTGGTGTCTCCGGTCCCCCCGTCGTCCGTCCACCGGGTGGATTCGAAGCCGGGCAGTGCCCCCTTGATGTAGCTGAACCGCTCGCCGGCCCAAGCGTCCCCGACCATGTTGAGCGGCAGCGCCGCCGCCGCCGCGACGACTCCCAGACGCTGGAACATCCTTCGATCGAAAGGCAGTTGCACGGTTCGCTCCCTTGGTGAAGGTCGCACCGGAGGTCGGCACGCCGTCACTCTAATCGATCTCCGTTTACAAGATCACCCTGCAATCACAAAACTTGCCGGTTCTGCCCGGTCCGGCGGGTGCACATCCCGAAGAAGGACGGGAGCCTGAGGCCCCTGGGGCTGCCGGCCTGGTCGGACAAGCTGGTTGGGGAGGTGGTGCGTCTGCTGCTTGAGGCGTACTGCGAACCCCGCTTCTCGGCCCGGTCGCACGGCTTCCGCACTGGTCGGGGCTGTCACACGGCGCTCGACGGGATCGCCTCGACGTGGAGCGGCACAGCCTGGTTCATCGAGGGCGACATCGCCGATTGTTCCGGCAGCCTCGACCACGAGGTCATGCCGCACCCCGATGGTAGAAGCCACGCGGACCAGACGACGGAAGACCCTGATCGTCTGCGACCGCTGTCACGCCGAGATCCACCAGCAGCCGCTCGCTCAGCAGCACCAGTGGAGAGCTGGATGCGGGGAAACCCGCACGTCCGGTTCGGAGGGAGATCGGACGGAAGAGGACCTGTTCCGCAGGCACCTCGCCGTCCACCACGTCCGAGACGTGAACTGTGCCGAGGACGCCTACGCCCCCACCCTCCACACCGGGACCGCACCCCGCGCCATGGCGTCCCTCCGCAACCTCGCCATCGGCCTGCTCACCACCCTAGGAGCCGCCAACATCGCCAAGACCACCCGGGCAATCCGCGACCAGCCCGGACGAGCCCTCCCACTCGTCGGCATCATCAACAACCGCGCCCCTCAGGGAATTTGATCAAGCCCTGGGGGAGACGAGGGCGGATCCGCGCACCTGTCCGGTGCGGGGGTCAGCCCGCCGTCCGCACCGCGGTGGCGGGGCCGGGCGCGGCGCGCCCGGCGACAACCGCCCGGCGGGTGGCGTGGAGGGTGATGCCGGCGGTGAGCACCAGGGCGGTCAGGGCGAGGGCGACGGCGCCCTCCCAGCGGGCGTGGTGGTAGGCCAGCGCGCCCACGGTGCCGCCGGCGCTGCCGCCCGTGTAGTAGGCGACCTGGTAGAGCGCGGAGGCCTGCGCCCGGCCCTCGGTGACGGTCCGGCCGACCGCGGAGGAGGCCACCGCGTGGCCCAGGAAGAAGCCGCCGGTGACGAGCACCAGTCCGACCAGGACGACGGCGAGCCGGCCGGAGAGGGTCAGCAGCAGGCCCGCGACGGCGGTGGTGACCGCCACGTACAGGGCGCCGCGGCGGCCGAGCCGCTCCACGGCCGGTCCGGTGGCCGAGGACGAGCCGGTGCCGACCAGGTAGATGAGGAAGACCGAGCCGATCAGCCCGGCGGACAGGCCGAAGGGGTCCTCCGCAAGCCGGAAGCCGATCACCGTGTAGACCGCGCTGAAGGCGGCCATCAGCAGCAGGCCGATCGCGTACAGGCGCAGCAGCAGCGGCTGGGCGAGGTGGCCGCGCACGGTCCGCAGCACCGCGCCGGGCCGGATCGAACAGGGCCTGAAGTTGCGGGCCTTGGGCAGCAGCAGGGCGAAGACCGCCGCGCACACCAGGGACAGCGCCGCGATGGCCGCCAGGCCGGCGCGCCAGCCCCAGCCCTCGGCGACCCAGCCGCTGAGCACCCGGCCGGTCATGCCGCCCACGCTGTTGCCCGCGATGAACAGTCCCACCGCGCCCACCACGGCCCGGCGGGGCAGTTCCTCGGAGAGGTAGGCCACCGCGGACGCCGGGATGCCGGCGATGGCCACGCCCTGCGCGGCGCGCAGCGCGACCAGCGTGGTCAGGTCGGGGGCGAACGGGACGGCCAGGGCGAGCGTCACGGCCGCGGCGACCGACACCGTCATGGTCCGGCGGCGGCCCAGCCGTTCGGAGAGCGCGGACAGCGGCAGCACGGCCAGAGCCAGCGCCAGGGTGGTGGCGGAGACGGTCCAGCTCGCCTGGTCGGCACGGACCGAGAAGGCAGCGGTGATGTCCGGCAGCAGCGCCTGGGTGGAGAACAGCAGCCCGAACGTCGCCATGCCGAGGGCGAACAGCGCGAGGTTCACGCGCGCCCGGGAGACGGGAGGGGTGGTGCCGCGGGAGGTTCCGGGGGACGGCGGGGGGACGGCGCACGCGGTGGCGGGAGCCGTGACGGCTGCTGAGGACATGCGGCCAACGTAGAGCGGCCGATTTCATGCGTCCAATGCATGATTCTGCGAGAATCCATGCGCTGGTGCATAAGCAATGGCCACCGAGGGGCGTGTCATCGTTGAGCAAAGAAAAAGACATCTCCGTAACACGCGTCACACCGGGCGATGCGGACATCGAGGCCGGTTCCTGGGCCGCGCTGCTGGCGCCGCGGCTGGCGCAGTTCGCGGCGGTCGCGCGGCACGAACAGATCACCCGGGCCGCCCGCGACCTGGCCGTCCCGCAGTCCACGGTGAGCCGGGCGATGGCCCGGCTGGAGGCCGATCTGGGGGTGCCGCTGCTGGCGCGGCACGGGCGCACCGTCTCGCTCACCCCGGCCGGGCGGGTCCTGGCGCGGAGCGTGGAGCGGGCACTGGGGGAGGTCGAGAGGGCCGCCGAGGCGGTGCGCGCCGACGCCGACCCGGCCGCGGGCAAGGTCGCCTTCGGCTTCCTGCACACCATGGGGCCCGAGACGGTGCCCGGCCTGATCCGCCGGTTCCGCGCCGACCACCCGCGGGTGCGGTTCTCGCTGGTCCAGAGCTACGGCGAGGACATGATGGAGCGGATGCGGGAGGGCGAGCTGGACCTGTGCCTTACCTCTCCGGTGCCGGACGCGCCGGATCTGGTCACCCGGCGGCTGGACGAACAGCGGCTGCACCTCGTGGTGCCCGCCGACCACCGGCTGGCCGGCCGCAAGCGGGTGCGGCTGGCGGAGGCCGCCGAGGAGCCCTTCGTGACCCTGGAGCCCGGCTACGGGCTGCGCCGGCTCACCGAGGAACTGTGCCGGCAGGCCGGGTTCCGGCCCCAGGTGGCCTTCGAGGGGGAGGAGGCGGAGACGCTGCGCGGGCTGGTGGCCGCCGGGCTCGGGGTGGCCCTGCTGCCGCCGCCGGCCTGGCCCCGGCCGGGGGTGCGCGAGCTCGCGGTCACCGCGCCGCGCGCCGTCCGGGAGATCGGGGTCGCCTGGATGGCCGGGCACCCCGACACCCAGCCGGTCGCGGACTTCAAGCGGTTCCTGCTGCGCAGGCGCGGCAGCCTGCTGGCCGACACCCACTGAGCCGCGCGGCAGCCGGTCCGCGGGCCGTGCCCCGGGGAGGTTTCTACGCGCGTAGGCGTTACAGTTCGGGCATGACCACTCTCCGGACCCCGCCGACCGAGGACCAGATCCTGCGCGCCCCCAAAGTCCTGCTGCACGACCATCTCGACGGCGGCCTGCGCCCCGCGACGATCGTCGAACTCGCCCGCGAGCAGGGGTACGACCGGCTGCCGGAGGAGGATCCCGGACGACTGGGCCACTGGTTCCGGGAGGCCGCCGACTCCGGGTCGCTGGAGCGTTACCTGGAGACCTTCGCCCACACCTGCGCGGTGATGCAGACCCGCGAGGCGCTGGTGCGGGTCGCCTCGGAGTGCGTGCGGGACCTGGCCGCCGACGGCGTGGTCTACGCGGAGATCCGCTACGCCCCCGAGCAGCACCTGACCGCCGGGCTGACCCTGGAGCAGGTCGTCGAGGCGGTCAACGACGGGTTCCGGGAGGGCGAGCGGCTCGCGGCCGGCGAGGGCCGGCGGATCAGGGTCGGGGCGCTGCTGACCGCCATGCGGCACGCCGCCCGGTCCCTGGAGATCGCCGAGCTGGCGAACCGCTACCGGGACCGGGGCGTGGTGGGCTTCGACATCGCCGGAGCGGAGGCGGGCTTCCCGCCCACCCGGCACCTGCCCGCCTTCGAGTTCCTGAAGCGGGAGAACAACCACTTCACCATCCACGCCGGCGAGGCGTTCGGACTGCCGTCCATCTGGGAGGCGCTGCAGCTGTGCGGGGCCGACCGGCTCGGCCACGGCGTGCGGATCATGGACGACATCGAGACCGGCGAGGACGGCACCGTGCGGCTCGGCCGGCTGGCCGCCTACGTCCGCGACAAGCGCGTTCCGCTGGAGATGTGCCCCACCTCCAACCTCCAGACCGGTGCCGCCTCCTCCTACGCCGAGCACCCCATCGGACTGCTGCGCCGGCTCCACTTCCGGGTCACGGTCAACACCGACAACCGGCTGATGAGCGGGACGAGCATGTCGCGGGAGTTCGGCCACCTCGTGCGGACCTTCGGCTGGACACTGGACGACCTCCAGTGGCTGACCGTCAACGCCATGAAGTCCGCGTTCATCCCTTTCGATGAACGTCTGTCCATGATCAATGACGTGATCAAGCCCGGATACGCCGGGCTGCGGTCCGAGTGGCTGTTCGGGGCGGATCCGGTCGCGCGCTCCTGACCAGCCGGAACGCCGACCGCGGCCGGTCCGCGTGAGGACCGGGCCGCGGCCGGGCGGTACCGCCCGGCGGGGCGCGCCGACCCGCGGTGCGTCTTTGCGTCCCCGGGGGAACAGTGGCTAGCTTCGGCCTCCGCCCCGACCCCCACCACCGACGAGGACGTTGCATCCGATGAAGCAGGCAACCGTGAAGACCCTTGGCGCCGCCGCTGTGGGCGCCGCCTTCGCCGTCACCGCGGCGGGCGGTGCCGCGGCCGCGGACCACGAACTGGCGCCGCTCGGTTCGGCCGAGCAGCTCACCGGCGGGCTGCCGCTGGGCGCCCACGAGGCCATGACCAGCGGCGACATGGCGATCGACCACGGCATCATGACGCTGCCCGCGGTCGCGCACCACATGATGCCGCACCGCCACGAGACCCTCCCGGCGCTGCCCGAGCACCTGGGCGTCCCGGCCGAGGCGCTGGACACCCAGGAGACCCTGCTGGGCGGCCTGCCGCTGGGTCAGTTCGGTTTCTGACCGGCCTTCCCCGAGCGTGGTGGGCCGGGCACCGGNCCCCGGGGCAGCGGCCCCGGCGGGCGGCCGCCGGGCCCGCGGGCGCGCCGCCGCGCGGTGCCTCACCAGGCGGAGCGCTCGCCCTCGTTCGGCAGCAGGATCCACAGCGCCAGGTAGATCAGGAACTGCGGGCCGGGCAGCAGGCAGGAGAGCACGAAGACGATCCGCATCGTGCGCGACGAGACGCCGAAGCGGCGGGCCAGGCCCGCGCACACTCCGCCGATCATGCGGCCCTCGCGGGGCCTGGACAGCGTGACCGTGGCCATGGGGAACACACTCCTTCGGTTCCGGACGGTTCCGGGCGGCTCGGTGGAAGCCGTACCTTCACCGTACGGGGAGGGACCGGTGCAGCGCGTCGGTCCCAGGGGCGATCCCCACCCCTGAGGATCTCCGGGTTCCGCCCTGAGGGGAGCGAGAGGAGAAGGTCTTGCGCCGGGGCGCCACCCGGTGCGCGGGCGGGCGCGGGCGCTCCGGGCGCAGTGCCCGGGACCGCAGGAGCCCGTAGAGCGAGAGGTGCGTCAGCGCCACCCCGAGCGTGTGCAGCAGCAGCGCGTCCACGTCGGCGACCTGGCTGGGAACCGACAGCCGGGCAAGGCCGGTCACCAGCGCGATCAGCGCACCGGCCAGCACGGTCCGGGTGAACGACGCGAGCCGGGAGCCGCCCAGCCGGCGCCCCAGCAGCGGAAGCAGCACGCCCAGCGGGGCGAGCAGCAGCAGATCGGCGCCGATCGTCCGCGCGGCGTGCCCGGGGCCGCGGGCCAGGTCGGCCCGGATGGAGGCCAGCAGTTCGAGATTGGCCGGCGGCACCCACAGCACCGCCCGCGGGCGGAGCACCAGCCAGGCCACCAGTGCGAGGTAGCCGCAGAGCACCAGGAGCGCCGCGATCCGCACGCGCCGGGGGACGCGTGCGCGGAGGGCCTTCCCGCCCGGTGGCGGCCCGGGAAGAAGCGGTGCCGAGGCACCCGCGATTCGTTGCTGCACACTTACCGGGACGCGGCCCGGCTCCGGCGCGGTTCCCGCCGGGAGTGTGATGTACCCCCGGGTGTACCGGAACGGGAGACACCGGGCGTACGGCGCGGGAGACCCGCCGTGCGGTCAGGACGCGGGCGCGGAGGCGGCGCCCGCGGTCCGGGCGGCCTCGGGGCTGTGCCGCAGGCCGGTGGAGCAGCTGTAGCGGTGGGGGTCGGAGCCGGGGGCGTCCGGCGGGCCGCCCAGCAGCACCGACAGGCCGTCCCCGATCGGCTGGGCGCCGGCGAAGGTGCAGATGACCTGCACCAGCGCGACGGCCGGCAGTTCGCCCGGCGCGGGGTCGAGCCGCAGCGCCCGCTCCGGATCGTCGCCCACCGGCCCGCTGACGGTCAGCCGGGAGGGCACCGCGCTGCTGAAGCCCGCCGTCCGCTCCTCCTGCTCCGGCTCGGTCTGCAGCTCCGCCAGCAGCGCCCGGGCCATCGCCACCCGAGCCCCCGGGTCGTCCTGCTGCCCGGGAAGGGCCACCGGGCGTTCCACGGGTTCGACCCGGGACCCGCACACCAGATAGACCGGGACTCCGCCGCCGTTGCTCTCCGGCTGGGTGCACGTCGCCCGGGACGGCGCGGGGCCGGCGTCCACGGGTACGTCGGTGGACCGGATGCCGCATCCGGCCAGCGACACGGCCGCCACCGTCATCAGCAGGGCGCGGGCCCGCCGGGCGGTGGCCCCGGGTATGGATCGCGTGCTCACGGTTCGCCCCTCTCCTCGTTCTCCGCGGCGGCCGGTCCGTCCTCCGGATGACGGGTTCCGCGCGGCAGCCGCAAGGTGAAGACGGCCCCGCCCTCCGGGTCGTTCCGCGCGGTGATGTCGCCGCCGTGCAGATGCGCGTTCTCCAGGGCGATCGACAGCCCCAGCCCGCTGCCCTCCGAGCGCGGCCGCGACGCGCTGGCCTTGTAGAACCGGTCGAAGACGTGCGGCAGCACGTCCTGCGGTATCCCCGGGCCGCGGTCCGCCACCTCGATCACGACCTGGTCGCCGGCCTCGTGCGTGCCGCCGCTCTCCCGGATCCGGACACGCACCGGCGAGCCGCCGTGCTTGAGCGCGTTGCCGATGAGGTTGGCCAGTATGACGTCGAGCCGCCGGGGGTCCAGGCGGGCCACGATGCCGCGTTCGGCGTCCAGTTCCACCGCGTCCAGCCAGGCCCGGGCGTCGATGCAGGCCGTGACCTGGTCGGCGATGTCCACGTCGTCCCGCACCATGCGGGCCGTGCCCGCGTCGAACCTGGTGACCTCCATGAGGTTCTCCACCAGGTTGTTCAGCCGCCGTGTCTCGCTCACCACGAGCTGGACGGCGGGCGCGATCATGGGGTCGAGGTTGTCCACCTCGTCCTCCAGGACCTCGGTCATCGCGGTGATCGCGGTCATCGGGGTGCGCAGCTCGTGCGACATGTCCGCCACGAACCGCCGGCTGGCCGCCTCCCGTGCGCTGAGATCGGCGACCCGCTGCTCCAGAGCCTCCGCGGTGCCGTTGAACGTCCTGGTCAGCTCGGCCAGTTCGTCGCTGCCGCGGACCGGCAGCCGGGTCTCCAGCTCGCCCTGGCCGAGCGCCCGTGCGGCGTTGCTGAGCCGCTGCACCGGGCGCAGCACCGTCGCGGCGGCGGCCTGGGCCAGCAGCACCGAACCGACCAGGGCCAGCATGGTGGCGATGCCCAGTGACCAGGCCAGCGAGTTGAGGTCGTCCCGCTCGGGGGCGAGGGAGGCCAGCATGTAGCCGGTTGGGCCCTCCTCGATGACCTGGGCGCCGCCTATCAGGTACGGGTCGTCGCCGCGCACGACCCGCTGCCAGTACAGGTGGTAGGGGGCGGCGTCGTCGTCCGGCCCCTCGTCCCGCCGCTGGTGCACCGCCTCGGTCAGCGAGGCGGGAACCATCTCCAGCCGGAAGACGGACGGGTCGGACGCCTCCGCGCACCGCTCGCCCGACGGGCTGTCGTCGACCAGCACCACCTGGTAGTTCTGCGTGCTGCGGGCCATCGCCGCGGCGGTCGCCCGCAGCTGGGCGCAGCTGGGGTTCTCCGGCAGCCGCCCGCTGTGGTCGCCCAGCGACTTGCGGAAGTCCTTCAGGGCCGCGTTCTGCGCCCGGGTGAGCACCGCGTCGCGGTTGAGCCAGTACGCGATGCCGGACACCGACACCGCCGCCAGCAGCGCCACCAGTGCGAACACCACCACCAGGCGCATCCGCAGACCGGCCGGGCGCCACAGCGCGCGCAGCCTGCCGCCCCTCACCGGCCCGCCGCGGGGGCCGTCCTCCGGGCCGTTTCCGCGGTCCGCGGCGGCGTCCTCGCGGCCCGCGGCCGGGGTCACGACGGGGCGTCCAGCCGGTAGCCCACCCCGCGCACCGTGCGGATGAGCTTCGGTGAGGACGGCACGTCCTCGACCTTCGCCCGCAGCCGCTGGACGCAGGCGTCCACCAGCCGGGAGTCGCCCAGGTAGTCGTGCTCCCAGACCAGCCGCAACAGCTGCTGCCGGGACAGGGCCTGGCCCGGCCGGCGGCTCAGCTCCAGCAGCAGGCGCAGCTCGGTCGGGGTGAGCTGGAGGTCCTCGCCGTTCTTGGTGACGGTCATCGCCGCCCGGTCGATGACGATGGCCCCGAAGGTCGCAGAGTCGTTGGACTCGCGCTCGCCGCGCCGCATGACCGCGCGGATGCGGGCGTCGAGCACCCTGCCCTGCACCGGTTTGACCACGTAGTCGTCCGCCCCGGACTCCAGCCCCACGACCACGTCGATGTCGTCGCTGCGCGCGGTGAGCAGGATGATCGGAAGCTGGTCCGTGCGCCGGATCCGGCGGCAGACCTCGAAGCCGTCGATGCCCGGAAGCATGACGTCCAGCACGATGAGGTCGGGTCGCTGCTCGCGCAGCAGTCTCAGGCCGTCCTCACCCGTCGCGGCGGTCGCCACCCGATGGCCCTGGCGGGTCAGGCCCATCTCCAGGGCGGTGCGCACCGCCTCGTCGTCCTCGATCAGCAACAGGAAAGCCACGCGGCTCATTGTGTCCTATCGGGCCGCGGTACTTCGACCGCCTGTTCCCGGGCATCACGGACATCCGCTGTGACACCGCTGTGACAGACGGCGGACCCGGTGATGAAACTGGGCGTGCAGTGTGTTCCCCGAAGACCTCGCACGGACGACTCCACGATGGGGGGAGCGGCATGAGCGCACCGCACACCGCCGGCACCACGGCCGCGGCACCCGGTACGACGCGCCCGCGCGCCGTGGTGGTTCCCGTCCGCTGCGCGGAGAAGTCCGGTGCGGCGAACAGGCCTGGGGGTCAGCGCGGCACCGGACACCCGAGGCCGGTGCGGCTGGCTGTGCTGAGCGGGGGCTCCGGCACGCACCGGCAGGGGGGGACGTACGGGGAGGCCGCGGGGGCGGCGCGGCGCGAGGGGGCCGGCACGGAGGCGGAGTTCACCGCCTACGTGCGGGAGCGTCGCGCCTCCCTGTACGCCACCGCCTACCACCTGACCGGCGACCGGCACGAGGCGGAGGACCTGCTGCAGAGCGCGCTGCTGTCCACCTACCGGGCCTGGGACCGGATCAGCGACAAGGCGGCGGTGGGCGGCTACCTGCGCCGCACCATGACCAATCTGCACATCAGCGCCTGGCGCCGGCGCAAGCTCAGCGAGTACCCGACCGAGGAGCTGCCGGAGGCGCCCGCCGAGCAGGACACCATGCGCGGGACCGAACTGCGGGCCGTGCTGTGGCAGGCGCTGGCCAGGCTGCCCGAACAGCAGCGCACCATGCTGGTGCTCCGCTACTACGAGGGGCGTACCGACCCGGAGATCGCCGAGACGCTGAACATCAGCGTCGGCACCGTCAAGAGCAGCATATGGCGCACGCTGCGCCGGCTGCGTGAGGACCGGGCGCTCGGACTCGGCAGGGACGAGAAGGCGTCCTTCGGCGAGCTGGTCGCCTGACCCGCGGGGGAGGACCCGCGGGGGAGGACCCGCGGGGGAGAACCCGCGGGGGAGAGGGTGCCCGAGGGGAAGGGAACGGGGGCGCCACCGGGGGGTGGTGAGGGGGACCCGCGGGGGGACCGGGGGAAGCAGGGGAAACGGGGAACCGCGAGGGTCCGGACCGCCGGGGGAGGCGGCTCCGGGCCCTCGTCGTCGTCCGGCCCCGGTGCCGGTCAGCGAAGGTGTGCCGGACGCCCGGGCCGGGGGATCACGGGGGCGGTGGGGGCGTGTTCCCCGGTGCGCAGCGCGGCGATCCGTGCCAGTGCCTCGTCCCTGCGGCACGGGTGCGCGCCCAGTGCCACGTGGCGGTCCACGAGGCCGCGTTCGGCCCGCAGCAGCTTCCAGCCGCGCCGCACCAGCACGGGCCAGGACTTGCGGCCCTCGCGCAGGTCGCGCAGCAGTCGGCGGCGGAAGGTGGTCAGCGGCCGGTTGCGCAGGCACAGGACGTCGGCGACCAGCCCCAGGCGCGCGCACCGTCCGGCGATCTCGGCGGCGAAGATGCCCTCGGCCACGAACAGCGGCGAGCCCGCCAGGTCGAGGCGCTCCGTGCCGCACCGGGTGCTGGAGGGGATGTCGTAAACAGGTGTGGTGGTGCTGCCGTCGGCGCACAGGGCGCGGACGGCGGCCACCGCGGCGTCCGCGTCCCAGGAGCCGGGGGCGTCCCAGTCTGTGGCGGTGGAGCCGGGGACCGTCGGGAGACCGGGGTCGCCGGCCTCCTTGTAGAAGTCGTCCAGTCGCAGCACCGGCAGGTCCGAGGCGGCGGCGAGACGGGACTTGCCGGACCCGGACGGGCCGGTCAGCAGGATCACGCGGGCCTGGGAGGAGCTGGACGTCACGGAAAGGCATTCTCCCGCATGCCGGGGCCGGTACCGGTGGGCGGGGGCGGTATCAGCGGTCCCCGGCGGCCTGCTGGAACGGCATCGGCCGCAGGGGCACGCCGAAGGCCTCCTCGACGCCGGCTGCCAGTTCCGGGGGGACCGCGGTGGTGTGCAGGGCGGCGGTGTGCAGATGAGGGAGGGGGCGGGGGCGCAGCCGCTGTTCCTCCAGGAGTTGCTCCCAGTGCTCCGCGGGGCAGAGCATCATGGTCACTCCGGCCTCGCCGAACAGATCCAGGCACTCGTCCGGGGCCCATCTGTCGGTGCTCACACCGGTGCCGCCGGTCAGGAGAGGCTGCCAGAGCAGCGGCATCAGGCCGGACGGTTCGGTGATGGGGTAGGAGGTGCCGAAGACCTCCCCCGGGGGCTGGAGGGGCCGCTTGTCCCGGCCGGCGAGGACATCTGCGAGTGCGTGCATGGACAGGAACGCGTCCGCGCACAGGTCCCAGTGGCGGTAGTGGGTCAGGGTGACCGAGGTGGGGCCGATCGCCGGGACGGACAGGCACGGGCCGTCGGTGTCGCGGGGCGGCGGCCCCAGCCGCTCGCCCTCGGGGAGCCACAGTCCCGCCCGGTCGCGGTAGAGCTGGTCGAAGTCGAGGGCGCCGGTGGCCGCCGCGTCGCCGAGCACGATCCGGTGGCGCAGGGCCGGGAGGCGTTCCGAGACGGTCAGCAGCCGCTCGGCGTTGCGCTGCCCGAGATAGGTGTCGAACACCACGCAGGCGCACGCGCCGGTGCCGGCGAGCACCCGCTCCAGGCCGTCCTCGTCGACGCCGGGGTGCACGGGCACCACGACCGCGCCGATCCGGAAGCAGGCCAGCATCAGGGCGGCGCTGCCCCAGCAGTTGGGCACCTGCAGGGCGATGGTCTCGCCGCGCCGCACACCGCACAGGGTCAGGACCTCCGCGACCCGCTCGACGTGCTCCAGGAGCTGGGCGTAGGAGATCTGCTTGGTCCGGGACCTGCCGAACCCCCGGGTCAGCAGTGCCGGACGGTGCGGCACTGCCGAGGCGACCCGGTAGAGCACGGTGATGATCGTCTCGCCCTCCGCCAGCGAGGTCAGCCGGTGGCAGCCCGTGAGGGTGACGGTGCGTTCGGCCATGGCGGGCTCCTAGGAGGTGGCTTGCTGGACGAGACAGGCGACATGGACCCGGGAGGGGCAGTCGAGCTTCTGCATCACCTGACGCAGGTGATTGATCACTGTCCACTCGGACAGGTCCAGGGCGTGCGCGATCTGACGGTTCGTCAGACCGTCGGCGACCATGCGGGCGATCTGGGTCTGGCGCGGGGTCAGGACGCGCAGGACGTCCTTGTCCTCCGGGGGTGACGCGCGTAGCGCGGTGGGCGGCGCGGAGAGCGCGTCGTTGAGGGCGGCCATCGGCGAGGTGTGGTGCACCTGGCGGCGCAGCTCGGTGAGGGTGCCGTCGCCCAGTGACACCCGCATCCGGGTCATGAGCTTCTCGAGCTGCGGGGCGTCCTCCGGCTGGGGCAGGCCGTGGCGGGCGCGCATCGCCCCGGTCGCCAGCAGCAGCCGTGCGGCCCGGTGCTGCTGCCCCTTGCCCAGATGGGGCAGGACGCGGGCGGCGGTCTCCAGGGCGCGGGCCAGGTGCCGGGGCCCTCCCGTCCCGCGCAGCAGTTCCATGGCCTCCCGGACGGCGGTGTGCGCCTGCCCCGGCCTGCCGGCGTCCAGCAGGAGCCGGGCCAGGTCGGTGAGCGCCGCGGCCAGCGCCCGCCGGCCGCAGACCTTCCGGGCCTCCTCCACCGCGTGCAGCAGGTGCGCCTCGGCGTGCGGCTGGTCCCGGGCCGCCTCCGCGAGCGCCAGGGTGCGCCGTGCGGTGACCGCGGCCCGGCGCTCCCCGAGCAGGTCCAGTTCGGCAACGGCGGTGGTGGCCAGGGCTGTCGCAGAGAGCGGATCGCCGGCCAGCCTGGCCGTCTCGGCCAGATGCGCGGCCACCCGGGCGGCTCCCGGCCGGTCGTGCAGGCCTTGCCACTGGACCGCGGCCCGGCGCAGCAGGTCCCCGGCGCCGGGCAGGTCCCCGGCCGCCAGCGACCACGCCCCCGCCGTCTCCAGGGCGCGGGCCAGCAGCGGGCGGTGGTCGCCGTCGTCGCGCCGGGGGGTGCTCTCCAGCCCCCGGATCGCCTCCAACAGGCGGGACAGGGACTCCGGCAGGTGGTGGCAGTCCTCCAGCGCGGTGCTTGTCGAGACCAGCATCCGGGCAGCGGCCGGGTGGTCCCCGCGGCTCTGCAGGTGGGCCACGGCCGCGCGGTAGTCGTCCAGCCGTAGCCGGATGGCCGTCAGTCGCTGTCCCTGGTCCGGGCCGTGCAGCTGCTCCGCGGCCGCGGCGGCGGCCCCGGCGAAGTGAGCGGCGTGCCGGTCGCGGACGCGCGCCAGCTCCCCGGCGTCCATCTGCTGGTGATGCAGGTAGTAGCTGCGGATCATGCTGAGCATCCGGAACGTGACGTCGCCGCCGGGCTGTTCGGAGCGCTGGAGCAGGCTCATGTGCACCAGGGTCTCCAGGTTGCTCATGATCGTGCCCAGGTCGAGGCCGGTCAGGTGCTGGGCGGTGGCGATGTCGAAGGTGCCCTGGCATACGCACAGTTGCTGGAGGAAGCGGCGGTGCTCGGGCGAGAGCACCCGGTCTCCCCAGGAGAGGCAGGCGGTCACGGTGCGGTGCCTGGCGGGCAGGTCCAGCAGCCGGCTGCTGGCCGGCCACTCGCCGTCGCGCAGCCGGGTGAGCAGGGCGCGGGGGCCGAGCATGGCCACGGCACCGGCGCTCAGTTCGATGGCGAGCGGGAGGCCGTCCAGGGCGACGCAGACCTCGGTGATGATCTCCAGGTCGTCGTCCAGCAGCGAGTAGTCCGGGCGCTGGGCGCGCACTCGTTCCACGAACAGCCGTACCGCGGGGGACTCCGGGTTGGCCAGGTGGGACGAGCCGGGGGCCGCCGCGGGGAGGGGGCGCAGCGGGAAGAGCCGTTCGTCGTAGATGTCGAGCGAGACCCGGCTGGTGAGGACGACGCGCAGGCCCGGGCAGTACGCCGAGAGGTGCGCGATACCGAGGGACAGACCGGAGGCGACGAGATCACAGTTGTCCAGGAGCAGCAGCACGGCACGGTCGCCGATGTGCTCCGCCAGCCGGTCGGCGTCGGCCCGGTCCCACTCGGCGAGGGGCGCGTCCAGGACCCCGGCGATCCTGCGCCAGGCGTCGTCGGCGTTGTCGCAGGAGCTCAGGTCCACCGTGGCGGACAGGTCGTGGCCGAGAGGGCTGCGCTGGGCGGCGGCGGCGCGGGCCAGCCGGCTCTTGCCGACTCCTGCCGCGCCGGTGATGGTCAGTATGCGGACGGTCGGGTCGTAGAGCAGGCCCAGCAGGGTGGCGAGTTCGGTCTCGCGGCCGATGAGGCCGCTGCGCGCCGGCCGGCCGGGCGGTTCGGGCGGTTCGGGCGATACTGCCGGATGTCTTCGGCGACTCCCCGCGGCGCGGTGGGATTCCCCGATGGGTGACAGTTCCGCAGCCGAGTGCATGTTCTGGACCCCCGGTCTTGAGTTGGCCACCTTCTTCGTGCGGCGCTGGTGCACGCCCGGGCCGAATCGGTGTCAGGGTAACGCAGTTCCCGGGGGCGACGGGAGGTGGTGACCCCGGTATTAACCTGGATGTCAACAGGAAGAGGAGTGGACCAGACCAGTTGATATGCGGGATCGGTGCAGGTCAGTGCTCGGATCTCGTTCCTGTGGGGCCTCTTCCGGCGCCCCCGGCCGGGGGCGGGGCGTGTGGACGATATGCCGCCGGCAGTCGGGCCGGGTGTCCGGTGGCACAGTCCGTTCACTCAAGTCTGGTGAAGGTGACAGGGGTTGGCCAGTAGATCTTGCGCCGTGCGCGGCGTGCCACCGGCTGTCCTGCGGTCGTCCCTCCGGTGTCGTCGCGGTGAATGAAACGGAATGTTCGCGCCATTCTCCACGTCTCTCCGGTCACCCGGAACGGCCCGCCGGAGACATTCACCGCCCCGGGAGTAGCAAGCAGTTTCCCGGGGTAAAGGACGCAATTCCACCAGCCCGGGGCCGGTGCATTCGGGAAGTCCGCCGGTTTCCGGAAGGAATTACCGGTGGTTTCCGGAACGCGCCGGTCCGGGCCGCCGCCGGCCGTCCTCACCACGCCGGAGCGCGCAGCACCTCCAGGACCATCGCGGTCCACAGGAAGCCCGGGCCGACTCCGACGGTGACCACCAGGTCACCGGGGCGCGGACGGCCGCTCTCGAAGAGATGATTCAGGCCGATGATGTGGTCGCCGCCGCCCATGTGGCCGAAGTCCAGGCCCCAGTCGTAGGTCGTCCGCGCCCGGTCCAGGCCCAGCGGCCGGTAGAAGCCCCACTCGGCGATCTGCTCGGAGACATTGGCGTGCACGAACCACTGGGTCCGGGACAGCTTGGTGCCGGCGTCGTCCAGTGCCCTTTCCAGCACCTGCCCGAACCGCCGGCCGATCAGCTCCAGCGCCTCCTGGTAGGCGCCCTCGTGGCGGGTGAACCAGGCCTGCTTGCGCCCGCTCAGGTCGGCCGGCCCACCGCTCTCGCAAGGGCTTGCGGTCCAGCGGGTGCCCCGGTAGGCGGGTTCGAGGGAGGGCTCGGAGAGACTCGCGGTGGAGCGGACCCGGGCGAAGCCGGGCCGGGAGGAGAGCACCATGGCTCCCGCGCCGTCCCCGTAGACCGTCTGGTCGTCGCTGGCCCAGCGGTCCACGTAGGGCAGGGCGAAGGCGTCGCCGGTGGTGACCAGAGCGGCGGTGGCCCCGGGCCGGGAACCCAGGTGGGAGGCGGCCAGCTCCACGGCCGCCAGCCCGCTGTTGGCCCCCTGGCGGACCTCGGCCGCCAGACCGTGGCCGCCGACCGTCTCGCCCTGCACGTAGTGCGCCGGGGTCCAGAAGTCCTGCCCCTGATGCCCCATGGAGCCGTGCAGCACCAGGTCGAACAGGTCGTGGTCCAGCCGGGAACGGGCGACCGCCTGCCGGCCCGCCGCGGCGGCCATCACCGGCCCCGGCTCGTCCGGTCCGGCCACGCGCACCGCGCGGATGCCGTTGGCCTCCGCCCGCCCGGCGTCGTACAACCCGGCGGCCACGGCCTGTTCCGCGGTCTGCTCCCGCTCCGGCAGGTGGGCGCCGAGCCCGCTGACATACAGATCATTCCAACGCACGGATGACTCCTGGGTGGTTCGGGCGGGCCGGCGCCGACGGCGGCCGGTGGGCGGGGCGGGCGGTTACCGGGAGTGCGCGAGGTGTACCCGGAGGTCGGCCGGGTCCACCTGGTGCGGGGCGTTGATCACCTTGCCGAACACCGCGTACTTCACCGGCAGCTTGTCCAGGACGGAGAACCTGGCCCGGCGCAGCCGGACACCCATCGGCGTGTGCTGGGCCAGCGCGCGCTCCTGCATCCGCTGGAACCGGGTGACCACCGTCTTGTGCTTGCGCCGGGTGGCGACGAACCGGTCGAACTCGGCCGCCGGGACGGACCCGGAGGGGGTGGCGGCCAGGGCGCGGGCGATGACCGGGGCCAGGCAGACGGTGTCCTGGATGGCGAGGTTGACACCCTGGCCGAGGATCGGCGTGCAGGTGTGGGAGGCGTCACCGATGAGGATCAGGCCGTCGCGGGCCCACTGGTCGACCTCGGCGGTGAAGATCTCCAGGAAGCCGGTGTCGTCCCAGGAGCGCAGGTGCTCCTCCATCAGCGGCTCCAGGCGGGGGTCGATGGCCGCGATGCCGGCCCGGAAGGCCTCGAAACCCTCCTTGCGCAGCGCGCCCATGCCCCGCTTGGGCAGGTTGTGGCCGACCCGCAGGAAGTCCGGCCAGGTGGGCAGCACCACCAGGTGCTTGTCGCGGTCGACGATCAGCTCGGCGTGGTTGCCCCAGCCGGCCGGGCGCGGCAGCTTCAAGGACAGGAAGTCGCGCTCCATCGGCTGGATCCTGGCGGCCAGCCCGGCCTCTTTGCGGACCTTGGAGAAGCGGCCGTCGGCGCCCACCACCAGCCGTGCCCGGACCTCGGTGCGGGTGCCGTCCTTCTGCTTGAGGACCGCGCCCCGGACGGTGCCGTCCTCGATGAGCAGGCCGGTGCACGCGGTGCCCGCCGCACGGGTGTAGCCCGGCAGGCCCGCCGCCTCCTCGTTGAAGATGCCGATCAGCGCCGGCTGCGGGATGTCCACCGGCAGCGCGTCCACCCCGAACTTGCCGTAGTCCACGGAGAACACCCGGCGGCCCTCCATGCGCATCGAGACCGCGGCGGTCTCCAGGAAGCCGTGGCTGCTCAGCGCCGGGCCGAAACCCAGTTTGCGGAGGGTGACGACGGAGGGCGCGGCGAGCGTCTCGCCGCGGAAGTCGCGGTCGAGTTCCGTCTGCTTCTCGGCGACCAGCACCCCGATGCCGCGGCGGGCCAGCAGGCACCCCAGCAGCGCGCCGGCCGGCCCGCCGCCGACGATCAGAACATCAGTCTCGGTGGGGATGGTCATGGCAACTCCAGAGTCCCGGGGCGTGGTTGCGGCCTCACTGGCCAAGGACGCTAGGACCCGGGGCTTGTACGGAGCTAAAGGGTCCCCAAGCCGCGGCAGGCGCACGGAACGGGTGCGGCAGGCGCCCGGCGGCGCACACCGCACCCGTTCGACGGGTGACGCGCGAGGTCAGGACCGCACGGGCTCGCGCTCCGGCTCGACGGCGGCCGGTGCGGGCCGCTCGGGCGCGGTCTCCCGCACCGACAGGTCCGGCAGCCGCTCCATCCAGCGCGGCAGGTACCAGTTCCGCTCGCCCAGCAGTGCCATCACCGCCGGGAGCAGCACGCCGCGGATGACCGTGGCGTCGATCAGCACGGCGGCGGCCAGCCCGACGCCGATCTGCTTCATCGACACCACCGAGAGCATGCCGAACACCGAGAAGATGCCCACCATGATCACGGCCGCGCTGGTCACGACACCGGCCGTGCTCACGATCCCCCGCTGGATCGAGTCCCGGGTGCTCGCCCCCGCGTCATGGGCCTCCTTGACCCGGGACAGCACGAACACGTGGTAGTCCATGCTCAGGCCGAAGAGGATGACGAACAGGAACAGCGGCATCCAGGGCTGGATGGCGCCGACCGCGTAGGTGCCCAGCAGCGAGGCGCCCACCCCGTGCTGGAAGATCAGCACCAGCACGCCGTACGCGGCGCCGACCGAGAGCAGGTTGAGGGCCACCGCGGTGACCGAGATGACCAGCGACCGGAAGGAGAGCAGCATCAGGACGAAGGACAGCGCCAGCACCAGCGCGAACACCGGGATCACGCTGCGGTTCAGCTGCTCGCTGAAGTCCACCGACACCGCCGTGGCGCCGGTCACCGCGGTCTCCGCACCGTCCACCGCCCCGAGCGTCGCCGGAATCACCGTCTCCCGCAGCGTGCGCAGCGCTTCCTCGCTCACCTCGTCGGTGCCCGCGCCGGCCAGCGACACGTCGATCACCGCGACGCCCTCCCCGGCGTGCAGCGAGACGTTGACCGGCGCGTGGACCCGGCCGGTGGCCAGCGCCTCCCGCTCGAAGTCCGCCAGGGCCTGCCGCATGGCCGGTCCCTCGACGTCGGGGGCCGCCACCACGATCCTGGCCGGCAGCGGACTGCCCGGGAACGCCTGCTCGATGCGCTCCGCGGTCAGCACCACCGGGTTGTCGCGCGGCAGTTCCTGGGCCGCCGTCAGCTCGGCGGTGCGCATGCCGGTCAGCGGGGCTGCCAGGGCCAGCAGGAACGCGGTGGCCAGGCCGGCCGCCAGCAGCGGACGGTCCAGCACCCGGGTCAGCACCGCCCGCCACATCCGGCTGCCGGCCTCCTGGTCCGGCTTCGGCTCGCGGCTCAGCAGCGGGATGCGGCCCTTGCCCACCCGGTCGCCCAGCATGGACAGCAGCGCGGGCAGCACGGTCACCGAGCCGAGGACGGCCACCACGACGACCATGATGGCCGCCATCCCCATGGCCTTGAAGGTGGCGATGCCGGTGAGGAACATCCCGGCCATGGCGACGATCACGGTCAGCCCGGAGACCAGCACCGAGTGGCCGGAAGTGGCGGCGGCGATCCGCAGGGCCGTCGCGTTGTCGTGGCCCGCGGCCCGCTCCTCACGCTCGCGGCGGAGGTAGAACAGGCAGTAGTCCACGCCGACGGCGAGCCCCACCAGCAGCATCACGGCGGCGGCGTTCTCGTCGGTCGGCAGCAGCACATGGCTGGTCAGCGCGAGCAGGCCGAAGGCGCCCATGAACGCCGTCAGCGCCAGGATCACCGGCAGCACCGCGGCGACCAGCGCGCCGAAGACGACCAGCAGAATGCCCAGGGCCAGCGGTACGACGGTCCACTCGGCGCGCTGGAAGTCGTCGGCGAACAGGTCGTTGTAGTTCTTCTGGCCGCTGGCCTCGCCGAACGGCTCGATCAGCAGCTCCGGGTGGGCCTGCTGGGTCTTCGCCACCGCCTCCAGGACCGGATCGACCCGCTCGGCGGCGTCCTCGCGGTCCCCGGTCATGACGAAGTCGACCAGGGCCGAGCGGCCGTCCTCGGAGATCGCCCCGGTGTCGTAGGGGCTGTGCACGCCGGTCGCCTCGCCGCTGGCCTCGACCGCGGCGACCGCGTCCCGGACCGCGGCGCGGAACCGCGGGTCGTCGGTGGTGAAGGAGTCGCTGTGCAGAAAGACGGACTCGGCCGCCGGCTGGGTGAGCCCGGCGTCGGCGAGGATCTCGACGGCGCGTCCGGACTCGCCCACGCCGTTCTGCACCTCGGTGGACTGGACGGCGCCCGCCGCACCGCCGAGCGCGGTCGCGAGCACGACGAAGAGCAGCCATCCCAGGACGGCTGTCTTCCGGTGTCGGGCACTCCAGTCGCCGATGGCGACGGCGAGCCCGGGCTTGGTGGTCACGGATGTCCTCCTGGAGCACCGGTGGCGAAGCCGCCGCGGTGCGGGTGGTCGTGGACGAGGGCGTCACGCGCCTTCGCGCGCGAGACGCAGCGTGACCGGCCGACCTTAAGTACGGCTTTAGGAGCGGGCCGCACTGTCGGAACACCCCTGACGGTGCCGCGCCGCGAGGGCCGGGCCACCGCCCGGAGTGGCCGACGGTCCGGCCGTATCCCGCCCGCGGACGCCCTGGCGGCGAGCCCTCGTTCCGGGGATGATCTTCCGGGGGCGGGTGGCCGCCGCCCGCCGCTTCCCCGCGGCGCACCGGACCTCCTGCGAAGGAAAGCGCTCATGCGTGTCACCGCCGCCATCGTCTCCGCCCTCCTGATCTTCGAGTTCTCGCTCGCGGCACTGACCTGGACCCCGGTCCTGCAGGTGGCGGTGGACCGGTTCACCGAGCTGACCCGGATCACGCCGAGCCCGGCGCTGATGGTCACCATCGGTCTGCTGGACGCACTGGGGGTGGCCGGGGTGATCGCCGGCTTCTGGCGCCCCTGGGCCGCGGTAGCCGGTGCGAGCTGGTTCGTGCTGCTGTGCGGCAGCATCCTGATCCGGCAGCTGTACGTCGGGGACCGGGGCCTGGAGCTGGTGCCCTATGCGCTGTTCACCAGCGCGGCGGTGATCCTCATCGCCACCCGGCTCGCCGACAGCGGCTGAGCCGGGCGGCCGCCTGACGGCTCAGGCCATCAGCAGACCGGCCGCCTCCAGGTCCAGCAGCTCCAGCGGCCCCTCCCCGGGCATGTGGTCCCGGCCGGTGGCGAGCACGGCGACACCGGCCGTGAACTCGCCCTCGATGCCCCGGGTGGAGAACAGCCACGGTCCGCCGCCGGCCGCCTCGCCGTCCGGCCCGCACAGCCACGGATCGGGTTCCCCCGGGGAGAACCCGAACTCGTGGAAGGGGAAGCGCAGCCCCTGGCCGACGGCCTTGCTGTACGCCTCCTTCAGCGTCCACAGCCGGATGAGCTCCGTGGCCCGCCGGCCGTCCGGCAGGCCGCGCAGCGCGGCCAGTTCCGCCGGGGTGCAGATCTCCCGCAGCAGCGCGTCCCGCGCCATCCGGCGGTCACCGCGCTCGACGTCGACGCCGATGGGCCCCAGCGTGCTCAGCCCCACCAGCACCACGTCGTCGGTGTGGCTCAGGCTCACCTCGACGCGGTCGCAGCCGCGCGCGTACGGGCTGCCGGACGGGCGCTTGGCCAGCTCGATGCGCGCCGCCGGCGCCCCGATCACCGCCCCCAGGGCGTGCTTGAGCAGGACCCGGGAGAGCGCGAAGCGACGGCGCACCGGGGTGCGCGGCAGGCCCGCCCAGCGGTGCGCCTCGTGCCCCAGCAGCTCGCACATCGCGGGCTCGTCCGCAAGGAGCACCGGCCAGTCCGACAGCCGGGTGTACACCAGCGCGGTGCCGGTGCGCGCCAGGTCCGCGCACATCGCCTGCCGGCCGGTGCCGGTCTCCTTGATCCGCCGTGCCGCGGGCAGCGGCGTGTCTCCGGTTCGCATCAGCCCTCCAGAGGAGTCTCGTACAGGTCGAAGCCGCGCCGGGTGAGGAAGCGGCGCATCACCTCGTCGTGCACCCGGCCGGTCTCGGCGGGCGAGGCGTCGTCCACCGGGAGATCCAGCCGCCGGGCGAGCCGCCGCAGGATGCCGGTGATCCAGGCCGGGTCCGCCCAGAAACCGCCGCGGGAGCGGACGGCCTCGTAGCACCCCAGGCAGGCAGCGGCGGTGAGGACCAGCAGGTAGCGGTCGGCCAGCGCCAGGCTGCGCGGGTCGCCCGGCAGCCCGCGGTGGTCCTCCGGCACGGCCGCGAAGTGCGCCTGGACGGATCGCAGTTCGGCGCGGAACAGGGCACGGAGCCCGGCCGGCGGGCTGCCGGGCTCCGCGCCGGTGCGGCCGAAGGGGTCCCGAGGGCCGCCGAGCAGGGCGCTCAGCCCGTCCCGTTCGGCGCGCAGCGTCACCCGCTCCGGCGCGAACGGCGGCAGATCCCCCGCCGGGTCGAAGAGCGTGTCCGGCGCGGGCGGGCCGTTGAACCATGCCTGCCGGGCCAGCCGGGGCAGTTGCGGGAGCACGGCGGCCCGGCCGATGAACGACCCGGCGCCGGGGGAGGCGACGGCGCCCAGCGTCCTGGCGTGCCGGGCGAAGAGCGGATCCGGCCCGTCCTCCCGCAGTGACTGAGGCCCCATCAGGGCCGCCAGGTCCCGCAGCGCGTCACCGAGCAGCACCGGCACCACGCAGCGCACCGCTGCCGACAGCACACTGGTCTCGTCCGGGACCACGCCTACCGCGCGGGTGCCCACCAGGGCCAGGCAGTCGCACGCCAGCAGGTCCAGGAAGGCGCCGCCGAGCAGGGCCGAGGCCTCCTTGGGGCTCGGTTCCCTGCGCCGGCCGCGGGGCACCAGGGCGCGGGCCGCCGCCTGCCGCAGGCAGGTGTCCGCCGCGCCCAGCGACATGGAGGCCACGACACTTCCGCAGATCTGCAGCGTCCGCAGGAACAGCTCCGCCCCGCCGCCGGGTTCGCCGACGGCGCTGCCCGCGGGCAGCGGGCAGGCGGTGAACTCCACCCGGCCGTCGGGGCGCACGGTGAGCCGGTCGCGGGGCAGCGCGGCCAGGTCGGCCAGGAGCACGGTCGGCCCGCCCCCCGGGCCCGGGCCGACCGTGGCGTGCAGCAGCAGGGCCGAGGTCCCCGGCGCGGCCCTCAGCCCGGCGCACTCGCCGTCCAGTTCGAAGCCGTACGCCGTCCGGCGGGCCCGCAGGCCGGCCGGCGCGAAGGCCTCCCGCACCGAGCGGGCGCCCTGCCGCAGCGCGATGCCGCCACCGTCCAGCAGCAGGTCGGCGGTGCGCCTGCGGCGGTCGGCGGATCCGGCGCACCACACCGGCAGGGCACCGCGGAACGGGCCCGCGCCCAGCTCCAGTCCGGCGGACACGTCCCGGCGGAACACCGGACGCAGCGTCCGGGCCAGGGTGTCCAGCCGCCCGAGGGAGCCGCCCAGCGCGGCCGGCACGAAGTGGCCGCCCAGCCCCGCCGTTCTCAGCGCCCGGCCCAGGGGCGCGGGTGTCTCACCACCGGCACCGGGGGAGGCCAGGACGGCCCGGTACCCGCAGTCGTTGCCCGGGTCCTCCGGGTCGCCCAGCAGCCGTTCGACCAGCCGCACCCGGCCCACGGCGGCCGACTCGGCGTCCGCCGCCAGGAGCGGCGCCGGCGGCGCGGTCACCGCACACCCGGCGCGGAGTACGCCGCCGCCTCGTCCATGGCCCACACCCCGGGCCGCACCTCCACGGGATCACCGGGGAACGGGCCTCCGTCCGCCAGTGCCAGACGGACGGCGTCGGCCGCGCGCCGCGCGTACTCGCTCCACCGCCGGTCGCCCAGCGCGTCGGCCACCCGGCCGCACTCGGCGAAGCTCCGCAGCGCCGACTCGGTCTCCCCGCAGCGCAGTTCGGCCAGTGCCTGGCCGCGCAGGGCGTCGCTCAGGCCGCGCGGGTCGTCGGCCAGCCGGCACAGCAGCGCGGCGTTGCCGTAGATCCGGCGCGCCTGCGCCGTGCGCCCGCTGCCGGCCTCGGCGTCGGCCAGCCCGATCATGGCCCGCGCCTCGGTTCGGCGGTCGGCGGACTCCCGGGCCCGCCGTCCGGCCCGAGCGAAGCGGGTGGCGGCCAGCTCGAACTGGTGGCGCTGCCAGGCCAGATCGCCCTGCGAGCACAGCACCCGCGCCTCCCCGGCCCGGTCCCCGGCGCGCCGGGCGGCCTCCAGCGCGCGGCCGGAGGCGCTCTCCCAGCGCTCCCACTCGCCGGCGGCCTGGAAGTACCCGGTCAGCGTCTCCGCCAGCATCCAGGTGACCTGCCACTCGCCCGCCGCGTAGGCCATCTCCACGGCCCCGGCCAGGGCGGTGCTCTCCTCCTGGAACCAGCGCAGCGGTGTGTCCCCGACGGGATGGCCGGGGCCCGGCAGTCCGCCCGGAACCTCCACCGGCGGCCCGGCCGCGGCGTCGTCGGGGGACGGGGCGCGCCCCGGCGCCATGGCGGCCTCCGCGTACCGGGCCAGCACCAGGTACGCGGCGCACAGCCGCAGTTGGGCGGCACGGACCACGGGCCCGCTCTCGTCGGCGGCCAGCCCGGCGGCCAGGGCGCGGAACGGTTCCTGGAAGCGGTAGCGCGGCGGCCGGCCGGGCGGGCAGCTCACGGCCAGCAGGCCGCTGTGCACCAGCTGGTCCAGCAGGTGTCCGGCCCGCTCGGCGGAGGTGTCCAGCAGGGCCGCCGCGCACCACGGGGCGAAGTCCGGGCCCGGTGCCGACGCCAGCAGCCGGAACGCCCGCTGCCCGGCCGGGGACAGCTCGAAGTAGCCGGCCAGCAGCCGGGGTCGCAGGCCGGGGTCGCCGAGCGACAGGACATCCAGACGCGTGTGCTCGTCGGCCAGCCGCCCGGCGAGCGCGGCGGCCGTCCAGTGCGGGCGGGCGGCCAGCGTCGCCGCCGCGGCCCGCAGGACCAGTGGCAGCCGGCCGCACAGCAGGGCGATGCGCTCGGCGGCCTCGACGTCGTCGGTGATCCGCCGGCCGGCCGCACGGGCCAGCAGGTCGCCGCAGTCGGCGGGCCCCAGCTCCGCCAGCGGCAGCTCCCGGCTCCCGCCACCGGCCGCCACCGGCCCTCTGCTGGTGACCAGCACGGCGCCGTGGGTCACGGCGGCGACCAGCGGGCCGATCTGCGCCGGGGAGGCGGCGTGGTCCAGGACCAGCAGCAGCCGCCGCTCAGCCAGCGCGACCCGCAGCAGATCGCTCAGCTCGTCGGTACCGGCCGGCTCACCGGGCGCCGTCGCGTCCCGGCCGGGGCGCACCAGCCGCAGCACCCGCAGCAGCGCGTCGCGCGTGGTCAGGGCCCGGCCGTCGGAGCCGGTCAGCGCGGCGAACACCCGGCCGCCGGGGAACATGCCGGCCGTGGCGTGCGCCAGGCCGACCGCGAAGGCGGTCTTGCCCGATCCGGCCGGGCCGGTGATGTTCAGCACCCGCGCCGGCGGGTCCGCGGACGTCCCGCGCAGCATCTCCTCCGCCTCCGCCAGCTGAAGCCGGCGGCCCGCCAGCTCCCCGTCCGGGCGCGGCAGCCGGACGACCGGAGCCGGCGCCCCGGCGACGGTGACGCTCTGCCGCCCGCCGGGCTCCTCCTCGGCGTGCACGACCGGTTCCGAGCGCAGCATCCGCCGGTGCAGTTCCCGCAGAGCGGGTCCGGGGTCGGTGCCCAGTTCACCGGCCAGTGAGCGCCGCACGGTGTCGTAGGCGGCCAGCGCCTCGGACTGCCGGTCCGCGCGGTACAGCGCGACCATGAGATGCGCGTGCAGCGTCTCCCGGAGCGGGTGTTCCCGGGCCAGCACCGCGAGTTCGCCGGTCAGCTGCCGGTGCCGGCCCAGCCACAGATCGGCCGCGATCCGCTGCTCCAGCGCGTCCAGCCGCAGCAGTTCCAGCCGGTCGGCGGCGGCCTCCAGACGGCTGCCGCGCGGAACTCCGGACAGCGCCGGGCCCGTCCACAGGCCCAGCGCCTCGTGCAGGGCGGCCGAGGCCGCCGCGTGATCGTGACGCGCGTAGAACTCCTGCCCGGCGCGGCGCAGTTCCTCGAAGCGGTGCAGGTCGAACTCACCGGGAGAGGTGTGCAGGACATAGCCGGGGGCTCTGGTCGCCAGCCGGTCGCGTCCCTGGGGATCGTCGTCGTCGGCCAGCAGCTTGCGCAGGTGGGAGATGTAGACGTGCAAGGTGGTGGTCGCGGTGCGCGGCGGGTGGTCGCCCCACAGTTCGTCGATCAGGCTGTCGGTGGCCACGACGTCCCCGGCCTCGACGAGCAGGGAGCCGAGCACCGCGCACATCTTGCCCGCCGACGGCGTCACCGGCGCGCACCGGAGCTGCCCCAGAATGCGGAATCTCATCACGCCGCTCACCAGTCCTGGACCACGGTGACGCAGCCGCTGCCCAGGGCGGAGCCGTCCTGAGCGAAGGACAGCCGCACCTTGAGCACCGGACGGTCCCTGCCGTCCCGCTCCACCGCTCCGGGCACCGCGAGGCAGTGCAGCGCCACCCCGGGGGCCGGGGGCCGGTGGAGTGAGGCGGACCAGTGCACCGGCAGGCAGTGGGCGGGGGAGAAGCCGCGCAGCTCGGCGGCGGCCAGGACGGCGGCCTGGCACGAGGCGGCCAGCAGCGGGGCGTCGCCGGCCCGGCGCGGACCGCCGAGGCGCGGTGCCACGCCCACCGTCAGCCGGTCGTGCCCGGCGCGCACCGGGCCGGTGAGCACCACGTCACGGGGATCGCTCCGCCCCACCCGGTGGGGTGCGAGCGGCTCGGGGCCGCGGGCGGAGCCGGGGAAATCCGCAGGGGACGAGCCGGCCGGGGCCGGGCCGGGGAAGTCGAGCCGGGCGCGGGCCGTCGCGCAGGGCACACCGTCGACGCCGACGGTGGCGGTGCACTCCAGTGGCCCGCCGGCGCGGTCCCGTTCCGGCGCGCGGAAGACGAGATCCGTCACGGCGTAGGCGCGCCGCCCGGCCGGCCGCCAGGGACCTTCCTCGGTGATGTCCACGGACGTCTCGGTGACCCGGGGAGCCGTCCGGCGCGAGAGCCCCAGCTGGCGGAGCGCCACGAACCGGGCGACGTCGTAGAGGGCGTCGCTGACGAAGCCGAGTCCGTCGATCCGGTTGCGGTGGCCCTCGGCCGGCTGGTGCCCGGCGCCGGGAAGGGTGTCGGAGAGCACGTAGCGGTATTCGCCGCGCACCGTGGTGCCGAGAAAGAACTCCTCCGGGGTGACCGGACGTTGCACGAGATGACGGGTGGAGGGGCGCGGGTGGCCCGCTGAGGGGGACGGGGCCCGGCCGGCCTGTGCCGGGGCGTCATGGGGGGCGGGGGATACCAGAGGCACCTGACTCCTCCTTCATGCTGGGATGGGCCTCAACAGCCTGAGCGATTCGGGGGTGTTCGCCCGGCCCGCACCGGCCGGGGGCCGACTGTGGCCGGCAAGGCTTCTCATGCTAGGAACGCCCGCCCGGCCCTCCAATGACAAGTGGCTGGCAGTCCCCCCGGGCAGGCCGTGGGCGACTGGCAGATATCTGCTAGCCGGCCGCGCCCCACCTCGCCGAAGCGCTGCCGAAGCGCTGCCGGGGCGGGCGGCGGGGCGAGTGCGTTAAGCCCGGCCCAAGGACGGCCTCCTACGTTCACCGGCGACCGGCAGGTCCCGCCCGGCGCGGGGCTTTCGCGAGCTGCCGGACTCCACAGGCCGCTACCGAAGGACATGACGCCGTGAGACTCACCGCCTTCAGCGAAGTACTCCCGGGTGAACCGGTCACCAACCGGGACATGGCGGAGCGCTTCGGGCTGCACGAGAAGTGGCTCGACCGGATGACCGGCAACCGCAGCCGGTACTTCTGCGAACCCGACAGCTCCGACGGCGTCCCCAAGAACACCGGTGACCTGGCCACCCTCGCCGGGCAGCGGGCGCTGGAGGCGGCCGGTGCGGACCCGGGATCGCTGGACTTCCTGGTGCTCACCACCGGCTCGCCCGACCATCTGATGCCCGCCACCGTCAACACCGTCGCCGACCGCCTGGGCATCAACGACATCCCGACCTTCCAGCTCACCTCCGGCTGCGCGGGGGCCCTCACCGGCCTGTACACCGCCCGCGCCCTGCTGGCCGCCGGGCATCGCCGCGGCCTGGTGATCGGCGCCGACTCGGTCGTCAAACTGTGGCCCGCCGACCGCGACATCCGCCGTATCCGGCCCGCCGAACTGGCGAACTTCGCACTGTTCGGGGACGGCGCCGGGGCCGCCGTGGTGGACGCCGAGGACGAGGGCCCGGGCCTGGTCGTCGACCACATCCTGCTGCGCACCGTCGGCAAGGGCCGGGCCCCCGCCCAGCTCGTGCGCTGGTACGGGGCGGACGGTGCCCCGATGGTGACCGGCCCGGACGGCAAGGAGGTCCGCGAGTCGATGGGGGAGGAGGACTACAAGGCGATCGAGGCGAACGTGCCCGGACTGGCCTGCACGGTCCTGGAGGAGCTGGCCGCCGTCACCGGCTGCCGGGTCGCCGACGTCGAGCACGTGCTCCCCCCGCAGCTCAACGGCGTCATGGCCGAGAAGATCCGCGCCGAGATGGGTGTCACCCCCGAACAGGCCGTCTCCTGCGTCGCGGACACCGGCAACAACGGCAACGCCCTGCCCTTCATCCAGCTCAACCGCACCATGCGGCGGATCGCGGACGGTGTCGGCGTGGGCGGCCGGGTGCTGGTCACCACCATCGAGTCGTCCAAGTGGATCATCTCCGGACTGGCCCTGCGCCACCGCGAGGGGGCCCCCGATGCCGCATGAGGACGCCCGCACACCCCCGGCGGGCCGCTCCGGGGCCGGGGCCTCCCCCCTCCGGAGGCTCCGGTCCCTGGGCCGCGGCGGGCTGACCGACCAGGTGCCGCAGGTGCGCGGCCTGCTGCGGGAGATCGACGGCGCGCTGGACCTGGACGCCGCCGGCGCGCTGCTCGGCGCCGCGCGCCGGCGCGAACAGCTCGCCGCGTCGGGGGAGCTCGTTCCGCAGCGGATCGCCCTGCTGGGCAGCTCGACGCTGGACACCCTGCCCAACCTGCTGACCGCCGTCCTGGTCAGGGAGGGAATGCTCCCCGAGATCCGGTCGGCCGGCTTCGGCCAGTGGCGGCTGGAGGTCCTGGCCGGGGCGCCGGAGCTGTCCGGGCTCGAACCACGCGTCACCGCCTGCCTCCTGGACGACAGCGCGGTCTTCGAGGAGATCAAGAACCCGCTGGACGCCGCCGAGGTCGAGGAGCGCTGCGCGGCGTTCCCCACCGAACTCGGGCAGTGGGTACGGGCCGTGCGGCAAGCCCCGGGGGGCATCCCCGTGCTGTGCACGCTGCCGCTGAGCCCGCTGCGCCGGGACCGGATCGTGGACTACCGCACCAAGGCCAGGATCGAGGCCGCCTGGCTGCGGATGAACGCCGGCATCGCGGCTCTGGCCGCCGAGGAGCCCGGCACGGTGGTGCTGTCCCACGAGTCCCTGGCCGCCCGGGCCGGGACCGTGTTCGGCAACGACCGGATGCGGCACGCGGCGGCCCACGTCTTCGCCCCGGAGTTCCTGCTCGCCTGGTCCGAGGAGCTGGGCCGCGTCGCCCGCGCCGACCTCGGCCGGTCCGCCAAGTGCCTCGTACTGGACCTGGACAACACGCTGTGGGGAGGCGTCGTCGGCGACGACGGCGTCGGCGCGCTCCGTCTCGGCGGCGCCTACCCCGGCTCCGCGCACCGGGAACTCCAGCTGCTGGCACAGGATCTGAGGGCCCAGGGCGTGATGCTGGCGGTGGCGTCCAAGAACGACGCCGAGGCTGCCCGGGAGGCCATCACGGGCCACCCGGAGATGGTGCTCGGCATGGAGTCCTTCGTGGCCGTGCGGGCCGACTGGAACCCCAAGCCGGACAACGTCCGCGAGCTGGCCGCGGAGCTGAACATCGGCGCGGACGCCATGGTGTTCGTGGACGACAACCCGGTCGAGCGCGGCCTGATGCGCGAGCTGATGCCGCAGGTCGCCACCGTCGAACTGCCCGCCGACCCGGCCGGGTACGCCGGCTGTCTCGCCGCCCGCGGCGACTTCGCGCTGCTGGAGCTGACCGAGGAGGACCGCGGCCGCACCGAGATGTACCGGGCGCGCGCCGAGCGGGCGGAGCTGCGGGCCGGATCGGGCAGCCTGACCGGCTACCTGACCTCCCTCGGCTCCGAACTGACCGTCGAGCCGGCCGGTGAGCTCAACACCGCCCGCATCGTGCAGCTGTTCGGCAAGACCAATCAGTTCAACCTCACCGGCGTGCGCTACAGCGACGAGGACCTCGCCCGGGCCGCCGCCGACGGGGGCCGCACCTTCTTCGCCGCGCGGCTCACCGACCGCTTCGGCGACAACGGCCTGATCGCCGCCCTGGCGCTGAGCGAGGAAAGCGACGGGGCCTGGTCCATCGACAACTTCGTGCTCAGCTGCCGGGTGTTCTCCCGCGACGTGGAGGCCGCCCTCGTCGGCCTGGTGCTGCGCTCCGCCCTGCGCCACGGCGCACCGGCCGTCACCGGGCACTTCACCCGCACCGCCAAGAACGCCAAGTTCGCCGGCTTCTACCCCGGACTGGGGTTCGCCGGCACCACCGCGGACGACGGGCGCCATGACCCGCCGTCCGCCACGTTCCGCCACGACCTGACCGGGCTCGCCGAGCTGCCCCGGTGGATCCGGGTCCTCACCGATGAGGGAGTCTTCCATGTCCGCTGACCGCGTCGTCGCCGAAGTCGTCGAGCAACTGCTCGACGTGGATGCCGCCGAGCTGACCCCCGCGACCGTGCTGGGCGAGATCGAGGGCTGGGACTCGGTCAACCAGATGCGCGTCCTGGTCTTCCTGGAGCGGGAACTGGACGCCGCCCTGGACTACGAACGCTTCATGGGGTCCGCGTCCCTGGGCGAACTGGCGGACGTCGTCGCCGACGCCATCACCGGGACCGGGACCGCGGCATGAGCACCCCGGTCCTGCGTCCCCTGCCCGCCGCCCGCCGCGGCACCTGGACGTTCCTGCACGGCGGGGCCCGCAAGACCTGCCACGTCTACCTGATGGCGGATGTCGACGCGACCGCGATGACGCGCGCGCGGGCCGCCGGCGGCAACCGGGCCGGCTATGTCGCCATGCTGGTCAAGGCGGCCTCCGACGTCGTCGCCGGGTACCCGGAGGCCCGCGCGCTGCTCCAGGGCGGGTCGCTGCGGCCGCGGCTGGCGGTGCTGGACGACGTGGACGTCAAGGTGCTGTTCGACAAGACCGTCGACGGGCAGCGCTGCGTGCTGGCCGGCACCGTGCGGGCCGCGCAGGACCTCACCGCGGAGCAGGTCCAGGAGGCCGTCGACACCTACAAGAACGCCCCGGTCGACGACAGCGGCCCGTTCCGGCAACTGCTGCGCGTGCAGCGGCTGCCGCTGCCCCTGGCCCGGCTCGCCTACCGCGCCGCGCTGGCCGACCCGGTCCGGCGCGCCGCCGTCCAGGGCACCTTCTCGGTGACCTCGGTCGGCCACGAGCCGGTCCGCGCCATCTTCCCGATGATCTCCGGAACGCTGGGCTTCGGCATCGGCCGCATCGCCGAGTCCCCCGTCGTCCGCGACGGCCGGGTGGACATCGCTCCGCTCTTCACCCTCTCGCTCGCCTTCGACCACCGGGTGATCGACGGCGCGCTCGCCTCGGAGGTGCTGGCGCGCGTCAAGGACCGCCTGGAGAACTGGGGCGCGCCGTGACCCCGGCCGCCTCCCCCGCTCTCCGGCGCCGGCCGCGCGCGCCGCACCCCCCTTCCGCCCCCGACCGCACCCAGACCCGAGGTGGACCATGCCCGCGGACGAGTTGAACCAGGACCTCACCGGACGTATCGCCGTCGTCGGGATGGCCGGCCGCTTCCCCGGCGCGCCGGACACCGACGGCCTGTGGAAGCTGATGGCGGAAGGCCGCCACGGCATCCGCCCGGTCCCGCCGGAGCGCTGGGACGCCACCGCCCCGCTCGACCCGGAGAAGCACATCCAGGCCGTCGGCGGATTCCTCGACGCCGTGGACGAGTTCGACCCGGTGTTCTTCGGCATCTCGCCCCGCGAGGTGGAGGACATCGACCCGCAGCAGCGCCTGATGCTGGAGGCCGGCTGGCGGACCCTGGAGGACGCCGGGCTGCGCGCCGAGGACCTGCACGGCACCCGCACCGGTGTCTACGTCGGGGCGCTGTGGCACGACTACGAACTGCTGCGCAAGGACAACGGCGGCGGCGCCACCCAGCGCAGCGCCGTCGGCCAGGCCATCGACGTCATCGCGGCCCGCGTCTCCTACTTCCTGCGGCTGACCGGCCCCAGCCTGACCGTCGCCACCGGCTGCTCGTCCTCGCTGGTCGCCCTGCACCTGGCCGTGCAGGCCATCCGGGCGGGCGAGATCGAGGCCGCGCTGGTCGGCGGGGTCAACCTCATCCTGTCCCCGGACGTGTCGATCGGGCTGACCCACTTCGGCGGGCTGTCCCCGGACGGCCGGTGCGCCGCGTTCGGCGCCGGAGCCAACGGGTTCGTCCGCGGTGAGGGAGCCGCCGCCGTCTACCTCAAGCCCCTGGCGCGCGCCCTGGAGGACGGCGACCGTGTGCACGCCGTCATCATGGGCACCGTCGTCAACAACGACGGCGGCGGCGACAGCCTCGTCACCCCCCGCTCGGCCGCGCAGGAGGACCTGCTGCTGCGGGCCTACGCCGAGGCCGGCGTCCCCCTGGACCGGCTCGCGTACGTGGAGGCGCACGGCACCGGCACCCGCCGCGGCGACCCGGTGGAAGCCGGCGCCATCGGCCGCGCCCTCGGACAGCGGCGCACCGCCGCCGCCGGTCCGCTCCCGGTCGGCTCGGTGAAGACCAACATCGGCCACCTGGAAGCGGCTTCCGGCATGGCCGGGCTGTTCAAGACGGTGCTCGCACTGGAGCACCGCGTGGTACCGCCCAGCCTGCACGCCGACGAGCTCAGCCCGGACATACCGTTCGACGAGCTGAACGTGCGCGTCACCCGTGAGCGGCTGCCCCTCCCCGAGGAAGGCCCCCTCTACATGGGGGTCAACTCCTTCGGGTGGGGCGGCACCAACGCCCATGTCGTCCTGGCGAGTGCCCCCCGGACGGCTTCGGTCACCCCCGCGCGGACGGCCGGGCCCGTCCTGCTGCCGGTGTCCGGCCACACCGACGAGGCGCTGCGGCAGCGCGCCCGGGACATCCGCGAACTCGCCGCGGAGGACCGGGTCCCGGTCGCCGAGCTGGCCGGCACCCTCGCCTGGCGGCGCGACAGCTTCCCGGTCCGGGCGGCGTTCGTCGCCTCGGACAACGAGGAACTGACGCGGGCCCTGGACCGCTTCGCCGACGACCCGGACGCGGAGACGCCCGGCGTGGTCACCGGCCGGGCCCGCGGACGCGGGCGCACCGCCTTCGTCTTCCCCGGCCAGGGCTCCCAGTGGGCGGGGATGGGCCGTGAACTGTACGCCTCCAGCGAGGTGTTCGCCGCCGTCATCCACCGCTGCGCCAAGGCCCTGGAACCGCACACCGACTGGGACCTGACCGCGGTCGTCTCCGGTGAGGCGGGCGACGGCTGGCTGGACCGGCTGGACATGGTGCAGCCCGTCCTGTGGGCGGTCTCGGTGGGTCTGGCCGAGCTGTGGCGCGAGGCCGGCGTCGAACCCGACGTCGTCGTCGGGCACAGCCAGGGCGAGATCACCGCCGCCACCGTCGCCGGCGTGCTGTCCTACGAGGACGCCGCCCTGGTGATGGCCCGGCGCAGCGCCCTCGTCGCCCGGACGGCCGGCCAGGGCGGCATGCTCGCGGTGGACCTGAGCAGGGAACAGGCCCGCGAGGCGCTGGCCGGTTTCGAGGACATGGTCTCGCTCGCCGTCAACAACGGCCCCACCTCCTGCGTGCTGTCCGGGGACACCCTCGCGCTGGAGGCACTCAAGGAGATCCTGGAGGCGGAGGGCACCTTCTGCCGCCTGGTCAACGTCGACTACGCCTCGCACAGCCCGCAGATGGACGCGCTGCGCGAGGACCTGGCCGCGGCACTGGAACCGGTGCGCCCGCGCACCGGCTTCACCCGGCTGATGTCGACCGTGCGGGTGGCCCGGATGCGCGGCCCGGAGATGGACGCCGCCTACTGGGTGGAGAACCTGCGCAACCCGGTGCTGTTCGCCGATGCCATGGGCGAGCTGTTCGACGACGGCGTCACCCATGTCGTCGAGATCAGCCCGCACCCCATCCTCACCCCGGCCGTCGAGCAGCTCGCGGCGCTGCGCGAGGACACGCCCGCCGTCCTCGGCTCGCTGCGCCGGGACGCCGGCACCCCCGCGGACCTGGCCGGCGCCTTCGCCCGCGCCTTCGTCAGCGGGCTCGCCCCGTTCGGCGGCCTGCCCCGGGACGCCGACGCCGTGGTGCCCGGGTACCCGTGGCAGCGCTCCTCCTACTGGCTGCCCACCGGGAAGCGGAGCACCGCCACCGGCGACGGGCTCCAGGTGACCCTGCTGCCGGCGCCCGCCGAGCAGGGCACCTGGCAGGGCAGTGGGGAGATCTCCGTGGACGCCGCCCGCTGGCTGGCCGACCACAAGGTGGGCGAGGCCGTCGTGCTGCCGGGCGCCGCCATGCTCTCCCTGGCGCTGAGCGCGGCCCGTTCCCGGCACGGCGCCCTCCCGGCCGTGCTGCGCGACGTGGAGTTCCGCCGCGACCTCACTCTCGGGGACGAGCCGGTGTTGCTGAGCACCCGGTGGCGCGACGACGTCACCGAGGGCGGCAGCTTCACCCTGCTGTCGCTGTCCCAGGGCGGCACGCAGTGGACCGGGCACGCCACCGCCCGGGTGCTCCAGCGCCCCGGCGACCGGCCCGAGGCCGTCTTCCCGGCCGGACTGCTGGAGGCCGAGCCGTGGCCCGACGGCCGCTTCTACGCCGGCTGCGCGGCCCGTGGCCTGCACTACGGCCCGGCGTTCCAGGGTGTGTCGCGGCTGTACCCAGCCGGGGACGAGGCCCTGGCCGAGGTCCGGCTGAGCGAGCGCTGCCGGGTGGGCGCGCGTCCGCACGGCCTGCACCCCGCACTGTGGGACGGCGCGCTCCAGGTCTGCCTGGCGCTGTGCGAGGAAGGCCGGACCGTCGTGCCCGTCGGGGTGGACGCCGTGCATCTGCTCCACGACCTCGGCGAGCCGGTGCTCACCGTGTGGTCGCACGCCGTGCGCCGCGGCGAGCACCTCTTCGACCTGCACTTCTTCACCGAGGACCGGCAGCCGCTGCTGACCATGGAAGGGCTGCGGATGCAGCCGCTGGCCCCGGCCGGGGACGAGGAGGAGGACACCGCCAGGGAACACCGGCTGCGGTTCCTCCCCGAGCCGCGCCCCGAGCCGGCCGGCGCCCCGCAGCCGTGGTTCGTGTGCGGTCAGGACGACGCGGCGGCCCGGCTGGCCGAGGCACTCGGCGCGGCCGGTGCCCCCGTGACGCTCGCCGCGCCCGGCCGGGACGCCGGGGCCTGGGCGGACGAGGTCGCGGGGGCCGCCGAGCTGGGTGGCGTGGCGTTCTGCGCGCCGGACGCCGAGGCGGGCCTGGACGCCCAGCGCCGGGCCCTGGCCGGTCTGCCGGAGCTGGTGCGTGCCTGCTCCGGGCGCGCGACAGCGCCGCGGATCGCGGTGGTCACCACCGCGGCCCAGGACGCCGGCGACGGGCAGCTGCCCGACCCGGGCGCCGCGCTGTTCTGGGGCTTCACCCGGGTCATGCGGCGCGAGCACCCCGAACTGGAGCCGCTGCTGGTCGACCTGGCGCCCGGTCACAGCCCGGCCGACTGCGCCGCGGAACTGCTGACCGGTGACGGCGAGGACCAGGTCGTGCTGCGGGCCGGACGACGGCTGGCCGGCCGGCTGGTCCAGGGCGCCCCCGGCCACGACGAGGAGCCGCCCCGGGCGCCCTGGCGGGTCCAGGACCGGGCGTTCCGGCTCCACGCCGGCCGTCCGGGCTTCTGGGACGGCCTGGACTGGCGGCCGCTGAGCCGGCGCGCGCCCGGCCCCGGCGAGATCGAGGTCACCGTGACCGCCGCCGGGCTGAACTTCATCGACGTGATGAAGGCCATGGGCACCTACCCCGACCTCTCCGGCGGCGCGAAGCTGCTCGGCGGGGAGTGCGCGGGACGGGTCAGCGCCGTGGGGGAGGGCGTCACCGGCTTCACGGTCGGGGACCGGGTGGCCGCCTGCGTGATGGGCTCCCTCGCCTCCCACGTCACCGTCCGGGCCGACCACGCCCGTCCGGTGCCCGACGGCATGGCGGACGCGGACGCGGCCGGGCTGCCGCTGGCGGCCGGCACCGCCTGGTACGGGCTGTCCGACCTCGGGCGGCTCGCCGAGGGCGAGACCGTCCTCATCCACTCCGCGGCCGGCGGCCTGGGCCTGGCGGCGGTCCGGGTGGCCCACGCGCTGGGCGCCCGCGTCATCGCCACCGCCGGCAGCGAGGACAAGCGCCGCTACCTGCGCGGGCTCGGCATCGAGCACGTCTTCGACTCCCGTGACCTCTCCTGGGCCCGTCAGGTCCACGAGGCCACCGGCGGCCGGGGCGTGGACGTCGTCCTCAACTCCCTGACCGGCGCGGCCATCGAACTGGGCCTGGACGTCCTGGCCGAGGACGGCCGGTTCGTCGAGGTCGGCAAGAAGGACATCTACGGGGAGCGCAGCATCGCCCTGACCGCGTTCCGCAAGGGCATCAGCCTCGCGGCGGTGGACCTGGCCGGCCTGCTGGACCGCAGGCCCGAGCGGTTCGCGCGGCTGTTCGCCGAGGTCTGGGACCTGGTGGCCGCCGGGCGGATCGAGCCGCTGCCGGTCCTGCCGCGCACCTTCGCCGAGGCCGGCGAGGCACTGCGCGAGATGTCGCACGGCGCCCACATCGGCAAGTTCGTGCTCACCGGGCCCGGCACGGTCACCGCCGTGGTGCCCGAGCCGATGCCCGGCGGACGCTTCCGGGCCGACGGCAGCTACCTGCTGACCGGCGGCCTGGGGGCCCTGGGCCTGTCGCTCGCGGAGTTCCTGGCCGACCGGGGGGCGGGCGCGCTGGCGCTGCTGGGCCGCTCCGGCCCCGGCCCGGAGGCCGCCGAGCGCGTCGCCCGGCTCCGGGAGCGCGGGGTGCGGGTGGAGACCTACGCCTGCGACGTCGCCGACGCCGCGTCGCTGGGCGGGGTGCTGGAGCGGCTGCGCGCCGAACTGCCCCCGCTGCGGGGCGTGGTGCACGCGGCCGGGGTGCTGGACGACGCCACCGTCCGCACCCTCCGCCCCGACCAGGTCGAACGGGTGCTGGCCCCGAAGGCGGACGGCGCCCGGAACCTGGACGCCGCCACCGCCGGCGACCCGCTGGACATGTTCGTGATGTTCTCCTCCGTCGCCTCGCTGGTCGGCAACGCCGGGCAGGCAGCCTACGCCGCCGGCAACGCCTACCTGGACACGCTCGCCGCCGCCCGCCGGCACCGCGGCCTGCCCGCGCTGGCCGTGCAGTGGGGCCCGTTCGCCGGCATCGGGCTGGCCGCCGCGGACGAGGTGCGCGGCGCGCGGCTCGGCGACCGGGGCATGGGCAGCTTCACCGCCGAGGAGGCATGGGAGGCGCTTACCCGGTTCCTCGGCCGCGACCAGCAGGTCGTCGGATACATGCCGCTGGACCTGCGGCAGTGGTTCGACGCCTCGCCCGAGACGGCCGCCCAGAAGTCCTGGCAGCTGCTGCGCCGCGCGGCGCAGCAGGGTGGCGGCCAGGCGTCCGCGGCCGGCGGGGAGTTCCGCTCGCTCTTCCTGGCCGCCGACGAACAGGCCCGGCCCGAGCTGGTCGAGTCCAAGGTCCGCGACATCGCCGGACGCGTGCTGCGCCTGGCCCCGGAGTCCATCGACCGGGAGACGCCGTTCAAGTCGCTCGGCCTGGACTCGCTGATGAGTCTGGAGCTGCGCAACCGCCTGGAATCCGCCTTCGGCCTGAAGCTCTCGCCGACCCTGCTGTGGACCTACGGCTCCTCCCGGGCCCTCGCGGGCGTGCTCGGCGAGCGGCTCCTCGACTCCACGGCCCCGGCTTCCTGAGCCCGGCCCGCCCGGCCACGACCCGTCCGGCCACGACCACCGGCCACGACAAGAGGACTGTCACATGACTGCGAGCAGTACCCCGGGAAGCGCCGCCACGCCGCTGACCCGCGCCCTGGAGACCATCCGCACCCTGCGCTCCCAGCTGGCCGAGCGCAGCGGCACCCAGCCGCTGGCCGTGATCGGGACCGGCATGCGGCTGCCCGGCGGCATCCGCGGTCTCGACGCCTACTGGGAGGCCCTTGAGTCCGGCCGCGACCTGGTGCGCACCCGGCCGCAGTCCCGGATGGAACCGTTCGCCGAGGAGTGGGCCCGACTGCCGCACCGCGGCAGCTTCCTCGACGACGTGCTCGGCTTCGACGCCGCGTTCTTCGGCATCAGCCCCCGCGAGGCCCGCGCCATCGACCCCCAGCACCGGGTGCTGCTGGAGGTGGCCTGGGAAGCCCTGGAGAACGCGGCGCTGCCGCCGGACCGGCTCGGCGGCCTCGCCGTGGGCACCTACGTCGGCATCACCGGCCGCCACGACTACTGGGACTGGCTGGACGGCGAGATGAACGCCCACTGGACCACGGGCAACGGCCACAGCTTCGCCGCCGGCCGCATCGCCTACACCATGGGACTGACCGGCCCGGCGGTCGCCATCGACACCGCCTGCTCCTCCTCGCTGGTCGCCGTCCACCAGGCCGCCCAGGCGCTGCGCCGCGGCGACTGCGACGTGGCGCTGGCCGGCGGCGTCAACCTGGTGGTGTCGCCCGGATCCACCCGGGTCATCAGCCAGACCGGGGCGCTGGCCCCCGACGGGCTGTGCCGGACGTTCGACGCCCGGGCGGGCGGCTACGTCCGCGGGGAGGGCTGCGGCGTGCTGGTCCTCAAGCGGCTGGACCACGCCCGGCGCGACGGCGACCGGGTGCTTGCCGTCATCCAGGGCTCGGCGGTCAACCAGGACGGCCGCTCCTCGGGCTTCACCGCCCCCAACGTGCTGTCCCAGACCGCCCTGATCGAGGCCGCCCTCGCGGACGCCGGGCTCACCCCCGCCGACATCGGGATGGTGGAGGCGCACGGCACCGCCACCTCGCTGGGTGACCCGATCGAGATGGACGCCATCGTCGCCGCCCTCGGCCGGCGGAACGGCGGGGCGACCCTGCACGTGGGCTCGGTGAAGACGAACATCGGCCACCTGGAGGCCGCTTCGGGCGTGGCCGGGATCCTCAAGAGCATCGCCTGTCTGCGGCACCGCGCGGTGCCCCCGCTGGTGCACTTCTCCACCCTCAACCCGCGCATCGACCTGGACGGCACCGCGGTCACCGTCTCCGGCAGCGGGCAGCCCTGGGACACCGGTGTCAGCGGCCGGTACGCCGGCGTCAGCTCCTTCGGCATCGTCGGCACCAACGCCCACGTCATCGTCGGCCCCGCCGAGGACGCCCCGGCCCCGGCCGGGGCACCGGACGCGCCGGTGGCCGGGTTCGAGATCTCCGCCCGCACCCCGCAGGCGCTGCGCGAACTGGCCGGCGGTCTCGCCGCCCGTCTGTCGGAGCTGCCCGGGGCCGACTACCCGGCCTTCGCCTACACCGTGACGCACGGCCGCGCCCGGCACGCGGTGCGGGCGTCCGTCACGGCGGACGGCCCGGACGCCGCGGCGGCCGCGCTCACCGCGCTCGCCGCGGACCGCGAGGACCCCGCCGTCACCGTGACCGAGGGCGGCCCGGACCGCCCCGCCGGCACCGCCGGCGACCTGCCGCGACGGGTGATCGACCTGCCCGGCTACCCCTGGCAGCACCGGCGGTACGCACCCGAGCGGCCCGCCGCCTCCGACGGTGGCGGCACGCCCGCCGCCGTGGCAACCGGGGCCGCGCCCGTCCCCGCCGAGGCCGGCGCGGTGCCCCTGCACACCCTGGACTGGCAGCCCGCGCCGGTCCCCGGCCCGCTCCCCGGTGCCACGCTCGTGCTGGCCGGTGACGACCCGGAGCTGCTCGCCCTCCTCGTCCGTCAGGCCCGCGCCGAAGGGCTGACCGGCACCGTCCTGGGCCCGCTGCCCGACGGGGCCGGCGAGGGCTGGCGGCTCGCCCCGCTGCCCGAGGGGGACGACGGCTGGGCCGCCCACTGGGAGGCCCACCCGGAGACCGGGGTCCGGCTGGTGCTGGCGATGGCCGCCGCGCCGCTGCCCGACACCCTGGACGCCCCCTCCGACACCGGCGCCGACGGAGCCGCGCTGTGCGCCGCGGTGACCCGCGCGGTGCGCTCACTGCACCGGCACGTCCCGGCGGGCCGCGCCTTCGCCGCCACCCGCGGCGCCCGGCGGGTCACCGCGGAGGACACCGTGCGGCCCACCGGACACGGCCTGCTGCACGGCCTGGCCCCCGTCCTGGGCCTGGAGTTCGGCGAGTCCTGGGGCGGCGTCACGGACCTGCCCGCGGAGCCCGGCCCGGACGACGCCCGGACCCTGCTGGCGCTGGCCCGGCAGGACAGCGCGGAGGACCTCACGGCGGTGCGCGGCGGCGGGCTGCTGGCCGCCAGGCTGCGCCCGGCCCCCGCGGACTTCGTTCCCCAACTGCCCGTCACCGCCGACGCCACCTATCTGATCACCGGCGGGCTGGGCGGCATCGGCCGCGCCATGGCCGCCGACCTGGTGCGCCGCGGCGCCCGCCACCTGCTGCTGCTCGGCCGCACCCCCGAGGAGCGGCTGTCCGCCCCGGCCGCCGGTGCCCTCGCCGCGCTGCGCGCCGGCGGCACGCGGGTCCTCTACCGTGCCGCCGACTGCGACGACCCGGCGGCACTCGGGGAAGCCTGCCGGCTCCCGGCCGGCATGCCCGCGCTGCGCGGCGTCGTGCACGGCGCCGGAACCCTCCCCGAGGCCCGGCTGACGGAGGCCGGCGCGGACAGCTTCGCGGAGGGGCTGCGCGGCAAGTACACCGGAGCCTGGTGGCTGCACCTGCTGGCCCGCGACCTGGGCTGGCCGCTGGACTTCTTCGTCCAGACCTCCTCCGCCTCCGCGCTGTGGGGCAACGAGGGACGCGGCGCCTACGCGGCGGCCAACGGCGGCATCGACACGCTGGCCGAGTACCGGGGCACGCTCGGCCTGCCCTCGACCGCCCTGGCCTACGGCGCCTGGGAGCTGGACGGCATGGCGGACGAGGAGCAGCGCCGGAACCTGGCCCGGATGGGCATCACCGGGATGACCGCCGAGGCCGGCTGCGCCACCCTCACCGCACAGGCCCCCGGCCCCGGTGCCCACGTGCTGGCCGCCGCGATGGACTGGCCGCGGTTCACCGAGGTCATGTCCACCGTGCGGCAGCGCCCGCTCTTCGCGGACCTGGCCCCCGGCGCCGCGCCCGCCGCCGGCACCCGGGACGCGGACGGCGAGAACGCCGCGGCGGACACCGGCAGCACCGGCGAGGCCGTCCCGGCGGCCCGCGCCGAACTGCTGGCCCTGCCCGCCGGCATCGCCCGGACCGAGGCCGCCCTGGGCAGCGTCGGCCGCCTGGTGGCGGACAGCCTGGGCCACGCCGAGGCCTCCGACGTCCCGGTGGACACCGGCTTCTTCGACCTGGGCCTGGACTCCATCACGGCCGTGGACCTGTCGCGCGAACTGTCCCTCGCCTTCGGGCTCAGGCTCAAGGTCGGCGACGTCTTCAACCACCCGACGGTCTCCGCGCTGGCGGAATTCGTCGCCGCGCGGGTCGCCGACCCGGCCGCCGCGGCCCCGGCACCCCGCCCGGCACCTCCGGTACCCGCCCCCGGCACCGCCCAGGACCCCGGCGCGGTCCCGGCCCCCACCACCGCGCGTGACGCCGCGCCCGGCGGGACCGCGCACGCCGCCGAACCCGTCGCCATCGTCGGCATGGCCGGCCGCTTCCCCGGCGCGGCGGACACCGACGAGCTGTGGCAGGTCCTCAAGGAGGGCCGGGACACCGTCGGCCCGGTCCCGGCGGGCCGCTGGGACGTCGAGGCGCTGCACGACCCCGACCCGCTCAAGGCGGGCCGGATCACCACCGACCAGGGCGGCTTCCTGGACGACATCGACCGCTTCGACGCCGCGTTCTTCGGCATCACCGCCCGCGAGGCCGAGAGCCTGGACCCCCAGCAGCGGCTGCTGCTGGAATCCGCCTGGCACGCCCTGGAGGACGGCCGGATCGACCCCCGCAGTCTCAAGGGAACCCGCACCGGGGTGTTCGTCGGTGTCACCAACTCCGACTACGCCCGGCTGCTGGAGACGGGCGGACCGGAGGGCCTGGACGCCTACTTCGTCTCCGGGACCGCCCTGAACGCCGCCGCCGGACGCCTCGCCTACACCCTGGGACTCAACGGCCCGGCGATGGCGGTGGACACCGCCTGCTCCTCCTCGCTGACCGCCGTGCACCTGGCGGTCCAGTCGCTGCGCCGCGGCGAGACCGACCACGCGCTGGCCGGTGGCGTCAACCTGATCACCGCCCCGTCCTGCTCGGTCGCGGTCAGCCGCGCGCACATGCTGTCCCCCGACGGCCGCTGCAAGACCTTCTCCGCCGAGGCAGACGGCTTCGTCCGCGCCGAGGGCTGCGGCGTGCTGGTCCTCAAGCGGCTCAGTGACGCGCGGCGGGACGGCGACACCGTCCTCGCCCTCATCCACGGCAGCGCCGTCAACCAGGACGGCGCCTCCTCCGGACTCACCGTCCCCAGCGGCACCGCGCAGGAGGCCGTCATCTCGGCCGCGCTGGCCGACGCCGGGGTCGAGCCCGCCGCCGTCTCCTACCTGGAGGCGCACGGCACCGGCACCTCGCTCGGCGACCCGATCGAACTGGCCGCCGCCTGGGCGGTGCTGGGCAAGGACCGCAAGCCCGGGGACCCGCTGCACATCGGTTCGGTCAAGAGCAACATCGGCCACTGCGAGTCCGCCTCGGGCGTCGCCGGGATCTTCAAGACCGTGCTGGCGCTGCGGCACGGCCGTCTCCCGGCCGGCCTGCATTGCGACAACCTGAACCCGCATGTGCCGTGGGACGAGATGAACGTCCGGGTCGTGGACGCCCTCACCCCGTGGCGGGCCAAGGGCGGCCCGCGGCTGGCCGGGGTCTCCAGCTTCGGCTTCTCCGGCACCAACGCGCACCTCGTGCTCGGCGAGGCACCGGCCGAGGGCCCCCAGCCGCTGGTGACCGCCGGACCGCCGCACCTGCTGCCGCTGTCCGCGCCCGACCCGGAGGCGTTCACGCGCGTCGCGGCGGGCTGGCGCGAGCGCGTCGCGGCGGCGGACGACGACGAGCTGGCCGCGCTGGCCACCACCGCGGGCGCCGGGCGGGCCCACTTCCCGCTCCGCCGCGCCCTGCTCGCGGAGAGCCCGGCCGGACTGCGGGACGCCCTGGACCGGGTGACCCCCGCGGCCCCCGCCGGGCGGCAGCCGAGGATCGCGTTCCTGTTCTCCGGCGCGGGCAGCCAGTACTTCGGCATGGGGCGCGAACTGTACGAGACCGAACCGGTCTTCCGCGCCGCCATCGACGAATGCGGACAGGTGCTGGCCCCGCTGCTCGGCCTGGAACTGCGCGACCTGATGTTCTACGGCGCCGACGAGGACCTGGTCGATCAGATCCAGTACACCCAGCCGGCCACCGTCGCCATCGAACTGGCCCTGGTCGAACTGTGGAAGAGCTGGGGGGTGACCCCCTCGGTGGTCACCGGGCACAGCGTCGGCGAGATCGCGGCCGCCGTGGTCGCCGGGGTCATGGACCTGTCCACCGGGCTCACTCTCGTGGCGCACCGGGCCCGCCTCATGCACGGCACCGGCCGCGGCTCGATGCTCTCCCTGGCCGCCCCGGTCGAGCGCGTCACCGCCTGGCTGGAGGGGACCAGCTGCGACATCGCGGCCGTCAACGGCCCGGAGTCCGTCGTGGTCGCGGGCGTCCCCGAGGATGTCGCGGTGGTCGCGGATCGCGCCCGCGCCGAGGACGTCAAGGCCCGTGAACTGGCCATCTCCTCCGCCGCGCACTCCCGGCTGATCGACGCGATGGTCCCCGAACTCGGCAGGCTCGTCGCCCCCATGGCCTTCCAGCCGCCGCGGGTGCCGATCGTCTCCAACCTGACCGGCGAGGTGGCCGGACCCGGCGACTACGACGCCGGCTACTGGACCCGGCACGTGCGGCAGCCGGTCCGCTTCCACGACGGCGCGCAGACCCTGGTGCGCATGGGCGTGGACGTCCTGCTGGAGGTCGGCCCGGACCGGACACTCGTCAACATGACCGAGGCCGGCGGCTCGCTGCCGCCCGGCGGAGCGGTCTCCTCGCTGCAGCGCGGGAACGGCGAACGCGCCGGACTGCTCGCCGCCGCCGCGATGCTCTACGAACTCGGCCAGGACCTCGACTGGCGCCGGGTGCAGGCCGCCACCGGCGGCCGGCGCGCGCCCGCACCGGTCTACCCGTTCGCCGATACCCGCTACTGGACCACGGTCCGGCCCGCCCCCGCCCCCGCCCCTGTCCCGGCCGCCCTCCCGGCCCGCCGGCACTGGGGGACCGAGCTGCGCTCGCCGGCCCTGACCGGCCGGGTGTTCGCCTGCGAGCGCAGCGCGGACTTCCCGCGCCACCTCTCCGACCACCGGATCGAGGAGACCGTCCTCACCCCGGCCTCCTCCCACCTGGCGGCCGTGCTGTCCGCGCTCGCCGGCCGGGGCGCGCCGCTGGCCGTCGAGGACCTGGTCTGCCCGCGTCCGCTGGTCATCATGGACGGCGAGCACTACGACGTGCAGATCGTCGTGGACGAGGCCGCGGCCACGCCGTCCGTCAGTCTGCACAGCCTCACCGATCCGGCGGCCGGCGTCTGGGAGAAGCACCTGTCCGGCAGGCTCGCGGCCCCGGAGGCCGCCGCGCACCGCGCCGCGCCGGACACCGGCGCCTTCATCGCGAGCGCCGAACGCCGCATCGGACGGGAGGAGTTCTACGCCTACTTCCGTGAACTGGGCTACACCCTGGGCCCGTCCTTCCGCTGGATCGACGAGGTCTGGGTGCGCGGCGACGAGGCGCTGGTCCGCTACACCGAACCGGAACTGCCCGAGGACCCGGCCGACTACGAGCTGTACCCGGGCCTGATCGACTCGTGCTTCCAGACCATCGCCGCCTTCATGGTCGACGACGAGGTGCACCGGGCGGCCACCCTGGCCATCCCGTTCTCCGCCTCCGCGATCTCCTTCCCGGCCCGTCCGGTGCCGGGCGGCGAGCTGTGGAGCCACGTGCGGGCGCTGAAGAGCGAACCGCTGCCCAACGGGCGGATGCGCATCGAGACCGCCGACCTGCACATGTTCACCGGCGACGGGCGCAGCGTCATCGTCGCCGACGGCTTCCGGGTGCGCAGCGCCCGCCGGGCCGCCCTGCGGCAGAGCCTGCGCGGCGGCGAGCCGAACGCCTACGAGCCGGCCTGGATCGCCGAACCGGACCTGGACGCGCCCGGAGCGGCGGGCCGCACGGTGGTCGTGCTCGGCGCGGACACCGCCGCCGGCCGCCGTGCCGCCGAAGCGTTCGCGGCGGCCGGCCACACGGTCGCCGGGCACACCCTGCCCGCCCCCGCCGCCGCCGGTCTGATCGTCGACGCCCGGTTCTGCCCCGAGCCCGGGGAGCAGCCGGCCGGAGGTCCCGGTGCGGCCGGTGTCCTGCGGCAGTCCCTGGAACTGGCCGCCGCGCTGCGGGAGACGCCGCGCGGGGTGCCGTACGCGGTGCTCGGCGCGGGCGGGCCCGGCACGGCCCCGCTGCGCGAGGCGCTGTGGGGCATGCTCACCGCCCTGGAGGCCGAGGACGGTGAACGCCGGCTGCTGCGGATCACCCTCGACGAGGGCTGGGACGGCGCCCGGCTGGCCGGGACCCTGGCCCGGCTGCTCGACCTGGGTCTCCCCGAGACCCGGCTGGCCCTGGGCAGCGGAGGCACCCGCGTCGCCCGCCTCACCCCGGCGGCCGGCAGCACCGCACCGCCGAGGTGGACCGGAGGCGTGCTGGTCACCGGCGGCCTGGGCGCCCTGGGCCTGAGCACGGCCCGGATGCTCGCCCGGCAGGGCGCCGCCGCCATCACCCTGATGGGCCGCTCCGCGCCCGACGAGACGGCCCGCCGGGTGATCGGTGAACTCACCGAGGGCGGCGCCGACATCCGGGTCGTGACCGGTGACGTCACGGACCCGGAGGACTGCGCCGCCGCCGTGGCCCGCGCGGCGGCCGGAACGGGCGGCCTCAGCGGGGTGTTCCATCTCGCCGGGGTCACCGCCGACGGCGCCTTCGACCACCTCACCGAGGAGGACTTCGCACGGGTCTTCGCGGCCAAGGCCCGCGGTGCCCAGAACCTCGCGGTGGCCACCGAGGGGCTGGAGCTGGAGGCGTTCGTGCTGTTCTCGTCGGCCGCCGCCACCCTCGGCTCGGCAGGCCAGGTCAACTACGCCGCGGCCAACGGCTTCCTGGACGGGCTCGCGGAATCCCTGCGGGCCTCCGGGGTGCCGGCCACCAGTGTCGCCTGGGGGCCGTGGATCGCCGGGGACAAGGGCGGAATGGCGGACACCGAGGCCGTCGCCCGCGCAGCGGAGCGGGCCGGCATCGGGCAGCTCGCCGACGCCACGGCCGAGCCGCTGCTCACCCTGGCCGCCACCGCGCCCAGGCCCCGGCTGCTGGCCGTCCAGCTGGACGCGGCCCGCTACCGGGAGGCCGCCGGTGCCCACCCCCGGGCCGGGCTGGTCCGCGAACTGGCCGTGGACGGGAACGTCACCTACGGCGACGGGCCCGGCGCGGCGGACGGCGGCACGGCCGGCGAAGGGCTCGGGCCCGTCGCCGAGCGCCCGCGCGGCTGGCTGCGCGACCTGGTGGCGGAACTCGGCCCCGAGGAGCGCGAGGAGAAGGTGACCGCGACGCTGCGCGTCATGGTCGGCGAGGTGCTCGGCGAGCCCGGCGCCGCCACCGACGACGACCTCGGCTTCGAGGACACCGGCCTGGACTCGATCATGGTGCTGGACCTGAGCGACCTGCTCGGGAACGCGGTCGCCGCCGACCTGCCGGCCACCGTCGCCATCGACCATCCCACCGTCCGGGAGCTGGCGCGCTTCCTTCTCGACGACGCGCTCGCCGCCCCGCCGGCACCGGAGGACGGCGGCACCGGTGCCGGTCACCTGTCGGACGAGCAGCTCATGCAGGCAGTGCACAGCGACCTGACCGCGGAAGTGTGAGGCAGACATGGATCCCAAGGAGATGCGCCGGCTGATGGAACGTCAGCTGGAGATGTCGCAACGGCTCAAGGCCCGGGTGCGCGAACTGGAACAGGCGGTGAACCCGCCGCTGGCGGTGGTCGGTCTCGGCCTGCGGTTCCCCGGCGGCCTGACCACCCCCGCCGGATACTGGGACTTCCTGCTCCGCGGCGCCGACGGCACCCGCGGCATACCCCCGGAGCGCACCGGCCTGCGGTCGGCGTACTCCCCCGAGCCCGGCCTGCCCGGCCACTCCTACGTGGACCGGGGCGGGTTCCTCGACGAGGTGACCCACTTCGACCCCGGTTTCTTCGGCCTGTCGCAGCGCGAGGCCGAGGCCCTGGACCCCCAGCAGCGCCTGCTGCTGGAGACCTCCTGGGAGGCGATGGAACGCGCGGGCATCGCCGTGCGGCGCCAGGAACGCCTGGACGCCGGGGTGTTCACCGGCATCATGACCTCCGACTACACCGACCGGCTGCGCAGCGCCGACCGCGGTGCCATCGACCCCTACTACGGCACCGGCGGCGGTCACTCCATGGCCGCCGGCCGCGTCGCCTACGTCATGGGGCTGTCCGGCCCGGCGATCAGCGTGGACACCGCCTGCTCCTCCTCGCTGGTGGCCCTGCACCTGGGCGCCCAGAGCCTGCGCCGCGGCGAGTGCCGCTACGCGCTGGTAGGCGGCACCAACCTGATCTTCTCCCCCGACCTCATGGTCTCGCTGTGCCAGAGCGGCGCCCTGGCCCCCGACGGGCGCACCAAGGCGTTCCTGGACTCCGCCGACGGCTACGGCCGGGGCGAGGGCGCCGGCGTGCTGGTCCTGATGCGCCTGGCCGACGCCGAACGCGAGGGCCGCCCCGTGCTGGCCGTGGTGCGCGGCAGCGCCGTCAACCACGACGGCGCCTCCTCCGGGCTGACCGTGCCCAACGGGCCCGCCCAGCAGGAGGTGGTCCGGGCGGCGCTGCGGGACGCCGGCGTGGCACCCGAGGACGTCGGCTACGTCGAGACGCACGGCACCGGCACCTCGCTGGGCGACCCGGTGGAGGCCCGCGCTCTGGACGCGGTGCTGGGCACCGGCGCCCCCGGCCGCAAGGACCCGCTGGCGATCGGCAGCGTCAAATCGCGCATCGGCCACCTGGAGAGCGCCGCGGGCGTCGCGGCCCTCATCAAGGTGGTGCTGATGCTGCGGCACGGCCGGATACCCGCCGCCGCGAGCGACGCCGACGGTCCGCTCAACCACCTCATCCCCTGGGACCGCATGCGCCTGGACGTCCCGCGCGCCACCCGGGACTGGGACAGCGGCGCCGGGCGGCGGGTGGCCGGCGTCAGCGCGTTCGGGATGAGCGGGACCAACGCGCACGCCGTGCTGGAGGAGTACCGCCCCGCCGAGCCGCAGGCGGGGACGGGCACCACCGGGCCGCGCACCGAACTGCTCACCGTCTCGGCCCGGGACCCCGAGAGCCTGCGGGCGCTGGCCGAGGACGTCATGGCGCACCTGGCCGGCACCGCCCCCGGGCAACTGGCGTCCGTGTGCGCGACGCTGCGCGACGGACGCACCGCCTTCGAGCACCGCGTCGCCGTCACCGGCGACACCGCCGAGCAGCTGGCCGAACGGCTCGCCGCCGCGGCCCAGGCGTACGCGCCGCCGGCCGGCCGCCGCCCCGCACCGGTGACCGCGCTCAGCGTCCCGGGCACGGACGCGGAGCTGGACAAGGGCATCACCGCCCTGGTGACGGCCTGGCCCGCTCTCGGGGAGGAACCCGGCGACGCCGGGGTGCCCGCCCGGGACCCGGCCGGGCGGCTCCGCGCGCTGCTGCGCCGGCTCGGCATCCGGGCCGGTGAGCGTACGGCGTCCGGTTCCCCGTCCGCCGTCGCGGAGCTGGAATGGGACGGCCGGGCGCACCCGCTGCTCACCCAGGACCCCGAGGCCGCCCCCGGGCTGCTGCTGGAGGTCCTGGCCGCCCTGTTCCGGTCCGGCGCGGACCTGCGCCTGGACCGGCTGCGCCCGGCCGGCGCCGGGCGCCCCGACGACCTGCCGACCTACGCCTTCCACCGCAAGCGGTGCTGGATCGACGAACCGGCCCCGGCCGGGACCGCCCCGGCCGGTGCCGTGCCCGAGGCGCCCGTCGCGGACACGCCCGCCGCGGCGGGACCGGACCGGGAGGCCGTCACCGGCTTCCTCGCCGCCGAGCTGCGCCAGGTGCTGCACGCCGACGAGGACCTGGACACCTCCCGCACCTTCCTGGACGCCGGGGGCGACTCGTTCGCCGCGATGCAGCTCACCATCCGGATCGAGGAGGAGTACGAGACCGAGGTGCCGATGGAGGCGTTCGATGTCGAACTGCCCCTGGAGGAACTGTTCGACCGGCTGAGCGGGCACATCACGGGCGCCCTGGCGGGCGGTACGGAAGAGGACACCGCCGCATGAGCGCGAGCCCTTTCGTCCGCCCCAACCCCTGCGAGGACCCGGCGCTGCGCGTCGTCGGCTTCCACCACGCGGGCGGCTCGGCCGCCGTCTACTACCCGATGGGCCGGGAGTTCCCGCCCTCCTGGGAACTGGCCCTGCTCGATCTTCCCGGCCGCGGCAAGCGGTTCGCCCAGGAACCGCTGGAGGACATGGAGCAGGTCGTCGACCGCGCGGTGCGGGACCTGGAGCCGTTCCTGGACGGGTCCCCGCTGGCCCTGTTCGGCCACAGCTTCGGCGCCCTGGTCGCGCTGGAGACCGGCCGCGCCCTGCAGCGGATGGGCTTCACCCCGCAGTGGCTGGGTGTCTCCGGCCGGGTGCCGCCCAACTTCACCCGGATCACCCGGCTGTCCGAGCTGGACGACGAGGAACTGCTGCGCACCATGGTGGACATGGGCGGTACTCCCGGACGGATCACCGAAGTGCCGGAGTTCGTCGCCCGGTTCCTGCGGGTGGCCCGGGCGGATCTGCGGGCCGCGGAGTCCTACCGGCCCGACCCGGGCCGCCCCCCGATGTCCTGTCCGCTGACGGTCTTCGGCGGCACCGAGGACGCCTGGGCCCCGTTGCCGGCGATGGCCGGCTGGCAGAACGAGTCGCTGCACGCCTGCCGGCGACGGGTGCTGCCCGGCGGTCACTTCTATTTCCTCGGACCGGCGTTGAAGGGCTTCACCCGCGATCTGATCGCGGAGATCCGCACCGTCACCGCCGTGCCGCGCTGAGCCGCCGNCCCCCGGACCGCCTCGGCGGTCCGGGGGTGACGGAATGTCCGGATCCGGTTCCGGTTCGGTCTCGCGCGTGTGAGCCCGGCACCGAAGGGGAGGAAACAAGTGAGGCGGGCGAGTCGGATGGTCCGGGCGAGTCGCAAGAAATCCGATTACCTGCTGCCGGGGAGTTGCCCATCGGGCCTGCGGGTCACTCGTCGGGGCAGGAGAACGGCAGAGCCCTCCGGCACCGGCCGTTCCGCACAGAACTCGGGAGGACGACATGAGTGCGTGTCAGGCAGCTGAGGGAACCCAGGATGTCACCCTCACGTTCCCGCCGGATCCGGTCTGGGTGCGCAGCGCCCGCGAGGTGGTCCGCACGGTGCTGACCGCCAAGGTTCCCGCCAAGCGCGAACTGATCGACGTGGCGGCGCTGCTGACCTCGGAGGCGGTCACCAACGCGGTGCGCGCCTCGGAGGCGAGCAGCACCGCGGCGCCCATAGCCTTCTCGGCGGACTGGGGCCCGGACGGCACCATCCACATCGCCGTGCAGGACCACGCCCCCGGACTGCCGGAGGTGGTCACCGACTCCCCGGACTGGGGGCAGGAGAGCGGCCGCGGGATGTATCTCATCTCGTCGTACGCGCAGGAGTGGGGCGTCAGGCAGGACGCGCCCGGCAAGGGCAAGGCCGTCTGGTTCACCCTGTAGGCGCGGCCCGCACGCCGCCCCGCTCCTCCGTTCCCGCCCGGCGGGCCCGCCGGGCTCAGGTCCCCATCGGGTGCCAGACCGTCTTGGTCTCGGTGAAGGCCAGCAGCCGTCCCGTCCCCGGGTCGGCCGTCCAGTCCTCGGGGCCCGGGCGTCGTACCCGCTTGAGAGTGCCCGCCGCCGCCCGCTCCAGCCCCACGGCCGTCTCCGCGTCCGCGCCGGTCAGGTCGATCGCCTGCACATCCGCGTGCGCGGCCAGCGGCGCCGCCAGTTCCGCGGTCCGCCCCGACAGTACGTTCACCACCCCGCCGGGCACGTCCGAGGTCGCCAGCACCTCGGCCAGCGACAGCGCGGGCAGCGGACACCGCTCGGCGGCCACCACCACCGCCGTGTTGCCCGTCACGATCACCGGAGCCAGCACCGACACCAGCCCCAGCAGCGAGGAGTCCTGCGGCGCCAGCACCGCCACCACACCGGCCGGTTCGGGGACGGAGAGGTTGAAGAACGGACCCGCCACCGGGTTGGCCGAACCGGCGACCTGCGCCACCTTGTCCGACCAGCCCGCGTACCAGACCCAGCGGTCGATCGCCGCGTCCACCGCGGCCTGCGCCCGGGCCCTGCCCAGCCCTTCGGCGTCCGCCACCTCGGCGGCGAACTGCTCACGGCGGCCCTGCAGCAGTTCGGCCACCCGGTAGAGCACCTGGCCACGGTTGTAGGCCGTGGCCCCCGACCAGCCGCCGAAGGCCTTGCGGGCCGCCACCACCGCGTCCCGGGCGTCCTTGCGGGAGCCCAGCGGCGCGTTGGCCAGCCAGTTGCCCCTGGTGTCGGTCACCTCGTACACCCGCCCGCTCTCGGACCGGGGGAACTTCCCCCCGACGAACAGCTTGTAGGTCTTGAACACACTCAGTCGTGCCGGCTGCTTCATGACGCGCGCCCGTCCTCTTCCTCGCCGTGCCGCTCGCCCGGCCTGTCGTCCGGCCCGGCGAGATAGGCCTCCAGACCGTGCCGGCCGCCCTCGCGGCCGTAGCCCGACTCCTTGTAGCCGCCGAACGGCGAGGCCGGGTCGAACCTGTTGAACGTGTTGGCCCACACCACACCCGCCCGCAGCCGGGAAGCGGCCCACAGGATGCGCGAACCCTTCTCCGTCCAGATGCCCGCCGACAGGCCGTAGGGGGAGTTGTTCGCCTTGGCGACGGCCTCCTCCGGGGTGCGGAACGTCAGCACCGACAGCACCGGCCCGAAGATCTCCTCCCGGGCGATCCGGTGCGCCTGCGTCACCCCGGTGAACAGGGTGGGAGCGAACCAGTAGCCGGAGGACGGCAGTTCGCACTCCGGGGCCCACCGCTCGGCGCCCTCGGCCTCGCCTGCCTCGGCCAGCGCGCGGATACGGGCCAGCTGCTCGGCGGAGTTGATCGCGCCGACATCGGTGTTCTTGTCCAGCGGATCGCCCACCCGCAGCGTGCTCATCCGCCGCTTGAGCGCGTCCAGCAGCTCCTCCTGCACCGACTCCTGCACCAGCAGCCGGGAGCCGGCGCAGCACACGTGCCCCTGGTTGAAGAAGATGCCGTTGACGATGCCCTCGACGGCCTGGTCCAGGGGGGCGTCGTCGAAGACGATGTTCGCCGCCTTGCCGCCCAGTTCCAGGGTGAGCCGCTTGCCGGTGCCCGCGACCGTCCGGGCGATCTCCCGGCCCACCTCCGTGGAGCCGGTGAACGCCACCTTGTCGATGCCCGGGTGGGCGACCAGTTCGGCGCCGGTGCGGCCGTCGCCGGTGACGATGTTGACCACGCCCGGCGGCAGTTGCGCCTGCCGGCAGATGTCGGCGAAGAACAGCGCGGACAGCGGCGTCGTCTCGGCGGGCTTGAGTACCACGGTGTTGCCCGCGGCCAGCGCCGGCGCCACCTTCCAGGCCAGCATCAGCAGCGGGAAGTTCCAGGGGATGACCTGGCCGGCCACGCCCACCGGACGCGGGTCGGGGCCGAAGCCGGCGTGGCGCAGCTTGTCGGCCCAGCCGGCGTAGTAGAAGAAGTGGGCGGCGACCTGCGGCAGATCGGTGTCCCGGGACTCACGGATGGGCTTGCCGTTGTCCATCGTCTCCAGGACCGCCAGCTCGCGGGAGCGCTCCTGCACCAGCCGGGCGATCCGGAACAGGTACTTGGCGCGCTCCGTGCCGGGCAGGGCGGACCACGGGCCGAACGCCGCGCGGGCGGCCCGGACCGCAGCGTCCACGTCCTCCGCGCCGGCCCGCGCGACATCGGCGAGGACCTCCTCGGAGGCCGGCGACACGGTCGGGAAGGCCGTGCCGTCCGACGCCTCGCGGAACTCGCCGTCGATGAACAGCCCGTAGGACGGGGCGATGTCCACCCGCGCGGACTCGGGGGCGGGTGCGTACTCGAATGTCATGGGTCCTCAGTCCACCGTCACGTAGTCGGGACCGGAATAGTGCCCGGAGCCGAGCTTCTGGCGCTGCATCAGCAGGTCGTTGAGCAGGCTGGAGGCGCCGAACCTGAACAGGTCCGGGGTCAGCCATTCCTCCCCGAGGGTCTCCTTCACCGCCACCAGATAGCCGATGGCGTCCTTGGTGGTGCGGATGCCGCCGGCCGGCTTGACTCCGGTCGGGCGCCCGGTGACCGCGCGGAAGTCCCGCACCGCCTGCAGCATCAGCAGCGTGTTCGGCAGGGTGGCGTTGACCGCGACCTTGCCGGTGGAGGTCTTGATGAAGTCCGCTCCCGCCAGCATCGCCAGCCAGGAGGCGCGGCGGATGTTGTCGTAGGTGGCCAGCTCGCCGTTCTCGAAGATGACCTTCAGGTGCGCGTCCTCGCCGCCGGGCCGGGCGCACGCCTCGCGCACCGCCCGGATCTCCTCGAAGACCCGCAGATAGCGGCCCGCCAGGAAGGCTCCCCGGTCGATGACCATGTCGATCTCGTCGGCGCCGGCCGCGACGGCCTCCCGGGTGTCGGCCAGCTTCACCGGCAGCGGTGCCCGGCCCGCGGGGAAGGCGGTGGCCACCGAAGCGACGGCCACGTCCGATCCGGCCAGCGCCCGCCGGGCGGTGTCCACCATGTCCGGGTAGACGCAGATCGCCGCGACCGGAGGGACGTCCCGGTCGGTGAGGTCGGGGCGCACCCCCTTGGCGCACAGCGACCGGACCTTGCCCGGGGTGTCGGCGCCCTCCAGGGTGGTCAGGTCGATCATCGAGATGGCCAGGTCGATGGCACGGGCCTTGGCGGTGGTCTTCACCGAACGGGTCTTCAGCACGGCGGCGCGGGCTTCGAGCCCCACCGCGTCGACGCCGGGCAGGCCGTGCAGGAAGCGGCGCAGCGCGGCGTCGGAGGCGGTCACGTCCGCGAGCTGGTCCGCCGGCTCGGGAGCAGAGGGTGGAGTGGTCACCCGACGAGCATATCTACGCGCGTAGTGACATGTCACCCCGGGGGCCCCGGCGGAGCCGGGCACGGGAGGGCCGCACTGCGGGCACGTCCGGCAGAATCGTCCCCATGACCAGTGAACCGCAGCCCCAGTACGCCGACCGCCGATACCGATCCGGTTCCGCTCTCGCGGCCGGGGTGCTGCTGCTCGGGCTGATGGCCTGGATGGGCGGCGACGCGATACTGCGCGGCGAGGGCCGCATGCCCCTGACCGCGGCCGCGGCGCTGCTCTTCCTGGTGCCGCTCGTCGTCGCCTTCACGCTGCGCCCGGTCGTCCTGGCCGGCGACCGGCGGATCCGGGTCCGCAACCCCTTCCGTACCATCAGCGCCCCCTGGGGATCGGTGGAGACCGTCCGCGCCGGCTACTCCTGCGAACTGCTGGCGGACGGCAGCAAGTACCAGCTCTGGTCGATCCCGGTCTCGCTGCGCGCCCGCGGCAAGGCCAACCGGCACAACCAGCGGCTGGCCGCCGGCCAGCAGCCGCGCACCGGGCCGTTCGGCCTGGGCGGGGTCACCGAGCAGAGCACCCAGGAGCAGACCGCGCCCTCCGACATCGCGGTCGCCGAGCTGCGCGAGCTGGCCGAGCGGCATCACGGCAGCGAGGACGCCCAGGGGCCGGTCACGGTCCGCTGGGCCTGGGAGATCCTCGCACCGCTCGGCGCGGGCGCCGTGGCCCTGCTCCTGGTGTGGCTCACGTCCTGACCCCGCCCGGCGGGGCGGTACGGCCGCCTCAGATCCCCGCGGCGGCCGCCACATCGGCGCGCAGCCGGGCCAGAACCGTGTCCGCGGTCGCCCGGGCCGCGGCCACGGCGGCCGCGCGCTCCCGGGAGCCCTCCACCGGTACCACCACCTCCAGGTAGCACTTGAGCTTCGGCTCGGTGCCGCTGGGCCGGACCACCACGCGGGCCGAGGCCACCGGCCCGCTCCCGGCCAGGGCGCAGCGCAGCCCTTCGGTGGGCGGCAGCCCGCCGGCACCGGCGGCCAGATCCTCGATCCGGGTCACCGGCAGCCCGGCGAGCTCGCGCGGCGGTGCCTGGCGCAGCCGGTGCATCGCGTCGGAGATCAGCGACAGGTCCTTCACCCGCACCGACAGCTGGGCGGTGGCGTGCAGGCCGTGCTCGGCCGCCAGCTCGTCCAGCAGGCCGGTGAGCGTGCGCCCCTCCCGCCGCAGCACCGCGGCCAGCTCGGCGATCAGCAGCGCGGCGGTGATGCCGTCCTTGTCCCGCACCCCGCCGGGGTCCACGCAGTAGCCCAGCGCCTCCTCGTAGGCGTAACGCAGCCCGGGCACCCGGGCCAGCCACTTGAAGCCGGTCAGCGTCTCGGTGTACGGCAGTCCGCCGGCGGCGGCGATCCTCCCCACCAGGGAGGAGGAGACGATGGTGGTGGCGAAGGCCCCGCGGGCCTTCCTGGCCACCAGACGGGCGGCCAGCAGCGCCCCCACCTCGTCGCCGTGCAGCATCCGCCAGCCCTCGGGGGTCTCCGGGGCGGGCACCGCCACCGCGCAGCGGTCGGCGTCCGGGTCGTTGGCGATCACCAGGTCGGGGCCGGTCTCCCGGGCGGTGGCGAAGGCCAGGTCCATGGCCCCGGGCTCCTCCGGGTTGGGGAAGGCCACGGTGGGGAAGTCCGGATCGGGCCGGGCCTGCTCCGCGACGAGGACGGGGGAGGGGAAGCCGGCCCGTTCGAAGGCGGCGGTCAGCACCGGCCCGCCCACCCCGTGCAGCGGCGTGTACACCACCCGGGTGGTGCGCGGCGAGCCCTCGGCGAGGACGCCGACGGCCCGGGCCAGGTAGGCGTCCAGGACATCGTCCCCGGCCGTCTCCCAGCCCTGTGCCGGGCGCGGGATGCCGGCGACCGGTCCGGCGGCGGCGATCTCGGCGGCGATCTCCGTGTCGGCGGGCGCCGCGATCTGCGAGCCGTCCTGGAGATAGACCTTGTAGCCGTTGTCGCGCGGCGGGTTGTGGCTGGCGGTGACCATGACGCCGGCGACCGCGCCCAGGTGCCGGATCGCGAAGGCCAGCACGGGGGTGGGCAGCGGGCGCGGCAGCAGCACGGCCCGCAGGCCCGCTCCGGTCATCACGGCGGCGGTGTCGCGGGCGAAGTCGGCGCTGCGGTGCCGGGCGTCGTAGCCGATCACCACGGTGCCCGGGGCCTGTCCGGGCGCTGCACCGCGCCGCAGGTGGGCGGCGAGTCCGGCGGCGGCGCGGATCACCACGGCGCGGTTCATCCGCGCCGGCCCGGCGCCGAGCTCCCCGCGCAGCCCCGCGGTGCCGAAGCGCAGGGGGCCGGAGAACCGCTCGGCCAGGGCGGCGGTGTCCCCCGCCTCCAGCAGCGCGGTCAGTTCCGCGCGGGTCTGCGGGTCGGGGTCGTCGGCCAGCCACTGGCGGGCCTGCGCGGTCACATCCACGGCGTCGTGCACGGCTTGGTCCTGCCTCCTGCTTGCGGAACCGACGGGGGAGAGGGGAGAAGGGGTGGCGGTACGGCTGCTCAGATCCGGTCCAGGACGCGGGCGAGCAGCGATCCCATCCGGGCCGCCGAGTCGCGGCCGGCCTGGAGCACCTCGGCGTGGTTGAGGGGTTCTCCGGTGATGCCCGCGGCGAGGTTGGTGACCAGGGAGATGCCCAGCACCTCCGCGCCGGCCTCGCGGGCGGCGATGGCCTCCAGCACCGTCGACATGCCCACCAGGTCCCCGCCGATCGCCCGGATCATGCCGATCTCGGCCGGTGTCTCGTAGTGCGGCCCGGGGAGCTGCACGTAGACGCCCTCCTCCAGGGTCGGGTCGATCGAGGTGCACAGGGCACGCAGACGCGGCGAGTACAGGTCGGTGAGGTCCACGAAGTTCGCGCCCACGACGGGGGAGACCGCGGTGAGGTTGATGTGGTCGCTGATCAGCACGGGCCGGCCCGGGCGCATGCCCTCGCGCAGACCGCCGCAGCCGTTGGTGAGCACGATCGTCCCGCAGCCGGCCGCCGCGGCGGTGCGCACCCCGTGCACCACGGCGGCCACTCCGCGGCCCTCGTAGTAGTGGGTGCGGCCCAGGAAGACCAGGACCCGCCGGTCGCCCACCCGGTAGGAGCGGACGGTGCCGGCGTGCCCGGCGACGGTGGGCGGGGGGAAGCCCGGCAGCTCGGTGACGGACAGCTCGTGATCCGGCGTGCCCAGCGCCTCGGCCGCCGGCACCCAGCCGGAACCCATGACCAGGGCGACGTCGTGACCGGGGACTCCGGTCAGCTCCCGCAGCCGGGCGGCCGCGGACCCGGCCATGTCCGCAATCTCTGAATCGTTCACAGCTCCGGAGCCTAACCCGATTATGCCTACGCGCGTAGACGGGGGGACGGACGAGCTCGGCCGGCCCGGCCCGTGCGGTGGCGGCGAGGGGGCTCAGCAGGGTCGCTTGCGCAGTTCCGTCACGTAGTCGTCGGGTGCGCCCGCGGACTCCGCCGCCTCGGCGATCTCCCCCAGGTAGCGGGCCGAGGGCAGGCCGCCCTCGTAGCCGTTGAGCACGTAGGCCCAGGCGGGCCGGTCGCCGTCCAGGGTGTGCACCCGCAGTCGCATCCGCCGGTAGATGTCCAGACCGACGCCCTCCCAGCGGTCCATCGCGTCCTCGTCCATCGGGGCGATGTCGTAGAGGGCGACGAAGACCTGGGAGCGCGGCGCCTCGACCAGGGTGGCCAGCGCGCCTTCCCAGCCCATGTGCTCCCCGCCGAAGGTCAGCCGCCAGCCGTTGATCCACCCGGTGCCCCGCAGCGGGGAGTGCGGTGCGCGGCGGGACATCAGCCGGGCGTCGAGGTTACCGGCGTAGGCGGCATAGAGCGACATGGATCCGAGGGTACGGGAGTGAGGCGCGTGCCAGGTGGTAGCCGGGGGCCGCCGGGAGATCGAACACGACGTGCGAGACACTGGGGGGGTGACTTCGATCGTGATCATCGGTGGTGGACCTGGCGGCTACGAGGCGGCGCTGGTGGCGGCGCAGCTCGGGGCGGAAGTGACCGTCGTCGACTGCGACGGCCTCGGCGGGGCCTCGGTGCTCACCGACTGCGTACCGTCGAAGACGCTGATCGCCACGGCCGAGGTGATGACGACCTTCGACTCCTCGCACGACGAGCTGGGGATCGTGATAGAGGGCGAGGACCCGGCCGCCGCCGGGGCCGCCCCGGCCCGGGTGCTCGGGGTGGATCTCGGCAAGGTCAACCGGCGTGTCAAGCGGCTGGCCCTTGCCCAGTCGCACGACATCACCGCCTCGGTGACCCGCTCGGGTGTCCGGGTGCTGCGCGGCTGCGGGCGGCTGGACCCGCGCCGGGCGGAGGACGGCACCCGCAGCGTCACGGTCACCGACCGGGACGGCAACGCGCAGACCCTGGTGGCCGACGCCGTGCTGATCGCCACCGGCGGGCACCCGCGCGAGCTGCCGGACGCCGAGCCGGACGGCGAGCGCATCCTGAACTGGAAGCAGGTCTACGAACTCAAGGAGCTGCCCGAGGAGCTCATCGTGGTCGGCTCCGGTGTGACCGGCGCCGAGTTCGCGGGCGCCTACCAGGCCCTGGGCTCCCGCGTCACCCTGGTCTCCTCCCGGGACCGGGTGCTGCCGGGTGAGGACCCGGACGCCGCCGTGGTGCTGGAGGACGTCTTCCGGCGGCGCGGGATGAACGTCATGGGCCGCTCCCGGGCCGCCGCGGTCCGGCGGGTGGACGGCCCCGAGGGCCCCGGCAGCCGGGTTGAGGTCACCCTGGCCGACGGGCGCACCGTCCTGGGCACGCACTGCCTGATGGCGGTGGGGGCGGTGCCGAACACCGGGGGACTGGGGCTGGCCGAGGCCGGTGTGAAGCTGAAGGACTCCGGGCACGTGTGGACGGACCGGGTCTCGCGCACCACGGCCCCCGGCGTCTACGCCGCGGGCGACTGCACCGGTGTGCTGGCCCTGGCCTCGGTGGCGGCGATGCAGGGCCGGATCGCGATGTACCACTTCCTGGGGCACGCGGTCACCCCGCTGGACCTGAAGGCGGTCTCGGCGAACATCTTCACCGACCCGGAGATCGCCACCGTCGGGTACAACCAGTCCGACATCGACGAGGGCCGCATCGACGCCCGTGCGGTCAAGCTGCCGCTGGTGGGCAACGCGCGGGCCAAGATGCAGGGCATCCGGGACGGCTTCGTCAAGCTGTTCTGCCGGCCGGGCACCGGGATCGTGGTCGGCGGCGTGGTCGTCGCACCGCGCGCCAGTGAGCTGATTCATCCGATTTCGATCGCTGTGGACAACAATCTGACCGTCGAGCAGATCGCAAAAGCGTTCACGGTGTACCCGTCGCTGTCCGGTTCGATCGCCGAATCGGCTCGGCAGCTCCAGACCCGCAAGGCGGGCGAAGCGCTGTAAGCGCTGGTCGCAACGGGGCGCGCGCGCACGCGCCCCCTTCCTGTATCACGCCCCGGGCGTGCACACAGACAACTTCGGTAAATCGCCGCAACCTGCTGAAAGCAGACGGTCGTTGGCGTTACTGTCGGTTCCGTGTTCGCTGCAGAACGTCGCCAGATGATTCTCGAGATGGTGCGAGCCAACGGCGCGGTGTCGCTCCGTGAGCTCGCCCGCGTCGTCCAGACCTCCGAAGTGACCGTGCGGCGCGATGTCCGCGCCCTGGAGGCCGAGGGACTGCTGGACCGCAGGCACGGTGGCGCGGTCCTGCCCGGTGGCTTCGGCCAGGAGTCCGGGTTCCATCAGCGGTCGATGGCCGCTTCCGCGGAGAAGGCCGCCATCGCGGAGTGCGCGGCCGGTCTGGTGGGGGAGGGGGAGGCCGTCATCGTCGGGGCCGGTACCACGGCGCAGGAGCTGGCCCGGAGGCTGGCCAGGGTGCCCGGTCTGACCGTCGTCACCAATTCGCTGCTGGCCGCCCAGGCGCTGGCCCATGCCGGCCGCGTCGATGTGGTGATGACCGGTGGGACGCTGCGCGGCTCGGACTACGCCCTGGTCGGCAGCGGCGCCGAGCTGTCGCTGCAGGGGCTGCGGGTCGCCAGGGCGTTCCTGTCGGGAGCCGGGCTGACCGCCGAGCGGGGGCTGTCCACCTCGAACATGCTCTCGGCCAGCGCGGACCGGGCACTGGTGAAGGCGGCGGCGGAGGTCGTGGTGCTCGCCGACCACACCAAGCTCGGCTCCGACACCATGTTCCAGACCGTGCCGGCCGAGAAGATCACCCGGCTGGTCACCGACCAGCCCCCGGAGGGCAGTCCGGGCGCCGGGGAGCTGGAGGCGCTGGCCGACCGCGGCGTGCGGGTCTTGGTGGCCGGTTCCCGCGGCGAACAGCCGACCGCCGCGGCCCACCGGGAGGTGCCGGTGCCCGGGCAGCGCCCACCCGGTCCGCTCCCGCCCGGCCACGACGGCCGGCACGCGCACGCCGGCCAGCCGATGGGCCGGAGGCGCTGAGCCGGGGCGGCGCCGCACGCGGCCCGACGGAAGCCGGACCGCGTGCGGAAGCCGGTCAGTCCTTGATCTCGCAGATCACCGCACCGGCCGACAGCGAGCCGCCGACCTCGGCCTTGAGGTCCTTGACCGTGCCCGCGCGGTGGGCGTTGATGGGCTGTTCCATCTTCATGGCCTCGAGGACGATGACGAGGTCGCCCTCGGCGACTTCCTGGCCTTCTTCGACGGCGACCTTGACGATGGTGCCCTGCATGGGGGAGGCGAGGGCGTCGCCGCCTGCGGCGACGGCGGACTTCTTGCCGGCGCGGCGGCGGGCGGGCTTGGCGCCGCCGGCGACGGCGGCGCGGGCCAGCGGCATGCTGAGGGAGGCGGGCAGGGAGACTTCCAGGCGCTTGCCGCCGACCTCGACCACCACGGTCTCGCGGGTGTCGCTGTCGTCCTCGTCCGCGCCGGGGGCGGTGAAGGGGGTGATGGTATTGGTGAACTCGGTCTCGATCCAGCGGGTGTGGACGTCGAAGGGCTGCCCGTCCCTGCCGGTGACCTCGGGTGCGAAGGCGGGGTCGGTGACCACGGCGCGGTGGAAGGGGATGGCGGTGGCCATGCCCTCGACGCGGAACTCGTCCAGGGCGCGGGCGGCGCGTTCCAGTGCCTGGCGGCGGGTGGCGCCGGTGACGATGAGTTTGGCCAGCAGGGAGTCCCAGGCCGGGCCGATCACGGAGCCGGATTCCACGCCGGCGTCCAGGCGGACACCGGGGCCGCTGGGCGGGGTGAAGGTGGTGACCGTGCCGGGGGCGGGCAGGAAGTTGCGGCCGGGGTCCTCGCCGTTGATGCGGAACTCCAGGGAGTGGCCGCGCACCGGCGGGTCGTCGTAGCCCAGTTCCTCGCCGTCGGCGATGCGGAACATCTCGCGGACCAGGTCGATGCCGGTGACCTCTTCGGTCACCGGGTGTTCGACCTGGAGGCGGGTGTTGACCTCAAGGAAGGAGATGGTGCCGTCCTGGCCGACGAGGAACTCGCAGGTGCCGGCGCCCACGTAGCCGGCTTCCTTGAGGATGGCCTTGGAGGCGCGGTAGAGCTCGGCGTTCTGCTCGTCGGTCAGGAAGGGGGCGGGGGCTTCCTCGACGAGCTTCTGGTGGCGGCGCTGGAGGGAGCAGTCGCGGGTGGAGACGACCACGACGTTGCCGTGGGTGTCGGCCAGGCACTGGGTCTCCACGTGCCGGGGGCGGTCCAGGTAGCGCTCGACGAAGCACTCGCCGCGGCCGAAGGCGGCCACGGCCTCGCGGACGGCGGAGTCGTAGAGCTCGGGGACCTCTTCCAGGGTGCGGGCGACCTTCAGGCCGCGTCCGCCGCCGCCGAAGGCGGCCTTGATGGCGATGGGCAGGCCGTGTTCCTGGGCGAAGGCCACCACCTCGTCCGCTCCGGAGACCGGGTCCTTGGTGCCGGCGACCAGCGGGGCGCCGGCGCGCTGGGCGATGTGGCGGGCGGCGACCTTGTCGCCCAGCGAGCGGATCGCCGCGGGGGGCGGGCCGATCCAGATCAGCCCGGCGTCCAGTACCGCCTGGGCGAACTCGGCGTTCTCCGACAGGAAGCCGTAGCCGGGGTGGATCGCGTCCGCCCCGGAGTCCGCCGCGGCCTTGAGGACCTTCTGCATGTCCAGATAGCTGGCCGCCGGCGTGTCACCGCCCAGGGCGAAAGCCTCGTCAGCGGCCCGCACATGCAGAGCGTCCCGGTCCGGCTCGGCATAGACAGCAACACTGGCGATACCGGCATCCCGGCACGCCCGGGTGACGCGGACGGCGATTTCACCTCGGTTGGCGATGAGCACCTTGCGCACGATGGCTCCCTCCTTGGAACAAGGTGAGTTTAGGTACGGGCGGCCCTCCGCGCCGAGTCGCCCACAGGGGTGAGGTTTCCCACACGGACGGTGAACGGGGGGCCAAGCCGAGGCTCCACCCTTGCGGTTCCACGGTATCCGGCCGCTCGTGGCCCTCTGGAGGCCCGCCGTGTGGCGCAGATCTCCAGGCTCCGGAGGTGGCGGACGCCTCTGGTTCTTGTGGGAAGTCCACAATCCGCAGGTCGATAATTTTTCCTCTCGTGCTGCCGCCCCGGCGGGTTGTGCCCGACATCTTGCCGCGGGCGTTACCCGGCAGTAGCGTGCGCGGCGTGAACCGGGGCAGACGAAGCGTAGCCGCCATCGCGGCAGTCATGGTCATCGGCGAGGCACTGGCACTGGGCCTGCTGCACTGGGTCCTCGGGCTGCTCGTCGATTATCAGCAGATGTCCCTGGCGGGGCTTCCCAGCAGCACCATGAGCCTGTCGGCCTGGGCGGGAGGAGGGCTCGTCGCCGGATTCCTGCTGCTGTGCGCGGCGGTGCTGGCGCGCAGCGCGGTCCGCGACCGCCCGCCGGGCCGCTGGGCCCGGGTCGCCCTCACCGGTGCCGCCGTGCTGCACGCGGTGCTCGCCGCCCTCGCGGTCGGGCTGGCCGGCTGGGCCGTTTTCACGGTCCTCATCACGGTGTTCGCCCTGCTGATGCTGGTGTTGGCGGTGCACCCGCAGGCCCGCCCGGACAACGATGGGGCGGCTGACCCCGACGGTCCGCCCGCCGCCGCGGTCGCGCCGGGCCCCACGCCCGCGTGAAAGCCGGCTGCTCCGGCGCACGGCGGCCCCGGACCCGCCTGCGGGGCGCCGGCCGCCGGCCCGCCGGGCCGGGAGTGCGCCCGCTACGGACGGCGCGCACCGCCGCCCCTCACGCCCGCGGGCCCCTCACGCCCACAGGTCGGTGATGGGCACGTCCAGCCGGGCCAGCAGCCGGCGCAGCAGCGGCAGGGAGAGCCCGATGACGTTGCCGTGGTCGCCGCTGATCTCCTCGATGAACGGTGCCGACCGCCCGTCCAGCGTGAACGCCCCTGCCACGTGCAGCGGTTCGCCGGTGGCCACATAGGCGGCGATCTCCGCGTCACTGGGCTCGCCGAACCGGACCGTGGTGGAGGCGGTGGCAGAGACGCGCCGGCCGTCGGCCGTGTCGATCACACAGTGGCCGGTCTCCAGGACACCCGAACGGCCCCGCATCGCCTTCCAGCGCTCGATCGCCTCCCGCGCGCCGGCCGGCTTGCCCAGCGGCCTCCCGTCCAGCTCCAGTACCGAATCGCAGCCGACGACCAGCGCCCCCGCGGCCTCCGGGCGGCCCGCCACCGTGGTGGCCTTCGCCTCGGCCAGCAGCCGGGCCAGCTCGCCGGGGGTGGGCGCGGACAGCGCGTCCTCGTCGACGCCGCTGACCAGCACCTCCGGGGCGAACCCGGCCTGCCGCAGCAGCCCGAGCCGGGCCGGTGACCGAGAGGCGAGCACCAGCCGGCGCGTGGGCCCGGAGGGCACCGGTGACGACGCGGGCGGCCGGGCGGACGCGGGCGGGGGAGCGGAGGGGCCTGAGGCGGTCATGGCGGCCAGCGTAGCCGCCCGCCCGGGGCCCCTCCGCCCGGGCCGTCAGCGGGTCAGGTAGGCGTCGATCACGGTCTGGGAGGTGGTGTTGCCCTCCCGGTCGGTGACCTCCGCCCCGAAGGAGACCGAGCCGCCGGCCGCCGGGTTGCGGACCGTCACCGCGCCGTCGGTGACGGCGGCCTCCTCCCAGGTGGCGCCGCTGTCGTAGGACACCCGCACCGTGAGCGAACCGAGGCCGTCACCGGCCGCCGGGCCCTGGACCGTCAGCGGAACGCGCTGCTCCCGGCCCGCCGGGGCGGTGCTGTCCAGCGACAGCCCGGGCTCGAAGCGGACCACCGACAGCGGCAGCGCCACCGGCGTGCCCTCGGGCACGGACTGCGAGGCGAAGGCGAACGACACGCTCACCTCGGTGGACACCGAGGCCACAGAACTGCGGGAGAGCGTGGTGACCAGCTCGTACTCGGCCGGCTCCGGCGGCAGTTCGAACGCGGTTCCCTCCAGCGGGGTGTCGGCGCTCGCGTACTCCTCGCCGTCGCGGAGGAGCGTCGTGACGGCGCTGTCGTACACGCTGCCGCCCCGGTGGCCCTGCCCGTCCGCCAGCGTGTTGATCCTCCCCCGCAGCGTGTCGCCGTCGCGGAACAGGCCGTCACCCTCGCCCAGCAGGGGACCGAACACCCCGGTGTTGAACGTCCGGGTGCAGCTCTCGCCGGCCGCGAGCTCCTCGAAGTCCGACAGGTAGAACGCCTCGTCCTGCCAGTCGTCGTCCACCTGCCGCAGTTCCTGGGCCCAGCGGGTGCCCGCCGCGCGGACGTACACCTCCATGGTGACCGGAAGGGGCCGGGACCAGCCCGTGATGAACCGCGCCTCCTCCGGCACCGTGAACAGCACCCCCTCGCGGCCGGGTACGGACGCCCCGAGGCCGGTGGTGATCCGGGCCATCTCCGACGCCTCGGTGTGCAGCTCCAGACCGGTGTAGAAGCCGTCTGCCCGCACGTGCGCGGCGTGGTACTCGCTGTTGTCGGCGAGCCAGGTGGTGGTGGCGAAGGACGACGGCTCGGCCTCCGCCGGGGCCCGGCCGAGCTCCGCGGTCCCGAAGCCGTCCGGCAGGCCGCCGGCCAGGTACACCACGTCGTAGGCCCGTCCCCGGCTGTCCAGCCGGTGGAAGCCGACGGCCAGTGCCCCCTGACGGGCTTCCTCCGGCGCCTCCACGGTCATCCGGACCGGCTCGGCGTCCGCCGCGTCCACCCGGAGCACCGTGTCGCCGGTGACCTCCAGGTGCGGGTGCACCAGCCAGTCCAGGCCGGACAGCCCGTCCCCGTCCAGTACGAGGAAGGCGGTGTCCAGCAGGTAGGTGCCGGCGGGGACCCGGACACTGCCGGAGCCCCCGGGCCCGCCCGGCCCGTCATGAAGGGTCATGGAGTCCAGGTCGAGCAGCAGGCTGGACCACGGGCCGCCGGGCGAGCCGTCGCGGGCCGTGGCCTCCACCGTGATCTCGTGCATCTGCGGTTCCCGGTCCACGGCACCGGCGGTGCGCACCGAGTGCCCCCCGCCCTCGGCCGTGACCATCAGGCTGTACGCGCCGTACACCTCGCCGCCGGGCCCGGTGCCGGCGACGGCCTCGACGGTCGCGGTGCCGCCGGCCGGCACGGTGACCCTCTCGGCGCCCAGGGAGAACATCCCCTCCGGGGCCGGCCCGCCGTCCGGCCCGGTGCCTTCCACCGTCAGGTCCAGGGTGACGTCCGACTCGCCGAGGTTGCGGTAGGTCAGCTCCCGGGTCACGGGCCGGGCCTCCTCGTGCGGCCACTCGACCGTGCCGAAACTCAGCGACACCGGCTCGGCCACCACCGTCTGCCCGACGGCCCGCGCCACGTCGATGCGGCCGGCTCCCTGCTCGAAGGCGCCGTACTCCTCGCCGCCCACGGCCGAGCCCGTCAGCGCGGCCTTGATCCGCTCGCCGTCCCACCCGGGGTGTGCCTGGGCGAGCAGCGCGGCCGCCCCCGCGGCGTGCGGGGCGGCCATCGAGGTGCCGGAGGCCGCCGCGTAGCCGTCCGCCACGGGGTCCGCGTGCTCCTCCAGCGTGGAGCCGGGCGCGGCGGCCGCGCCGATGTCCACGCCGGGCGCGGTGACATCCGGCTTCACCGCCCCGTCCCGGCTGCGCGGGCCGACCGAGGAGAAGCCGGCCAGGGCGTCCTGCTTGTCGACGGCGCCGACGGTCAGGGCGGCGTCCGCGGTGCCCGGGGAGCTGATCGAGCCGGGCCGGGGCCCGGCGTTGCCCGCCGCCACCACGAACAGGGCGCCCGAGCGCTCCGCGAGGGTGTTCAGCGCCTCCTCCATCGGGTCGATCTCCCGCCCCGCCGGGGCGCCGAGGCTGAGGTTGATGATGTCGGCGCCCTGCTCGACGGCCCACTCCATGCCCTCGATGACGTCGGACTCGAAGCCGGAGCCGTGGTCGTCGAGCACCTTGCCGCTGAGCAGCCCGGCGCCGGGCGCCACGCCCCGGTAGGTGCCGCCGGAGCGGGCGCCGGTCCCGGCGATGGTGGAGGCGACGTGCGTGCCGTGGCCGTCGCGGTCCTCGGTGTCCTCGGCGGCGGAGAAGTTCTCGGCGGCGATCACCTTGCCGCCGGCCAGGTCCTCGTGCTTCTCGCTGACCCCGGTGTCCAGCACGGCGACGGTCACGCCCTCGCCGTCCCAGCCGCTCTCCCACAGGTCCGGGGCGCCGGTCTGCGGCACGCTGGCGTCCAGGCTCTTGGTGAGGACGGCGTCCAGCGAGACGCCGGCGATGCCGGGCGCGACCGCGAACGGCTGGTCACCGGCCGGCCCGGTGAGCGCCTCCCAGGCCGCCGCCGCGGTGTCGTCCGCCACCAGCAGTGCCTCGCCGTTGACCGACTCCAGGGCGGTCACCGGGCCGTCGCCGGCGCCCGCGCGCAGCTCCGCGCGGGTGGCGGGGGCATCGCCGCCGGCCTCCTCGTAGGTGACGATCAGCGGGGTGCCGCCGAGTTGGGCGTACTCCTCGCGGCTCAGCTCACCGATGTCGAACAGCCGCCGGTCCAGGGTGCCCGCCGCGACGAGCGGGGCGGCGTCGCGGGGCAGTACATGGGTGCCCTCGGCGCTGTGCTGGATGCGGACCGGTATGTTCTCGCGGCCCTCGGCGCGGATCACTCCGCGGGGTTCGCCCCGCTGGTCCACGAGCACCCGGTCCCCGGTGATGAGGGTGACCGAGCGGTCCGGCCGCACCGTGACGGATTCCGGGCCGCCGGGGCCGGGTCCGGCCGCCGAGCCGCCCGGGGCGAGGCCCAGGGCCAGTGTGACGGCGACGGCGGCGGCGCCGGCCGCCCGGAGCGTTGTCTTCCCTTGTCTGCGCACCGACTGCTCCCTGCGTGACGGATGACGGGTGGGCACCGCATGGCAAGGGGGGCGCTCCCGGCCCCTTCCACACCGGGAAATGCTACGGAGCGCATCGGGGGCGATCGTTGCTGTAACGGGTGGGCCCCGTAAGAAAGTTGTGCCCCATGGGAACAAGCCGGGGACGACGGGTCCCGGTCGTCACAACCGGAGGCGGGCGGCCCGGACGGAGGGCGTCACCGCAGCAGCAGCACCGCGGCGGCCACCATGGCCACGGCGATCAGCCGGCCGGCGCGGACCAGCCGCGCGCGCAGCGCCCGCGCCTCCTCGGACGGCTCGTCACGCAGATCGGACCACAGCATGGCCTCGATGCTGCCCGCCGCGGGCGGGCGGCGCCTGAGTACGGATACTCAGATCCGGGCCCCACGGGCCGAGGGCCCGCGGGCGCCGGGCCGGGCTCAGGCCGGCCAGAAGCTGGTGCGCCAGGCGCGCGGGCCGGGGGCCGGCACCCGCCGCGGGACCGTCCTGGCCGGGTCGTACCACTCCGGCAGCGGCGCGGGCTCGTCACCGCCGGCCGCCGCCGCGGCCGCGGCGGCCCGGGCCTGCACCACCGCGAGCGCGGCCGCCAGTTCCTCGGGGGTCGGGTTGCCCCGCACGACCTTGATCACCGCAAGAGACCTTTCCTCGCTCCTCGCGCCCGCCCGCCGCGGGTGCGCCGCGCGGGCGGGCCGGTGCCGCCGGGCCGCCCGCGGTCCCGCCTACAGCGGGATGTTGCCGTGCTTCTTCGGGGGCAGCTGCTCCCGCTTGGAGGCCAGGGTGCGCAGGCCCCGGACGATGTGCCGGCGGGTCTCGGAGGGCATGATCACCGCGTCCACGTAGCCACGCTCGGCGGCGACGTAGGGGTTCAGCAGCGTCTCCTCGTACTCGGCGGTGAGCCGGGCCCGCAGTGCCTCGCGCTCCTCGGTGTCCTCCACCGCCGCCAGGGTGCGCCGGTACAGGATGTTCACCGCGCCCTGCGCGCCCATGACCGCGACCTGGGCGGTCGGCCACGCCAGGTTGAGGTCGGCGCCCAGGTGCTTGGAGCCCATCACGTCGTAGGCCCCGCCGAACGCCTTGCGGGTGATCACGGTGATCAGCGGCACGGTGGCCTCGGCGTAGGCGTAGATCAGCTTGGCGCCGCGCCGGATGATGCCGTTGTACTCCTGGTCGGTGCCGGGCAGGAAGCCGGGGACGTCCACGAAGGTCAGCACCGGGATGTTGAACGCGTCGCAGGTCCGCACGAACCGCGACGCCTTCTCCGAGGCGTCGATGTCCAGGCAGCCGGCGAACTGCAGCGGCTGGTTGGCGACCACGCCCACCGGGCGGCCCTCCACCCGCCCGAAGCCGGTGACGATGTTCGGAGCGAACAGCGCCTGCGTCTCCAGGAACTCGCCGTCGTCCACGACGTGCTCGATCACCCGGTGCATGTCGTAGGGCTGGTTCGCGGAGTCCGGGATCAGGACGTCCAGCTCCCGGTCGGTGTCCGAGGTCTCCAGGTCGGCCTCCTCCGGGAACACCGGAGCCTCCGAGAGGTTGTTCGAGGGAAGGTAGGACAGCAGCGCCTTGACGTACTCGATGGCGTCCTTCTCGTCGCCCGCCATGTGGTGGGCGACCCCGGAGGTGCTGTTGTGCGTGCGGGCCCCGCCGAGCTCCTCGAAGCCGACGTCCTCACCGGTCACCGTCTTGATGACGTCCGGACCGGTGATGAACATGTGCGAGGTCTGGTCCACCATCACGGTGAAGTCGGTGATCGCCGGGGAGTACACGGCGCCGCCCGCGCACGGGCCCAGGATCAGCGAGATCTGCGGGATCACCCCGGAGGCGTGCACGTTCCGGCGGAAGATCTCCGCGAACAGCCCCAGCGCCGCGACACCCTCCTGGATGCGCGCGCCGCCGCCGTCGTTGATGCCCACCACCGGGCAGCCGGTCTTCAGCGCGAAGTCCATGACCTTGACGATCTTCTCGCCGTAGACCTCGCCGAGCGAGCCGCCGAAGATGGTGAAGTCCTGGGAGTACACGCACACCGGGCGGCCGTCGACCGTGCCGTAGCCGGTGACGACGCCGTCCCCGTAGGGGCGGTTCTTCTCGATGCCGAAGTTCGTCGACCGGTGCCGGGCGAACTCGTCCAGTTCGGTGAAGGACCCCTCGTCCAGGAGGAGCTCGATGCGTTCGCGGGCGGTCAGCTTGCCCTTGGCATGCTGCTTCTCCACCGCGCGTGCCGAGCCCGCGTGCGTCGCCTCCTCGGTGCGCCGCCGCAGGTCGGCGATCTTGCCCGCGGTGGTCTGAAGGTCGGGCCTGTTCTCCTGCTCGGGCACGGGACGCGGCTCCTACTCGTCATCGGCTGGCTACCGATCCGTAGGTTATCGGCGCCGGGGCGTTCCCACGATGCGGCGTTGGACACACTTAGGCTGGCCCCATGAGCTCCCGCCACGACCCTCCGGGCGCCGGCCGCTGGTCCGACCTCGGCCGGCCACCGCTGAACGCCGCCGCCCTGCGCGGCGCCCTCGTCCGGCCGGGCGGGCTGTGGACCCGCCTGGAGGTGACCGAAGTCACCGGCTCCACCAACGCGGACCTGGCCGCGCGCGCCGCCTCCGGGGAGGCCGCCGCGGGCACCGTGCTGATCGCCGAGGAGCAGACGGCGGGCCGCGGCCGGCTCGACCGGCGGTGGCAGGCCCCGCCCCGCTCCGGGCTGTTCCTGTCCGTGCTGCTGACCCCCGATGTGCCGGCCGCCCGCTGGGGCTGGCTGCCGCTGCTGGCCGGGGTGGCGACCGCCGCCGCGGTGTCCCGTGCGGCCGGGGTGGACATCTCGCTGAAATGGCCCAACGACCTGCTGGTGGAGGTGGCGGGGGAGGAGCGGAAGCTCGGCGGCATCCTCTCCGAGGCCACCCGCACCCCCGACGGCACGCCCGCGGCGGTGCTCGGCATCGGGCTGAACGTCTCGCTGCGCGCCGAGGAACTGCCGGTTCCCACCGCCGGCTCGCTGTACCTGGCCGGGGCGCCCGGGCTGGACCGGGACCCGCTGCTGCGCGCCGTGCTGCGCTCCCTGGCCGACTGGTACCGGCGCTGGACGGAGGCCGCCGGGGACGCCGTGGACGGCGGACTCCAGCTCGCCTACACCGCCGGAAGCGCCACCCTCGGGCGCCGGGTGCGGGCCGAACTCCCGGGCGGCCGGCAGCTGCTGGGCGAGGCGGTGGCGGTGGACGGCGACGGCCGGCTGGTCATCGCCGGGGCGGAGGGCGTCCAGCAGCCGGTGGACGCGGCCGACATCGTGCATCTGCGGGCCGGAACCGGCCCCGCCGGGGAGGCGTGACCTGCGGCACACCTGCCGTAGGGTTGGGCCGTGACAACGCGCGAGTGGCGCGTGGGAACGGAACGGCAGGGAAGTGCGCGGCGGAGGGATCATCCCCCTGAGGGCGGGCAGCGAGCGTGGCTGAATCGGACAATGTGGACGGCGGTGGCGAGCCGGCGTCCGAGGAGGGCGAGGACCCGATCGCGCTGCGGATCGAGCAGTTGATCATCGGGGCCGAGCGTCAGTACACGCCCTTCCAGGCGGCCCGCGCCGCCGGGGTGCCGATGGAGCTGGCCTCCCGCTTCTGGCGGGCCATGGGGTTCCCCGACATCGGCCAGGCCAAGGCCCTCACCGAGATGGACGTGCTGGCGCTGCGCCGGCTGGCGGGCCTGGTGGAGGCCGGACTGCTCAGCGAGGCGATGGCCGTGCAGGTGGCCCGGTCCACCGGGCAGACCACCGCCCGGCTGGCCGACTGGCAGATCGACTCCTTCCTCGAAGGGCTGACCGACCCGCCCGAGCCCGGCATGACCCAGACCGAGGTCGCCTACCCGCTGGTCGAGCTGCTGCTGCCGGAGCTCCAGGAGTTCCTGGTGTACGTCTGGCGGCGTCAGCTCGCCGCGGCGAGCGGCCGGGTCGTGCAGGCGCAGGACGACGAGGAGATGGTGGACCGCCGGCTGTCCGTCGGCTTCGCCGACCTGGTGGGCTTCACCCGGCTCACCCGGCGGCTGGAGGAGGAGGAGCTGGGCGAGCTGGTGGAGGCGTTCGAGACGACCGCCGCCGACCAGGTCGCCGCGCACGGCGGCCGGCTGATCAAGACGCTCGGGGACGAGGTGCTGTTCGCGGCGGACGACGCGGGCACCGCCGCCGACATCGGCCTGCGGCTGGTGGAGACGCTGCGGGACGACCCGATGATGCCGGAGCTGCGGGTCGGCATCGCTTTCGGCACCGTCACCACCCGGATGGGTGATGTCTTCGGGAACACGGTGAACCTGGCGAGCCGGCTGACCTCGATAGCGCCGAAGGACATGGTGCTGGTGGACACCGCGATGCGCGAGGAGCTGACCGAGGCGGGCGAGGCGCCCGCCTCCGAGAAGGCGGCGGACGCCCGCGCGGCGGGCCCGGCCGGCTACCGCTTCGCGCTCCAGCCGATGCACCGCCGCCCGGTGCGGGGCATGGGCGTCATCGAGCCATGGCTGCTGACCCGCCGGAGCTGACCGCTTCTTCCCGGTTCTCCTCCCCTTTCTTCACGGTGGCCGCCCCCGGCCGGCGCCCGCCCGGCCGGCGTCGCCTACCCTGCCGGTGAGCGATCGTTAACCGAGCGGCGGCCTGGAGGGTGTCCATGGAGGAGCAGCGGTACGAGGAGTGGGTGGCGGTCAGGACCGACCGCGAGCGGCACCTGGCCGAGCTGGTGCTGGACCGGCCGCAGGCCATGAACGCGGTGTCCACCCGGATGGCCCGCGGCATCGCGCGGGCCTGCGAGGCGCTGGCGGCGGACGGCGACGTGCGGGCCGTGGTGCTCAGCTCGACCCACGAGCGGGCCTTCTGCGTCGGCGCGGACCTGAAGGAGCGCAACTCCTTCACCGATGCCGACCTGAGCCGCCAGCGCCCGCACGCCCGGGCCGCCTACGGTGGCGTGCTCGCCCTGCCGATGCCCACCATCGCCGCCGTGCACGGCTTCGCGCTCGGCGGCGGCTTCGAGCTGGCCCTGTCCTGCGACCTGATCGTGGCCGACCCGACGGCCGTGGTCGCGCTGCCCGAGGTGTCGGTGGGGGTGATCCCCGGCGGCGGCGGCACCCAGCTCCTGCCCCGCCGGGTGGGTGCCGCCCGGGCGGCCGAGCTGATCTTCACCGCCCGCCGGGTCGCCGCCGAGGAGGCCCGCGAGCTGGGGCTGGTGGACCAACTGGTGGCCGAGGGCGAGGACCGGGCCGAGGCGCTGGCGCTGGCCGCCCGGATCGCCGCCCATTCGCCGGTCGGCCTGCGGGCCGCCAAGCGGGCCCTGCGCACCGGCTGGGGCATGGACCTGGCCGCCGGGATGGAGGTCGAGGACGCCGCCTGGCGGACCGTCGCCTTCTCCGGCGACCGGGCCGAGGGCGTGGCCGCCTTCAACGAGAAGCGCGCCCCCAGGTGGCCCGGTGAGTGATCACGCGCGGTAACGGCCCGGGGAGTAGCCGGGAGAGCCCGAACCGGGGACACGCCCATACTCTGGGGCGTATGGGTGAGGACACTCGGCTGTGCGCCGTCGTCGAGGTGGCGCACGGCATGGCCGCGGCGCAGGGGCTGCGGGAGCTGGCGGACGCCGCCGCGTCCGGCGCGCGCCGCGCCATGGACGGCTCCTTCGCCGCGCTGTCGGTCTGGGAGCGGGAGCGCGGCAGGCTGAGGGTGCTGGCCAACTGCGGTGAGCTGGCCGCCGGCGAGGAGCCGCACCCGGTGGACGAGTCCTACCCGGTGCACGACTATCCCGAGGTGACGGGCCTCCTCGGCGGGGCGGCGCCCCGCGGCGGCGCCCCGCGGGCCTGGGTGGAGACCGCCTGCCCGGACCCGGCGGACGGGGGGATCTCTCCCGCCCGCCGCGCGTCCCTGCGGCGGCGCGGCCGGGGCTGCTGCGTGGTGGCGCCCGTCGTGCTGGACGGCCGGGTCTGGGGGGAGCTGTATGTGGCGCGCGCGCCCGGGGCCCCGGTCTTCGGCCCCCGGGACGCCGACTTCGCGGGCGTGCTGGCGGCGGTCGTCGCGGCCGGGATAGTGCAGCACGAACGGCTGGAGGAGGTCCGCCGGCTCGCCTTCACCGACCCGCTGACGGGGCTGGCCAACCGGCGGGCCGTCGACGCCCGGCTGGACGAGGCGCTGGCCGAGCACCGCGCCACCGGGGCCGTCCTCAGCCTGGTGGTGTGCGATGTCAACGGCCTCAAACGGGTCAACGACACCCTCGGCCACGGCACCGGTGACCGGCTGCTGGAGCGCTTCGGGTCGGTCCTGGCCATGTGCGGTGCCAAACTGCCCGGCGCGCTGGCCGCCCGGCTCGGCGGCGACGAGTTCTGCCTGCTGGTGGTCGGCGCCGAGGCCGCCGACGTGGTGCGGGTGGCCGAGGAGGTGTGCGAGCGGGCCGCGCGGCTCGAACCGGGCGACGGCGTGGCCTGCGGGGTGGCCTCCACCGGCGAGGACATAGGCCCTCTGCACTCCGCCCGGCGGCTGTTCCGGCTCGCCGATGCCGCCCAGTACCGGGCCAAGGACCTGCGCTCGGCGGTACCGGTGGTGGCAGGCCGGTACGGCCCCGAGGACCAGGTCGTGCGGCTCGCCGACACCCCCGCGAGCACCGCCGACCGCCGCGCGCTGCGCGGCCGTGAATGAGAGCCCCGGCACCGGGCACACCACGGAGCACCTCACCGCGCGGCCCGCGCGATGACAGGAATCGATTCACTGTCTAAGGTCCTGCATATGACTATGCACAACGTGGTGGTGGGAACCTCCGGGACCTCGCTGGACGACGTCGTCGCCGTCGCCCGCGGCGGCGCCCGGGTCGAACTGGGCGAGGACGCGCTGGCTGCCCTCGCCGCCTCCCGGCGCGTCATCGACGACCTGGCCGCCCGCACCGACCCGGTCTACGGCGTCTCCACCGGCTTCGGCGCACTGGCCGTGCGGCACATCGACCCCGGGCTGCGCGGCCGCCTCCAGCGCAACATCGTCCGCTCGCACGCCGCCGGCATGGGCCCGCGGGTCGAACGCGAGGTCGTCCGCGCGCTGATGTTCCTGCGGCTGAAGACCCTCGCCTCCGGGCACACCGGGGTCCGCCCGCTGGTCGCCCGCACCCTCGCCGACGTCCTCAACGCCGGCATCACCCCCGTCGTGCACGAGTACGGCTCGCTCGGCTGTTCCGGCGACCTCGCCCCGCTGTCGCACTGCGCACTCACCCTCATGGGCGAAGGAGAGGCCGAGGGCCCCGACGGCACCGTCCGCCCCGCCGCCGAGCTGCTCGCCGCCCACGGCATCGAACCCCTCGAACTGGCCGAGAAGGAAGGGCTCGCCCTCCTCAACGGCACCGACGGGATGCTCGGCATGCTCGCCATGGCCTGCGCCGACCTCGGCAGGCTGTTCACCTCCGCCGACGTCACCGCAGCCCTCACCCTGGAGGCGCTGCTGGGCACCGACCGGGTACTGGCGCCCGAACTGCACGCCATCCGCCCCCACCCCGGCCAGGCCGCCAGCGCCCGCAACATGCGCGCGGTCCTGGCCGGCTCCGGGCTCACCGGCCACCACCAGGACGACGCCCCCCGCGTCCAGGACGCCTACTCGGTGCGCTGCGCACCCCAGGTCGCCGGCGCCGGCCGCGACACCCTCGCCCACGCCCGCACTGTCGCCGGACGCGAACTGGCCGCCGCGGTCGACAACCCCGTCGTCCTGCTGCCGGGTGACACCGGCCCCGGACGGGTGGAGTCCAACGGCAACTTCCACGGCGCTCCCGTGGCCTACGTGCTGGACTTCCTCGCCATCACCGCCGCCGACCTGGCCTCGATCACCGAGCGCCGCACCGACCGCCTGCTGGACAAGAACCGGTCGCACGGCCTGCCGCCGTTCCTGGCCGACGACCCCGGCGTGGACTCCGGGCTGATGATCGCCCAGTACACCCAGGCCGCGCTGGTCTCCGAACTCAAGCGGCTCGCCGTCCCCGCCTCCGCCGACTCCATTCCGTCGTCCGCCATGCAGGAGGACCACGTCTCGATGGGCTGGTCCGCGGCGCGCAAGCTGCGCACCGCCGTCGACGGGCTCACCCGCGTGGTCGCCGTCGAGCTCTGCGCGGCCACCCGGGCACTGGAGCTGAGGGACGGCCTGCGCGCCCAGGGGTACGTGCCCGGCGCCGCCGCGGAGGCGGTCATCGCCGCGCTGCGGGCATCCGGGGTGCGCGGAGCCGGCCCGGACCACTACCTGGCTCCGGACCTCCTGCTCGCCGAGGAGTTCGTGCGCTCCGGGGCGCTGGTGCGGGCGGCCGAGGCCGCCACCGGCCCGCTCGAATGACACCCGCCCCCGTGCGGGTGCCGCCCCGGGCGGGCGGCGCGGCGACCGGAGCCGCGATCAGTCCGCCGCCGGCGCCCCCGCCGGTCTGATGTCCTCCGAGGACGGCTGCTGCTCCCCTTGGGAGGGCGCCGGACGCTCGTTGTCGGCGTAGGCGGAGGGCATGAGCCACACGGCGCACAGCACCCCACCGGCGGCGACACCGGTGAGGAGCGGACGACGGTTGGTCGCGCGGCGATGTTCGGGCACGGGGGGGCTCCCGGGGTGTTGCTGCGTATCGGCGGCGTGGAGAGCGATGTTACGGCCCGGCGCGGGTCGCGGGGAAGTCCGGGACGCCAGGACGCCTACTCTCCGTTCCATGACAGACATCGGATCAGGCCCGCTCCGGCTGCGTGTCGAGATGCTGCTCGACGTCACCGACGCCGCGGGGATCACCGGGGCGGCCCGGGAGCGCATCGAGGCCGACGACCTCATGCCCGCCGAGCAGCGCCGCCGCGCGGCCGATGCCGTCCGCGACGACGCCGCGGAGGCCCTCGCCTTCCTCGTCGACCCGGCCACCCTGGTCAGCCGGATCCCCGGGGTGGAACTCGCGCAGGCCACCTGGAGCAGCGAGCACGCCCTCGGCCTCGACGACGTCGAGAGCGACCTCCTGGACGGCCTCGACGAACTCGACGGCCTGTGGGACGAGGACCCCGCCAGGGACGAGGACAACGGCGGCCCGCACGGCCGTCGGTGAGCCGGCCGCCCCGCCCGGCCCGCCGCGGCCGGGCCGCGTTACTCATCCCACATTCGGCCGTATTGCCCGCCGTCCGCGGGGCCGTTTGCGTTACCTTCCGTATATCTGGACGTATTGCCCGGATCCCCGGACGGATGGAGCGGTCAACTGATGAGGGACGGCAAGCGCCGCGCGCGGCACGCGGCACGGCCCGCGACGGTACTGCTGCTCGGAGGGGTGCTGGCGCTCACTGCCTGCGGCACCGCCGGTGACGACACCCCGCCGTCGGGCGGCGGCACCGAAGCACGGGAGGCGGCCGCCCCGGCCTCCGCCGCCCGCATCACCATCACCCCCGACGACGACGCCGACAACGTCGGCCTCAACGACGGTGTCCAGGTCTCCGTCGCCGACGGCACTCTGGACGCGGTCCGGCTGACCGCCGTCGACAGCGGCGACACCGTCGCCGGCAGTCTGTCCGCCGACCGCACCCGCTGGCAGCCCGACGACAGGCTGGAGCGCGCCACCGGCTACCGGCTCGCCGTCCGCGCGGTGGACGCCGAGGGCCGCACCGCGTACGAGAACGTCACCTTCCGCACCGTCTCCCCGGACAACAGCTTCATCGGCCACTTCACCCCCGAGGACGGCTCCACCGTCGGCGTCGGAATGCCCGTCTCGCTGAACTTCGACAAGGAGATCACCGAGAAGGCCGCCGTCGAGGCAGCCGTCGAGATCAACACCAGCAGCGGCCAGGAGGTCACCGGCCACTGGTTCTCCGGAACCCGCCTCGACTTCCGCCCCCAGGAGTACTGGGCCGCCGGCACGGAGGTCACCGTCGACCTCGACTTCGACGGCCTTCAGGGCGCACCCGGCGTCACCGGAATCCAGGACCGCACCTTCTCCTTCACCGTCGGCCGCTCCCAGGTCAGCACCGTGGACGCGCGGACCAAGCAGATGACCGTGGTCCGCGACGGACAGGTCCTGCGCACCCTGCCGATATCGGCGGGCAGCGACGAGAACCCCACGTACAACGGGCAGATGGTGATATCCGAGAAGCACCGCGAGACCCGCATGAACGGCGCCACCGTCGGATTCACCGACGACGACGGCGAGGGCGAGTACGACATCAAGGACGTCCCGCACGCCATGCGGCTGTCCAGCTCGGGCACCTTCATCCACGGCAACTACTGGAGCGGCCCGGAGACCTTCGGCGCCGTCAACGCCAGCCACGGCTGCATCGGCCTGGCCGACGTCCAGGGCGCCTGGGACGAGACCCAGGACGGCGCCTGGTTCTACGACAACTCCCTCCTCGGCGACGTCGTCACGGTCATCAACTCCCCGGACCGCGAAATGGCCCCGGACAACGGCCTCAACGGCTGGAACATGCCCTGGCACCAGTGGATCGCCGGCAGCGCACTCACCACCCCCTGAGCAGGCAACCCGCCGCCCCCGGGCGGGAGTTCGGAGCCGCCGGGCTGCCGTAGAATCCCGCCATGCTCCGAGGGGGACCCGGCGGGCGAACGTCCCGTACCCGCATCGCCGCGGCGATGACGATGACGATGACGGCGATGACGCTCGGCGGATGCGTGGACCGGGGACCCGGCACGCCCCAGGAGACCGTCACCGAGGCCGCCGGCAGCTACCCGCCGCGCGTGGAGGAGCCCACCGACGGATTCGAGGTGGCACTCCCCTCGATCCCCCTGCTCGCCGACGACAGGCTGCGGGTGCTCGGCGCGGAGGACCGGGTGTGGGCCGAACCGCTGGAGGCCCCGGAGGATCCGCCCGCCTACTGGTCCTACGCGCGCGACAGCACGCTGAACACCATCGCCGTCGCGGACCGCCCGGGCGACGCGCCCCTGGTCGTCTCCCTGTGGAGCGACGGCGCGCTGATCGCCGTCGACGCCCGCACCGGTGCCGTCGACTGGCGGGCGGAGAGCCCGCGCTCCCCGGGCGGAGGCTGGTCGGACCGGCGGGACCCGGACGAGGACGACCGGCTGCTGATCGTCCCCGGAGGCGGGAGCCCGGTCGCGCTGGTGGCCAGGCTCGGCGGCCTGTGGGCCTTCGACGCCGGCGACGGGCGCCCGCTGTGGGAACGTGAGTGGTCCTGCGGGGAGTCCGGGCGCCAGTGGGCCGCGTCCCACGCCGTCGTCGTGCAGGAGTACTGCGAGCAGGAGAGGATCCGCACCTTCCACCCCAGGACCGGCGAGGAGATATCCGTCCTGGAACCGGAGATGCCCCCGAGTGGCCGTCCCCCGACGAGCCCGGCGTCCAGCAGCCCGGCCTCGACGTGAGCGGCTGCGTCGCCAAGGTCTGCGACCTCCTGACGTTCTACCCGACGGGCAGCACCGGGGGAGCGAGCCCGCTGTTCTGGTGGATCGGCCAGGACGGGCAGCCGGTGCCGCTCGGGGAAGGCGAGCCGCGCCCGGACACCGAAGGGCTTCCTCCGGTCGACGTCCGGCTCGGCATGGGGTCCGGCACCTTCCGGCTGTACGCCACCGACCCGGTCGACCGTTCCTTCCGCTGGGACACCGAGGCCGCGCTGAACACGGCCGGATCGGAGACCTTCCGCAGCGCGGCCGTCACCTCCGACGCGGTCTGGGTCACCTCGGACCGCTGGGAGGAGGAACGCGCCGCGCTGCTGCGCTTCGACCCAGGGACCGGTGAACTGCTGACCTGCCTCAGGGCGCCGGAGGGCCGCATCACCCACCTGTCCACGGCCGGGGACTACCTGATGACGGACCGCTACGTGAACGAACGGGACGACTCCGCGCCCGCCCGGACCCACCCCTTCGTCATGTCGCGCCCGGCGGGCAGCAGCACCTGCTGACCCGCTCGCGGGTGCGGCCCCGGTGGAACCCCACCCGTCCTACGCCGCGGCGTGTCCGGTAGGTTACGGACAGCTCATCACAAGAGCCCAGCCACTGCGCAGGGGGGACCCACCATGACGCACCGTACGCGCCGCCGCACGCGCCGCACCGCCGCTCTGGCCGCCGCCACCGCGGCCGTTCTCCTGGCCACCGCCTGCGGCGGCCAGGACGACGACTCCGCCGGAACACCCGCCGACGACGCCGCGAAGGCGGGGGACGCCGGGGACGCCGGGGACGCCGCCGGTGGGGACGACCCCGCCGAACTGATCGAGGCGGTCAACGAGGCGATGAGCAGCACCACGTTCCACGTCTCCGGCACCACCACCGCCCTGGGCGGCGGACAGCAGGAGGGCTGGTCCGACCCCGAGGTCGGCGTGCGCCTCGAATACCGCACCGAGGAACTGCCCCACGGCGAGATGTACTGCGGCGCCGACGGCTACCTCTACAGCAGCATGAGCCTGTTCGAGGTCCAGCTGCGGCAGATGGGCGAGGACCCGGACATCCCCGAGGACCTGGCCGACCACTACGTGGTCAACGAGGTGCCCGGCGGCGACTGCGGCTTCGTCTACAAGATCGACGCCTCCGGGGCGTCCGGCGAGGCCGGGGAGGTGGACGGCGTCCCCACCACCACGCTGGTGGTGAAGCAGCAGGGCAACGAGGACACCTACCACATCGCCGCCGAGGGCGAGCCCTATCTCCTGCGCCTCGACTCCCTCTACGACGGCCGCGAGAGCACCAGCGTCTACGACTCCTTCGGTGACCCGGTGGAGATCAGCCTCCCCTCCGAGGACGAGACCATCCACATGGACGCCCTCCGCACCCGCCTGGGTCTCTGAGGCGGCCGGCCACGAGGTGGTGGGGCAGCGCATCGGTGGCCTTGCCTGCAAGGATCAGATACTCTGATGCCATGAAGACAATGACCGCGACCGAGGTGTCGCGAAACTTTGCCTCCGTGCTGGACAGAGCGGAACGAGGTGAAACCATTGTGATCACTCGAGGAGGCCGACGACTGGCCACCTTGGCGCCGGCTCCGCCCGGCAATGGTGCAGGGATAAGAGATTTCCTGATGTCCTTCCAGGTGGATGAGGAGTTTGGCACGGACGTTTTGTCCGCGAGGGATGGTCTCACCGATGAGATGAGTGCCACGTGGCACGACGACTGATCCTCGACACCGGGGTACTCATCCGCGCCGAACGGGACCGCGCGGGGCTCGTTTCCTTGCTGGAGACAGACGATGATGTCACGATCGCTGCAGTTACTGTCGCTGAGCTCCAGTTCGGTGTGGAGCTCGCGGATGGATCTAGGCGTGCGCGACGCCAGGAGTTCGTTGACGGGGTACGGGCACTTCTCCCTGTCGAGGACTACACCGCAGACGTGGCTCGAGTGCACGCCCGATTGTTGGCCCATGTGCGTCGCGAGGGCAGGCCCCGAGGAGCGCATGACCTCATCATTGCGGCCACGGCTGCCGCGACGGCGCGAACCCTTGTCACGGCAGATGGCAAGGCTGGGTTCGATGAGCTGCCGGGTGTGCACTCCCTCTTCTCGAGCTCGTGATGCTGCCAAGGTTTCCACACAGGTAAACCTATGGGGATTATGTAGCCCGGCGATTCAAGATCATCTACCTCCCATCCTTCTGGATTCATGCCCGATTGGGAGGCTGAGGGTGACGGTCTGTTGGCTGCGGGTCAGGCGCCTTGAGGGGGGTCCGTGTGTTGACGCCGCGCAGGCGGAGTTCTGGCGGTGCGTGTATGGCGGAAGCGAGTGTCGCGTGCCCGACTGTGGGGTGGGTTTCGCAGACTCGCTGCGCACAGTAGGACGGGCCGATATGCTGTGACGGCGCAGTGTCAGTTCGGACCCGATCGGGGTGTGTCATGCGGGCAAATGAAACAGTGCTTAGAGATCTGCTTCAGGGGGAGAGGCGATATGTCGTGCCCCTCTATCAGAGAACCTATAGCTGGAAGCGTGATCAGCTGAGCCAGTTGTGGTCGGACATAACGGAGCTTCTGGATTCAGATAGCGATGACGGGCATTTTCTGGGCTCTATTGTCATTGCGCCAAGTCCAAATGGTACAGCTTCTGGAATCCAGAGTTGGCTCGTCGTCGATGGCCAGCAGCGCATAACGACTCTAAGTGTTCTGCTGTGCGCGCTCCGCGACTACTGTCATGATTCTTTCCCACAACTCGAACGTAAGATTGACGTCCATTATCTGAAGAACGAGTTCTCGCAGTCTCCTGAGAGGTATACACTTCTGCCGACCCAGGCAGACAGGCAGGCCTGGATTGCACTTCTGGAAAAAAGCCCCACTGCCGGTGGTGAAGATGCGATAGGGAACGCCTACAGATTTTTTCGAGGGCGTCTTGAGCATCTGTTGACTACAGATGGAGAACCCTCGGAGTCTGCGGTTCAGAAAATCGAGCAGTTGGTGGTGAGTCGACTCTCCTTTGTGTTGATTGCAGCTCAAGTGGGCGACAACGTGTATCGCATATTTGAGTCTCTGAATAACACAGGGCTCAAGCTTACGCAGGCCGATCTGCTGCGTAACTACATCTTCATGCGTCTTCCCACCATTGCTCAAAGGGTCTATGAGCAGCAGTGGCTCCCCATTCAGACGCAACTCAATAATCAGCAGCTGGTAGACCTTATTTGGCTGGACCTCGTCCTCAAGAAGAAGCGGGCAACTCAACACTCCCTCTACCGGGAGCAGCAAAAGTATCTGGATCTATTGGGATCGGAAGAAGAAGTAGAGGAATGGGTCGCTGGCCTGCACCGAATGGCGCTCATATTTAAGAGAATTTTGGTACCTGAGAGCGAGTCGGATCCGAAAATTAGAGAGGCTCTGGATCGGCTGCACCGATGGCGGGCTACGGTAGTGTATCCAATAACGCTGCGCACTCTTCTGTCTTATGAAGAGGGTGACCTTGACTCTCAAGAGGTCTCGGACATTCTGCGAGTTGTGGAAAGCTATCTCGTTCGTCAAATGGTTGTAGGTGTAGGGAGGGCAGGGAATAATGTGATGTTGAGCGATCTCGTTGCTTCCCTGGATGGTGAAACGCCCAGTGTTAAGACAGTGACCCGCATTTTAACTCGCCAGCGAGGACGTTTCCCCACTGATGACGCTGTTCGCTCAGCTATGCTAGAGCAGCCTTTCTACTGGCGTGGAAAAGAGTGGCAGAAGCACTTTGTCTTGCGTTGCCTGGAGGAAGGTATTGGCCGCACAGAGAAGTTGGATTTTGCCGCTTCTGATCTCACCATAGAGCACGTTTTGCCCCAGACGCTAACAAAAGAGTGGCGGCAAGTCCTGGAGTCCGACCTCGATGAGGATACTTCGATTGAAGAGCTTCACGAGCGGGTCGTTCACACAATCGGTAATTTGACCCTCTCTGCGTATAATGGGAAGCTCTCGAATAAATCCTTCGAGGACAAGAAGCAGATCTTGGCGGAGAGTGGATTGTCCATGAACCTCAGGATCGCGCGTGAACCTCGCTGGGGTGTTTCCGAGATACATCAGCGAAGTGAGGAGCTGGCTGATCTTGCTGTGAAGATCTGGCCCGGTCCAGATGATAGCATTCCGTTGGAGCCGCAAAGCCCGAAGCTCGCTGCCGTGCGTCAAGTGCTGAGTGAGATTCCTAGTGGGCGTTGGACCAACTATCTGGCGGTGGCTCAAGTCGCCGGTACGCACCGGCGCACAGTCAGTAAGTGGCTGGTGGAGTATCCACTTCCAAATAGACACCGTGTTCTGAGAAGTGACGGGTCGATCCCCGCGACTCTATCTTTGGGGATAGAAAGTCCGGTTGAGCAGATCCAGTTGCTGGAGGCAGAAGGAGTTGGTTTTGGAGTGAACGGACGAGCCGGCAAGAAGTTCCACTTCGGGCTGACTGATCTGGCGAGAATCGTTGAAGGGGGTTCTGGCTCATCACTCTGACAACAGCGAGCCGGGAGGGGAAGTCGCCGTAGGCGTTCGTCGGTCGCCGGCGACGAGAACAGCCCTGAGGGGTATGCCGCCGGGCGGCTGCGGCTTGGTGACACCCGTGGATCCTTCGATACCGCTGCGCACGTCGGCGATTGGCTCAGTAGCTGGTGCCCCCGGACCGTCATCAGCCCCGAGGGACCTCACCCGCCTACCGTTCCCCTCGGGTCGAGCCGTCCTGTCGAGCCGCGAACCACACGCCCCGTACGCGGAGTCAGCGTACGGACACGAAGAGTGGACAGCGTGTCCGGTTTGGCGCCACTCTGGACGGGTTGGCGCGCGAGCGCGAGAGCTCGTCGCGGTGAGACGCGGAGAGAAGGCGACGGATGGACATCGTCGGAGATGGTGAGGCCCGGGTTGTCGGCATGCGGTCGGTTCCGGCCGGGGAGTGGGAGCGTGAACCGCACCCGTCGGACAGCCTGCGCACGTTCGGAGCGGTCGTCCAGGCCCTGCGCGAACACGCGGGCCTCACCCGTGCCGAACTCGGCATGCGCGTGCGGTACTCCAAACACACCGTGGAGTCCATCGAGCTGGGCCGCCGCATGCCGGACGAGGCGTTCGTGGAACGCGCGGAGGAAGCCCTCGGCAACACCGGCGCCCTGCGGCGGGCCGCCCGGCATCTCACCCGTGGCGAGCCGGGCCTGGCGGCGTGGTTCCGCCGCTGGGCCCGGCTGGAACGGGAGGCGGTGAGCCTGTGCACCTATGAATGCCGCCTGCTGCCCGGGCTGTTGCAGTCGGAGGCCTACGCACGCGCGGTCTTCGACAACAGCATCCCGATCCTGACCGAGGAGCAGACCCGGGCTCAGCTCACCGCCAGGCTGGAACGGCAGGCGATGATGCGGGAGCGGCCGACCGTGCCGTTCAGCTTCATCGTGGAGGAGTCGGTTTTCCGCCGCAGGCTGGGCGGGGCGCGGGTGCACCCGGGCATGCTGGACCACGTCCTGGAGCTCACCGCCCCGCGCAACGTGACGCTCCAGGTGGTGCCGCTCGACCTGGAGTTCCACGGCTGCCTGGACGGGCCCGTACGGATCCTGGAGACCCCGGAGGGGCGGCGTCTCGGCTACTCCGAAGGCCAGCAGAACGGGCGGCTCATCTCCGACGTGAAAGAGATGAGACTGCTCTGCCAGCGCTATGAAACACTGCGCTCACAGGCCCTGAACCCCAAGGAATCCAGGGACCTGCTGGAGCGACTCCGAGGAGAGCGATGAGCAGCGGCACGACGGAACTCGCCTGGTTCAAGTCCAGCTACAGCGGTACCCAGGGCGACGACTGCGTGGAGGTCGCGATCGCCGAACAGGCCATCCACGTACGGGACTCCAAGGACCTGGCCCGCCCGGCCTTCACGGTCGGCCGCGAGAGCTGGACGTCGTTCGTGGGCTTCACGTCCGCACTCTGAACGGTCCGCCGCCCGCCCGCAACCGGGCGCCGCGGGAACGGCCCTGCCCCACGTGAGGCAGGGCCGTCGCTGTGCCGCAGGACAGCCGAGGGTCCTCGCGAACACCGTCTCAGCCGCGCAGATGGGCAAGGAGCCCGGCATCAGCGGGATAGGGGTGTTCCTGCGGCAGGAGCCGGGCGGCGGAGTCCAGGTCGCCACGGCTGACGTGGGCGTGAATCTCTCGGGCGAGTGGGGTCACGTCGCGAATGGACCTGATCCACTCGTCCGCGTAGCGGCGTACGGCCTCCCCGGAGAGGCCGAGTTGTAGCGACCGATACGGCAACGGCCGCAGGTGCAGGTCCCGTTCGGGGTCCCACTGGACACGAGCGGGCGCGCGCTTCAACTCACGCTGCCAGGCCGCGCGATCGGGATGCAGTCCGGGGACGTGGCTCGACAGGCAGGCGTGACGCAACGCCCACTCGAACCCGTCCCGGGTGATCTCGATGGCCAGGACGGTCTCCTGCCCGGCCTTGGTGGCCCAGCCGCAGCGGTACATCATCCACAGGAAGGACGGCTTGATCCACGTCATCCGGTCGCGCTTCCACGTCGTGGGGAAGCGGCCCTGGCGAGCTGCGGGCCCACCGATCGCCGGGGCATACGCCTGATAGACGGTGATCGTGGACGCCGTGCGCAGCGCACGGATCCTGCGTCGCGGTTCTTCCATGGGCCCCAGCGTGAGCCCGCCCCACCCCCTCCGGCCACCGGTTTTCGACCGGACCGGGCGCGGCACGCTCCTCCGTTCCGCGCCGAGCGCGGCTCGTCTTGCCTTTCGCCTTCGGCCTGAGCGGGTCGGTCCGTGCCTGCTCTCGTCAAACTTGTACGTGCGTTCTACTTGCACTATCGTCCAAGTGGTGTGCCTGAGGAGGTCGTCATGACAGTGGATCGGACGGTGCGTGCGGGGGCGCGTCAGTGGGTGGGCCTGGGGCTCCTGGCATTGCCGACGGTGCTGCTGGGGCTGGATGTGACGGTGCTGTACCTGGCGGCCCCGAGCATGGCGGCTGATCTGTCGCCCTCGGCCACGCAGCTCCTGTGGATCATGGACGCCTACGGGTTCCTCATCGCGGGATTCCTCATCACGATGGGGACGCTGGGGGATCGCATCGGGCGGCGCCGGCTGCTCATGACCGGCATGGCCGCCTTCGCGGTTGCCTCCGTGTTCGCCGCGTCCGCGCCCACCGCCGAACTCCTCATTCTCGCGCGGGCCCTGCTGGGCGTGGCCGGAGCGACGCTCATGCCCTCCACGCTCTCGCTGATCTCGAACATGTTCCCCGACGCGCGGCATCGCGCGGTGGCGATCGGGGTCTGGGCCACGATGTTCGCCCTCGGCATGGCCGCCGGGCCCGTCGTGGGAGGGCTCCTGGTGGACGCCTTCTGGTGGGGGGCCGCCTTTCTGCTGGCGGTGCCCGTCGCGGTGGTGGTCCTGGCGAGTGCGCGCGCTCTGCTGCCCGAGCACGCCGACCCGTCCGCCGGGCGACTGGACCTCAGCAGCGTAGGGCTGTCACTGGCGGCGATCCTGCCGCTCGTCTACGCCGTCAAGCATCTCGCCGCGCACGGCCCCGACGCGCGCGCCGTCGCGTTCGCCGGGGTGGGCGCCCTGGCCGGGGTGGTGTTCCTGCGCCGTCAGCGCCGCCTGACCGACCCGCTGCTGGATGTGCGGCTCTTCGGCGACCGGGCGTTCACCGCCGCGCTCGCCGTACTGCTCATCGGCCTGGTCGGGGTCGGAGGCTCGATGTACCTGGTCACTCAGTACCTTCAACTCGTCGAGGGCCTGACGCCGTTCGCCGCGGGCCTGTGGATGGGGCCACCGGCCCTGGCGATGTTCGCCGCGGCGATCGGCGCCCCCCTGATCGCCCGCCGCATCCGCCCCGGCGACGTCATGGCCGCCACCCTGGGGATCTCACTCATCGGCTACGCGCTGCTGGCCACGGCAGGGCTCGGCGACCAAGTGGCCGTGGCGCTCGGTTTCGCCTTCGTGTACCTCGGCCTGGGCGCCATTGCCGCCCTGGGCACCGACATGGTCGTCGGCGCCGCCCCGTCCTCCAAGTCCGGGTCGGCGGCGTCCCTCTCCGAGACCGTCCAGGAGCTGGGGATCGCCGTCGGCGTCGCTCTCCTGGGCAGCCTCACCACCGCCGTCTACCGCGCCCACCTGCCCATCCTCCCCGACGGACTCCCGCCCGACGCCGCGCACGCCGTCACCGACAGCCTCGGCGCCACCGTCTCCCTCGCCGACGACCTTCCGGCCGGGGTCGTCGAGTCGGCCCAACGGGCCTTCACCACCGGCCTGAACGTGGCCTCCCTCGTCGCGGGCGCCGCGATCGCCGCCGCCGGCCTGCTGTGCCTCAGCAGGCTCCGCCACGTACGCCCCCTGGGACAGCCCCAGCCCCAGTCCGCCCCCGCCGACGCCGACGTCAGCGCCTGACCGAGCGCCCGACGTGCCCGTACCTTCTCCCAGCCCTGCCCTACCCTGGGGTCGGGCCGAGGAGAGAGAACATGGGCGACAGCAAGCGCGTCGACGGGCGCCGTGCGCGGGGCGAGCGGCGACGCGCCGAGATCATCGAGGCCACCCTCGCGGTCGTCACCCGCGACGGTGCGGCGGGGGTCACCCACCGCACGGTGGCCAAGCAGGCGGGCATCACCACATCCCTGAGCACCTACTACTTCGCCACTCTCGACGATCTCCTCGTGGCCGCCCTGACCACCGTCGCCGACACCTACACCGCCCGCATCCGCGAGATCATCGACGCCCCCGGTGACAAGCTCGCCGGCCTGGCCCGGCTCATCGCCGAATCGGGTGGCCCCGGACGTGACCGAGCGCTGGCCGAACGCGAGTTGGCGACCCTCGCCGCCCGCCGCCCCGCCCTGCGGCCGGTCGCGCGGCGGTGGCGGGAGAACATCGCCGAACTCGCCGCCGCTCTCACCACCGACCCAGACGCCGTGGCCGCCCTCGTCGCCACCTCCGACGGCCTGTGCACGGCGCTCCTCCTCGGCAACGCCCCCGCCGACCCCGACCGGATCCACGCCGTCCTCCGCCACGCCCTCGGCCTCCACCCCGAGCCACCCCCGGACCACGCATAGCGGCCACCGGCTCCCGTGCCACCGACGACCCTCAAGCGTTGCCGGTACGCCCGGTGCTCCCCGGTGCGGTTCACAGCTCCAGGTCGACGTCGAGGCCGGTGTTCTGGCCCCGGAGCCAGAAGTCGAGGGCGAGCACCAGCTCGGTTCCGGTGCGGTAGCCGGGCTGCGGGTCGTCGGCCGTGGCGGCGGCCAGCGCGGCCTCGTCCAGCAGCTCGCGTACCGGTGCGTCCGGGCCCTCGGTGGCGCGCTTGAGGGAGGCCCGCAGTCCGTCGAGGTAGCGCCGGTCCCGGCTGGTCGGGTACGGGGCCTTCACCCGGTCGGCGATCTCCGCAGGCAGCAGGTCCCGGGTGGCGGCGCGCAGGAGGCTCTTCTCCCGGCCGTCGAACGACTTCATCGCCCACGGAGTGTTGAAGACGTAACTCACCAGCCGGTGGTCGCAGAACGGCACGCGTACCTCCAGGCCGACGGCCATGCTGGCCCGGTCCTTGCGGTCCAGCATCCAGGGCAGGAACCGGGTCAGGTGGAGATAGCCGATCTCACGCATCCGCTGGTCGGCGGCGGACTCCCCGGCCAGGCGCGGGGTTTCGGCGAGTGCCTCGTGGTAGCGCTGGGCCCGGTAGCCCTGGAGGTCGATCTTGGCCAGCAGGGCGGGGTTGATCAGGGATTCGCCGGGCCCGCTTCCGGGTCCGGAGATGCCGGTGCCGAACGGCGGCGCGAGCCAAGGGAAGGTGTCCGCGGTGATGGTGTCGGGGTGGCTGAACCAGCGGTAGCCGCCGAACACCTCGTCGGCCGCCTCGCCGGACAGCGCGACCGTGCAGTGCCGGCGGACCTCCTGGAAGAGGAGGTAGAGCGAGGTGTCGCCGTCACCGAGGTCGAAGGGCAGGTCGCGGGCGCGCATGATGGCCTCGCGGGCTTCCCGGCCGAGCAGTTGCCCGGGGGAAAGGGTGACGGTCCGGTGGTCGGAGCCGGCATGCCGGGCGAGCAGCTCGGCGAACGGTGCGTCGGGGGTGCCGCGCCAGTCGTCGGCCCGGAAGTCGTCGGCGTGCCGGTCGAAGTCGAGGGCGAAGGACCGGATCGGCGGGGCCCCCAGGGCGGTCCGGTGGCGGGCGGCGAGGGCGGTGATGATGCTGGAGTCCAGTCCGCCGGAGAGCAGCGTGCCCACCGGGACGTCGGCCACCAGCTGCCGGGCGACGATATCCTCCAGCAGCTCACGCACGCGGCCGATCGTGGTGTCCAGGTCGTCGGTGTGCTCGTGGGACTCGACCGCCCAGTAGCGGCGCAGGGTGTTGCCGCCGCGCCCGACCCGCAGGGTGTGGCCGGGGCGCAGCTCGTACATGCCCTTGTAGACCGCGTGGCCGGGGGTCTTGGTGAAGCCGAGCAGCTCGGCGAAACCCTCGGTGTCGATCGCGGGCCGCACCGAGGGGTGGGCCAGGATCGCCTTGGGCTCCGAGCCGAACAGCACACCGCCGCCGGGGAGCGGCCAGTAGTAGAGCGGCTTGATCCCCAGCCGGTCGCGGACCAGTAGGAGTTCCTCGGTACGGGCGTCCCACAGCGCGAAGGCGTACATGCCGTTGAGGTGCTCGGTGAAGTCCTCGCCCCACTCCAGGTAGGCGTGCAGGACGACCTCGGTGTCGCTGTCGGTCCGGAAGCCGTGCCCTCGGGCCAGCAACTGCTGCCGTAGCTCGCGGTAGTTGAAGACCTCGCCGGTGTAGCTGAGGGCGACGACCGGCGCACCGTCCTGCTCGAACACCATCGGCTGGCTGCCGCCCGCCGGGTCGATGACAGAGAGCCGACGGTGGCCGAGGGCGACGGCCCGGCCGAGCCAGAGGCCGTGCGCGTCCGGCCCCCGGCAGGCCATGGTCGCGGTCATCGCGTCGGCCACCGGGGCAGTGACGGGGGCTTCCGGGTCGAAGGAAACCCATCCTGCTGTTCCACACATGATGATGTGGCCTCTCTCGACGTTGTGGGACGGGGGTCAGCCCTGTGCGACGGACCGCTTGGCCGGCGGAGGGCTGAAACGCTTGAACGTCCAGGTCGTCCACATCACGACGAGGACGAGCAGGAAGCTCGCGGCGGTCGCCCAGGCCATCGCGAGGGACCAGTCGGCCGTGGTGGGCCGGGCGCCGGCTACCGTGAAGAACAGCGTGCCGATCGCCGCGACACCGGCGGCGCTGGCGAACTGCTGGGTGGTGGTGAGGATGCCGGAGGCGGTCCCGGCGTCCTGCGGGGGGACGTTGATGAGCGCGGCGCCGAACAGCGCGGGCAGCACGACACCGTTGCCCGCGCCGACCAGGCAGAGGCAGAACACCACCCACGGCAGGCCGACGGCGGAATCCGAGACGGCCAGCGGCACGGCCAGCAGCGCCAGTCCGAGCGCGGTCACCCCTCCGGAGACCACCAGGGCGTTCATTCCCCAGCGTGCCGTCAGCCGGCCGCCGATCATCGAGGTGGCGGTGAACAGCACACCCATCGGCGAGAACATCAGTCCGGCCTCGAACGGGGTCAGCTTCAGCCCGGACTGCAGGAGCAGCGTCAGGGTGAACATGAAGCTGCCGAAGTAGAGCATGAACGCCGCGCTCGCGATCACGCCACCGCGGAAGGAGTCGCTGCGGAACAGCGACAGAACGAGCACCGGATTGCCGCCGCGGGCCTCCAGCGTCCGCTCCCAGCGCAGCGTAGCCACCATGACAGGAACGGCCAGAGCCATGCTGACCCAGGTCCAGGCCGGCCAGCCGGAGACATGGCCCATGGTCAGGGGTACCAGCAGCAGGGCGAGCGCGAACGAGACGCCGACCGCGCCGACCGGGTCGAGGCCGACCCGGACCCGGTTGACGTGCGCGGGGAGCACCCGCAGCGCGGCGAACGCGATGACCAGGCAGAACGGCACGTTGATCAGGAAGATGGTGCGCCAGCCGAGCCCGGCGAAGTCGGCCGAGATCAGCGCGCCGCCGAGCACCTGGCCGGCGATGGACCCCAGACCGGCGGCTGCGCCGTACCAGGCCATCGCCCTCCCCTTCTTCTCGTTGGGGAAGTACGCGGTGATGACGGCCAGGACCGGCGGCACCATGACCGCCCCGGCAAGCCCCTGGGCCAGGCGGGCGGCGATGAGCTGCCCGGGGTTGACGGCCAGTCCGCACAGCAGCGAGGTGAACCCGAAGGCGAGCGTGCCGATGATGAACAGCAGTCGGTGCCCGTAGCGGTCGCCCAGCCGGCCGGCGGTGATCATCCCGCCCGCGTACGCGAACGCGTATCCCCCGACGATGAGTTCCAGCGCGGCCGGATCGGCGTTGATGCTGCTCTCCAGGGAGGGAGCGGCCACGTTCACGACGAAGAAGTCGAACTGGGCGAAGAACATCGCCGACAGCAGGACGAGCAGCACCGGCCCGGTGCGCCGCAGGATGGGAGGCGCGACCGTCTTGGGCTCGTTAGGGTCGTGAAGCGTGGTCATGGCACTCCTCGGGGCCTGTGCGGCCCGGCGGCTGTGACGGACGGGGAGAGAAGGGGAACCAGTTGCCCGCGGCGGGAAGGAGGCTTGTACGGGGGGGCGCGGTCTCGTACGGGAGTGGAGCGAAACCGGTGCGGGGGTGGGTGTGAGGCGCTACGCAGGTGGTGCGGAGCGGGGCGCCGTCGGCCGGGACGGCGGGTCAGCCGCATTTCCGCCTTCCGTGGATCGCACACGTGATCCGTGCGGTGCAGACCCGGCGGCCCGCCTCGTCGGTGATCACGACCTCGTAGCTGGCCGTGCTCCCACCCAGGTGCAGGGCCGTCGCCACTCCGGTCACGCTGCCCGAGCGGACCGGCACGTGGTGGGTGGCGTTGAGGTCCACCCCGACGGCGATCCGGCCCTCCCCCGCGTGCAGCGCCGCGCCCAGCGAGCCCAGCGACTCGGCGAGGACCGCGGAGGCACCGCCGTGCAGCAGCCGCTGCAACTGGGTGTTGCCGGTGACCGGCATGGTCGCCACCACCCGCTGGGGGGCGGCCTCCAGGAAGGTCATGCCCATCCGGCCGGCCAGGGTCTCGGAGCCGGCCTCGTTCACCCAGGCGGCGGCGGCCTCCGGGCCCGCCTCGGGGGCGGGCGGCGCGGCGGAGGTGGTCATGCCGGGACCTCCGTCGAGCCGTGGCCCACCGCCGTCGTGACGGCCACCGTCTTCGGGTCGGCGGGGCGGTACTCCTCCAACGCGGCGTATTTCTCACGCAGTTGACGCTTCAGGACCTTGCCGGTCGGGCCGAGCGGAATCGCTTCGGGCGTGGGCGCTATCTCCAGCAGGGCCAGTCGCGGCTGACCGGCCCGGTCCAGGGCCGCGTTGGCCCGCCGCAGCAGGTCTTCGGCCGTGGCCTTCCGGCGCAGCGTCACGATCGCCGCCGGGACGGTCCGGCCGCGGTCCTGGGCCGCGACCACCGAGCAGTCCGCCAGCTCCTCGACGGCAAGCAGGAGCTCCTCCTCCATCAGCGCCGAGTAGCCATCGCCGGCCTCGGTCCGGATCCGGTCGACCGCCCGGTCCACGTGGAAGAACTCGCCGTCGGCCGAGCGGCGGACCAGGTCCCCGGAGAGCCAGTAGCCCGCGAGCATCGTGCGGTACGTGGTGTCGGAGTCGTTCCAGTAGCCGTGCGCGAGCGCCTCGCTGCGGACCCCGAGCAGGCCCACCTCGTCCGCCGCCGCCTCGGTACCGTCCTCGCGCAGGATCGCGACCTCGGCGATCGGCACCCGGGTGCCCAGATGCCGGGCCCTGGACGGGGTATCGGGGGTGAGCACGCGGCGCAGCGCCGCCCAGCCCAGCTCGGAGGAGCCCAGACCGTCGTCGATGATCGAGCCCGGTGTGCGGGTGCCGTCGGGCGCGGTGGTGTGCCCCAGCCGCATCAGCCGCCGCATGTGCGCGTCGTGGCCGCAGTCGCCGAGGTTCACCCACACCGCGACGGAGTCGAAGTCGGCCGGCTCCGGCTCGTGCGTCGCCAGGTGCGACAGTGCCTCGTTGAAGGCCAGCACGACGTTCGGCCGGTGAGTGGCGCAGCCGCGTGCGATGCCAGGGCCGGTCGGGTCGGACCAGCCGATGGTGCGGACCCCGGCCAGCAGCGAGTAGAAGGTGAACGCGATGGCGCTGGAGTGCGACTGCGGGGCGCCGGCGAGCACGACGGTGTCCTCCTGCTCCGGGTGGTTGATGAGCCGGAAGCGGGCCCCGGCGACGCTCTGCCGGTGTGCCCAGACGACGGGCTTTGGGTTGCCGGTGGTGCCGGAGGAGTGACAGATGACGACCGGGTCGTCGTCCCCGTGCCGGTACAGCTGGGAGGGCTTCGGGGCGCGGGCGCCGAGGGTGCCCACCTCCTCGTCCAGGGAGGTCCAGCGCAGCTCCGGAAGCTGGCGCTCACGCCCGGCGAGCAGGGCGAGCCGCTCTCCGTCGGTGAACAGCCCGGCCGAGCCGGTGCGTTCGACCAGCCCGAGGGCGAGTTCGGGCCGCATCCGGCCGTTGATCAGTACGCCGATCGCACCGATGCGGGCAAGCGCGGTCAGGTGCACCTGGTACGCGAAGGTGTCCTCCAGATAGACCGACACCCGGTCGCGCGGCCCCACCCCCCGGTCCAGGTACCAGGCCGACCAGGCGTCCGCAAGGGCGTCCAGCTCGCGCAGGCTGAACTCCCGCCGAAGGTTGCCGTCCGGACCCGCCAGCGGCCGGTCGGCGAGCAGCACCGGCAGGTCGGCGGCAGGGTTCGTCTCCGCGGCGATCCGCCAGGCGTTGCCACCTCCGAGGCCGGGTAGCTCGGCGAGCCGGAGACGTGCTTCGGGGGACAGCAGCGGTGTGGACGTGAGCGGCATCGATTCCCCTGATCTCGGTCGGACGGGCTCTCTGGAACGGACGGCGCCACCTCTGCGCAAGGCGTGCCGACGCACCGGACCTCTGGGGGGCCGGTCCGCCGCGGCAGCGCGTGCAGAAGTTACAAGCGGTTTCTCCGCATCGCCACCGCCCGCCGAAAGTGCGTCAGGTCGGTGCCGCCGCAGGGGCGTGATGCCGGAAATGCCGTGTCGGCCACGTTTCATAACCCTACGGGGGTCTGCGAAACGGCCGAAAGATGTCCATATGCAGCCAAACCGGACTTGACGAATTCGGCGCAGAGGCACTGACGGGGTGAGGCCCACCCGGTTACGTTCCTGCCGAACTCCCCGGGAGCCGACCGTACGCCGTGGCTGCAGGCCCTCGTGCAGCCCGACAAGGAGCTCGTCGCATGCCGCCTGAACGGATATCCGATGCCGCGGAGCGGCTGCGCCGCATCGTGGCATCTGTTCTCGAACTGGACCTCGCCGAGGTGTCGGCCGAGGCCTCCTTCCAGCGCGACCTGAAGATGGATTCGCTGGAGAAGGTCGAGTTCGCGGCCCGGGTCGAGCGGGCCTTCGGCGTCGCGCTGAGCGACGAGGAGGCGAGCGGGATCGACAGTGCCCTCGCCGCCGCCGTCCTGCTGGACGCCCGGCTCTCGCTCCCGGCGGGTGCCGCGGGCTCGGCTCCGGAGGCTGCGCGGTCCGCCGCGGGGCCGTCTGCCGGGGTCCGGACCGCGCCGTCCCCGTCCGGCCCGACCCTGCCCGGGCCGTCCTCGCAGTCCTCGTTACGGCCCTCGCCGTCCCCGGCCCAGCGCCCCGCGGCCCCGCCCGCCGCGTCCGGCATCTCCGCGCCGGCCGGCAGCACGGGCAGGGCACCCGCCTCCACCGGAATCGACCGGTCCGCCGGTATCGATCTGGTGGACAGACTCGTCGGCCGCCACCTCGCCGCCGGCCGCGGAGACCGTACCGCCTATCTCGACCCCGGCCTCGGCGCCGTCTCCTACCGCTCCCTGTACGAAGCAGCGCGTGGCTACGCCGGTGCGCTGCTCGCCCACGGCGTCGCCCCCGGCGCCCGTGCGCTCGTCGTCGCCGAGGATTCCGTGGCCACCGTCGCCGCCGTCCTCGGCCTGTGGTGGCACGGCTGTGTACCCGTCCCGGTCAGCCCGATGCTCGGCGAGGCCGGCCTCGCCCTCGTCTTGGCCGACTGCGCGGCCGAGATCGTCCACCTCGACACCGCACCGGCCGATCCGTCCGCCGCCACGGTGCTGCTCACGGGCGACGCCGTACGCGCAGGCATCCGCACCGGCCGCCCCAACGCGGCGAACCGCCCCGAGCACGCCCGGCCCTCCACCGGACACCACCCCGGCCGGACCGCCCTGATCCAGTACACCTCCGGCAGCACCGGCCGGCCCAAGGGCGTCCGGCACGCCACCTCCGCGATCACCGCCATGCTGGACGGCTTCGGCGGCCTGCTCGCCCTGGACACCGGCGACATCGTGCTCTCCACCGCCCGGATGTCCTTCGGCTACGGCTTCGGCAGCTCCGTCCTGTGCGCCCTCGACGCCGGGGCGACCACCGCACTGATCGGCGGCGCCGTCGACCAGCACAAAGTCCGGGCCGCGCTGCGCCGCCACCGTCCCACCGTGCTCTGCTCCGTCCCCCGCCTTTACGCGGCCCTCCTCGACACGCTCCGCCCCGGGGACGACGCGGTGGCCGCGCTGCGCCTGTGCCTGACCGCCGGCGAGAACTGCCCGGCCGACCTCAACCACCGTATCCAGGACGTCTTCGGCGCCCCGGTGATGAACTGCCTCGGCGCCACCGAGGTCATGCACGTCGTCGTCGCCACCCCGCCGGACCGTCCGATGCCCGGGCGGGCCGGGCTGGCGGTGCCCGGCACCACCGCCACCGTCCGCGACGAGCACGGCAGGCCGGTGCCCGACGGTACCGAGGGCCGCCTGCACATCGCGGGACCGACCGTCGCGCTCGGCTACCTCGACCGCCCCGACGACGACCGGATCACCTTCACCGACGGCGGTGCCTACACGGGCGACCTGGTCCGTCGTGAGGCCGATGGGACCCTGACCCATCTGTGCCGGGCCGACGACATCCTCAACCTCGGCGGCTACAAGGTGCCGCCCGCGGAGATCGAGGCGGTGCTCCGTACCGTCGCCGGTCTCCGCGACTGCGCCGTGGTCGGCGGCCTGGACGCCAACGGCCTGGAATGCGCAGTCGCCTTCGTGGTCCCGGACACGGGGACCGACGAGGAAACGATTCGCCGCGCCCTCCGGGCAGCGGTCCGGGCCAACCTCGCCCTCTACAAACGCCCGGCCCGGGTCGAGTTCGTCAGCGCACTGCCGTCCACGGCCACCGGCAAGGTGGCCGCCTACAGATTGCGTGAGCAGGCATCATGACGTGGGACATCACAGGGATGGGAGCGGTCGCCTGCAACGGCACCACCCCGTCGGAGGTCTTCGACGCGCTCTGCGCGGGCCGCGACGGCCTCAAACCGCTCCAGGTCTTCGACCACGACAAGTACCGCGCACGGAACGCCTACGAGATCACCGACCGCGCCCGCCCGGGCGTCGACGAACCCGGCCGCGCCACCCGCTGGCTCATCGCCGCGATCGACCAGGCGCTGGCCGACGCGGGCCACCCACGCGATCTCACCGATGTGCCGGTCCTGGTCGGCACCACCCTCCAGGAGCAGCGCAGCGCGGAACTCTGGTGGCGCCACGGCGCCGCCCTCGACCCCGCGGACCTGCACTTCGGCACCGCGCTGCGGGAGGAGTACGGAGCCGCCCGCACCTACACCTTCGCCAACGCCTGCGCGGCCGGTCTGTACGCGCTCGCCATGGCCACCGACCTGATCGAACTCGGTGAGGCCGACACCGTCGTGGTGGCGGGCACCGACGCGATCGGCGAGAGCGCCTTCGGGACCCTGGACCGGGTCCAGAATGACGTGCCCGACGCGCTGCGCCCCTTCGACCGCTCCCACCGCGGCATGCTGATGGGCGAGGGCGCCGTCGCCGTGGTGGTCACCCGCGCCGCCGCCCCCGGCCGCCCGGTGCACGCCCGGCTGCGCGGCGTCGGCGTCAACTGCGACGCCCAGCACTCCACCGCCCCCGACCCGGAGGGCATCGCCCGCGTCCTGAGCGACGCCTACCGGCTGGCCGGGGCCGCACCCGAGGAGATCGACCTCGTCATGCTGCACGGCAGCGGCACCCCGAAGAACGACTCCACCGAGGCCACCGTGCTCTCCCGGATCTTCCCGCCCGGGAGCGGGCCGCTCATGACCGCCGTCAAGTCGATGACCGGCCACACACTCGGCGGCTCCGGCCTGCTCAGCCTGACGACGGCGGTGCTCGCCCTCCAGCGGTGCCAGGTGCCGCCCGTGCTCGGCCTCACCGACCCGATCGAGGAGGCGGAGGGCCTGCGACTGGTCCGTGGACACATGGCCACCGCACCGGAACTGACGCTGGCCCAGGTCGACGCGTTCGGCTTCGGCGGGATCAACGCCGCCGCGATCCTGGAGGCAGTCCGATGAGCACAGCGCACCCCGCCTCCACGTCCTCGGCTCGCGTGGCGGTCGTCACCGGGGCGGGACTCGCCGTTCCCGGCCTCACCCTGCCCGACGAGCTCCTCGGCACCGTCCGCGACGGCGGCTTCGACCCCGCCACCGGCCTGGTCGGGCGAGACCTGCGGCACAAGGACCGCGCCTCCCGGCTCGCCCTGCGCGCCACCGCCCCCGCCCTGCGGGCCGCCGGTCTGCTCGACGGCGACCGCTACACCGGCCCCGGGGACACCACCGCCGTGGTGGTCAGCACCAACGTCGGCATCCTGGAGAACGTCTGCTCCTTCGCGGACACCATCGCCCGCGACACCGTCCTCGGCCTCAGCCCGCTCGGGCTGCCGCAAACCTCCAGCAACGTCATCGCCGGATCGGTCGCCATGGCCCACGGCCTGCGCGGCCCCAACGTCACCCTGTGCAACGGCCCCACCAGCGGCCTCGACGCCCTCTACTGGGCCCACGCCCTGATCATCACCGGACGGGCCGACACCGCCGTCGTGATCGGCGTGGAACCGGCCGGCGACATTGTCACCAAGCTGCTCGGCACCTCCGCCCTGGACGGCGGCGTCGCCCTGGTCCTGGAGTCGGCCGCCCGTGCCGCCGAGCGCGGCGCCGAGGTCCGCGCCACCGTGGCCGGCTGCGCCAGAGCGGCGGACCTCGCCGGTGCCGTCGCCCGCGCCGGGGGCCTGACGCCCGACCTGTGGCTGACCGAGACGACGGATGACCCCGCCGGGCCGCCCGCGGGCTCCGTCCTGGACCCCGCCGCCGGTCTCGGCGCCGCCTCCGGCGCGCTCGGCGTGCTCCAGGCGGCCGCAGCCGTCGCCCATCTCGACGCGCACGGCGGGCACACCGTCCTGGCCACCTGCGGCCGGCCCGAAGGCGACGGCGTCGCCGCGGTGTTCCTCACCGGCCCCGACCACACCCCCTGAGAACCCGACCCCCGAAGAAGAGGAGTGCCTCATGGCCGCCCACACCGACCAGGCGTTCGACGCCGAGGAGTTGCGCACCGTCGTCGCCGAGGCGCTGGAACTGCCCGTCGAGGAGGTCACCGACGACGCCCGCTTCAAGGAGGACCTGGAGGTGGACTCGCTGATCTCGCTGGAGATCGCTGTCCGGGTCGAGGAGCGCTACGGCGTGAAGATCGACGAGTCGCGGCTGGCCGAGATGGGCAGCTTCCGGCTGGTACGGGAGCTGATCGAGGCCGAGCTGAACGGCGCGTCCGCCACATGACCGGCGCCGAAGCCGCAGGCCGGGCTCCCGCGACTCGCCCGGTGGCCCTGGTCACCGGCGGGTCGCGCGGCATCGGGCGCGCCGTCGTCGCCCGCCTCGCCGAGGACGGGTACGACATCGCGTTCTGCTACCGCTCCGACGCGGAGGCCGCCGGGGAAGCGGCCCTGATCGCGGAGAAGGCCGGGGCCCGGGTCCTCCACCGGCCGGTCGATGTGGCCGACGCCGCGCAGGTGAAGGAGTTCGTCACCGCGGCCGAGGAGAACCTCGGGCCGCTGTCGGCCGTCATCACCTCGGCCGGAATCACCCGGGACCGTCCGCTCGCCCTGATGGCCGAGGAGGAGTGGCGCTCGGTCATGGACACCAACCTTGACGGCACCTACAACGTCTGCCGGGCCGCCGTGTACCCGCTGGTGCGCCGCCGCCGCGGAGCCGTCGTCACGCTCTCCTCCATCGCCGGCGTGCACGGCAGTGCGGGCCAGACCAACTACGCGGCCTCCAAGGCCGGGATCATCGGCTTCACCCGTTCCCTGGCCAGGGAGTGCGGCCGCTACGGCATCCGCGCCAATGTCGTCGCGCCCGGTCTGATCTCCACCGACATGACAGCCGATCTCCCCGCCGAGGTCGCCGAACGGCACCTCAAGAGCATCCCGCTCGGCCGGGCCGGCACCCCGCAAGAGGTCGCCGACCTGGTCTCCTTCCTGGTCTCGGACCGCGCCGCCTACATCACCGGCCAAGTCGTCGAGATCAACGGCGGCCTGCCGAGCTGATGGGCACGGGGCCCGGCACCGGACCCGGGATGCTCGGCGCCGCGCCCGGTGGGAGGCGGGGGGCACCGCCGGTACGGGCATCCCGGCGCGCGCGTCACATCGTCGGCCACCCCCACCACACCGGGCCCGTGAACCTGCGAGCCGGCCATCCCTCACGGAGGGATGGTCAAGAGTGGTACGGCAGACGGGGCCGGCGGCTGGGACGGTTCCCTGGGAGCTGTCGATCAATATCTCCTTGATCTACTCCTTGGCGGGCGGAGGTGTCGGGTGGCCTGCGAGGGAGGCGAGTTGCTGCACGGTGGTTGTCGTGAGCCCGCCGGTGACCCTTCGCATTGTGCGCGCAGCGGAGGTTACGAAGAGGAGCAGAATGCCGGACGCTGCTCGCCGGATGAGCGGCGAGCAGCGCGTTCGGCGTCACGGTCGTGTGGTGGGAAGGGCTTCAGCTCTCCGTCCTGGCGACACCGACCGGGCAGCTGACGCCCGTGCCGCCGATGCCGCAGTAGCCGGCGGGGTTCTTGTCGAGGTACTGCTGGTGCTCCGGCTCGGCCGGGTAGAAGGGGCGGGTGCCGGCGGGCAGGATCTCGGTGGTGATCTCCGGGTAGCCGGCGGCGGTCAGGACGCGCTGGTAGGCGTCCCGGGAGGCCTCGGCGGTGACCTGCTGCTCCGCCGAGTGGGTGTAGACGGCCGAGCGGTACTGGGTGCCGGTGTCGTTGCCTTGGCGGAAGCCCTGGGTGGGGTTGTGTGACTCCCAGAACAGCCGCAGCAGCTCCGAGTAGCTGGTGCGCCGCGGATCGAAGACGACCCGGACCGCCTCGGCGTGGCCGGTCAGTCCGCTGCACACCTCTTCGTAGGTGGGGTGGGTGGTGTGGCCGCCCTGGTAGCCGACCAGGGTGGTCCACACACCCTCGGCCTGCCAGAACTTGCGCTCGGCGCCCCAGAAACAGCCCAGCGCGAAGTCCGCGGTCTCCATGCCCTCCGGGTACGGGCCCAGCAGCGGGTTGCCGAGCACGGTGTGCCGCTCGGGCACCTGGAAGACAGGTGTGTCACGGCCCGCGAGCGCCTCGTCGGCACCGGGGAGACGGTTCTTGAAGCCGTAATGCATCGCGTTCTCCTGTTCCGGCGGCGCTACTGACGGGCAACGGCGATCGCCCGGTAGGCGGCGTACTCGCCGGCCGGGTTCTCGCTGTTGATCCAGGGCACCGCACCTACATAACCGTCCACGGCGCGCACCTGTTCCACCGCTTCGGCGTAACGTTCGGCACGCACCAGGAAGTACAGCAGCAGGTGCCGCACGTGCGGCTCCACGGGGTGGCCCTGCCGGACGTTGCCGACGGCGTACTGGGCGGCCTCGATGGCGTTCCGGATGACCGCGCCCTGGTACATGCTGGGCGAGAGCTGGACGTCGGGCAGGTGGTCGTGCACGGCGAACAGCGGCAGCGCGGGCAGCAGGCTGCCGGCCGGCGCGGAGGCCGCCGCGCTCTGGGCGAAGCCGTCGGCCTCGGCGCGCGAGCCGTGCCACTTCTCCGACCAGTACGTCAGCGCCGCCAGGTGGGCGCCCATGTGGCGGTTGTCGCGCTGCAGGACGCGGGACCACACCTCTTCGAACTCCGGCTTGCCGTAGCCCAGGCCGCGCGCCACGAACAGCTCGGTGATGTGCGGGACCGGGTCGCCCGGCTTCAGCTTCGCCGCCTCCTGGCAGACCGCCCGGGCCTCCTCGAAGATGATCCGGCTGTCCGCCGAGCCGGTGTCCGACATCGCCTGCCACACCAGGAACTGGGCGTAGACCTGGGCGCCGCCGTGGTCCCGGGGCTCCTCGGCCCGCCAGTTGCGCAGCCAGCCGGCGTCCCGGCGCTGCTCCTGCTTGCCCAGCGAGACCCGGTCGGCGGCCTCCTCGGCCGCCTCGGGGCCGCGCTCGGCCTGCCACTGTGCCAGCTCCATCGCCGCCGCACCGGCCAGCGACAGCACGCGCTGCCAGCGCAGCTCGCTGTCGTCGGTCAGGGCCAGCAGGTGACCGGCGGGGCGCCAGTCCTGGGTGCGCTGGGTCTCCTCCAGGGCGGCGACGAGCTCGGGGTCGGGGCCCGGCAGCCTGACGTCCAGTTCCTCGACGGAGACCAGCCCGGTGGCGGCCTCCGGGCGGCCGCCGCCGTCCGCGTCGCCCTCCTTGCTCAGGGACACGCCGGACTCCTGCTGCCCGCCGGCTGCGGACCAGCCCTGCGGGCCCGGCCGGTACTCGGTGGCTTCGGCGGCCCGCTGGAACTCCATGCGTTCCTTGCGCCGCCGCAGGGCGGGCAGTACGAGCACGCCGAAGATGGCGGTCAGGGCGATCATCAACAGCAGGGCTTCCATGGTGGCGCGGCTCCCGTGGACAGCGATTCGACGGTGCGGACACCCTATGACCCGGTGCGGTCGTGGGATGCCTCCACCGTACGGCGCATTACGGTTGACCCATGAGTGAGCACCCCAGCGATCAGCAATTCGAGACCCTGGCGATCCACGCCGGGCAGGAGCCCGACGCGGCCACCGGAGCGGTGGTACCGCCGATCCACCAGGTCTCCACCTTCAAGCAGGACGGCGTGGGCGGCCTGCGCGGCGGCTACGAGTACAGCCGGTCGGCGAACCCGACCCGGTCCGCCCTGGAGGAGAACCTGGCGGCCCTGGAGGGCGGGCGGCGGGGCCTGGCCTTCGCCTCCGGGCTCGCGGCCGAGGACTGCCTGCTGCGGACCGTGCTCAGCCCGGGTGACCACATGGTGGTGCCCGATGACGCCTACGGGGGCACCTTCCGGCTGATCGCGAAGGTGGTCGAGCGCTGGGGGGTGCGCTGGTCGGTGGCCGACACCTCCGACCCGGACTCGGTGCGGGCGGCCCTGCGCCCGGAGACGAAGCTGGTGTGGGTGGAGACCCCCTCCAACCCGCTGCTGGGCATCACCGACATCGCCATGGTGGCGGAGATCGCCCGGGGGGCAGGTGCCCGGCTGGTGGTGGACAACACCTTCGCCAGCCCTTACCTGCAGCAGCCGCTGGCACTGGGCGCGGACGTGGTGGTGCACTCCACCACGAAGTACATGGGCGGCCACTCGGACGTCGTCGGCGGCGCGCTGATGACGTCGGACGCGGCCCTGGGCGAGGAACTCGCCTACCACCAGAACGCGATGGGCGCGGTGGCCGGGCCGTTCGACGCCTGGCTGGTGATGCGCGGCATCAAGACGCTGGCGGTGCGGATGGACCGGCACTGCGCGAACGCGGCCCGTATCGCGGAGGCGCTCGAGGCGCACCCGCGGGTGAGCGCCGTGCTGTATCCGGGGCTGCCCTCGCACCCGGGCCACGAGACGGCCGCCAAGCAGATGCGCGCCTTCGGCGGGATGGTGTCGTTCCGGCTGGCGGACGGCGAGGATGCGGCGGTGGAGCTGTGCGATCGCACCAAGCTGTTCACGCTGGCCGAGTCGCTGGGGGGCGTGGAGTCCCTCATTGAGCACCCCGGCCGGATGACGCACGCCTCGGTGGTGGGTTCGGCCCTGGAGGTCCCCGCGGACCTGGTACGGCTCTCGGTGGGTATCGAGTCCGTGGACGATCTGCTGGCGGATCTCGGCCAGGCTCTCGGCTGACCGTCCGCGGGGGCCCGGTGGTTCAGGAGGCGGGCGCCGGCGGGAGCGGGCGGCCCGGGGTCACTTGGGGAGTGACCCGGTCTGCCACGCGAAGTAGGCGGTGTTGAAGCGGGTGAGGAGCGCGCGGAAGGATTCGCGCTCCTCCTCCGTCCAGTCCTCGGTGAGCAGCTCCAGGAGCCGGCACCGGGAGTTGCGGACCTCTTCGAGGCGCTCGCTGCCGCGTGGGGAGAGGTGCAGGACGACGGCGCGCCCGTCGTCGGGGTCGGAGGTGCGCCGGACGAGACCGGAGTCGACGAGGGGGGCGACCTGGCGGGTCACGGTCGAGGAGTCGATGCCCATGCCGGACGCCAGTGCCTTGACTCCGGTCGGGCCTTCCTCGTCCAGCCTGCTGAGCAGGAGATAGGCGGCGCGGTCCATGGAGTTGCGGGCGGCGCCGAGTCCGCCCAGGCGGGTCTGTTCCGCGCGCCGGGCGAAGACGGCGACCTCGTGCTGGAGCGCGTCGAGCAGTGGATCGGGTCCGGTCTGTGGGGTGCTGGATTCAGGTGTCATGTCCGGGTTCAGGATTGAGTGTGGGGACAGCCGGGGAGGGATGCGATGACTGAGGGTTGCGGCACAGAGTACGCGTCCTCGGGACTGCCGCGTGCCCATTGTCCGGCCGTCGGCCCAGGGGCGGGCGGGGCGTCTACGGCGGGCCGTGGCCCCGGCTGCGAGACTGGCGGCATGGTTGCAGAGCACACCGAGGGCGCCACCCCGGCCCTCCGGCACGAGCCCACCGTCGAGGACGTCCTGAAGGCACAGGGGGTGCTCTCCGGAGTGTCCCGGGTGACGGCGATGGAAGGCAGCCGGTATCTGTCCCGCCTCGTCGGCGCCCCGGTCCATCTCAAGTGCGAGAACCTGCAGCGCACCGGGTCCTTCAAAGTGCGTGGAGCGTATACGCGGATCGCCGGACTGACGCAGGAGGAACGCGCGCGCGGGGTGGTGGCGGCCAGCGCGGGCAACCACGCGCAGGGGGTGGCGCTGGCGGCCACGCTGCTCGGGGTCCGCTCCACGGTGTTCATGCCGGTGGACGCTCCGCTGCCGAAGGTCGCGGCCACCCGGGAGTACGGCGCGCAGGTGCGTACGCACGGCCAGGTGGTGGACGAGACGCTCGCGGCGGCCGAGGAGTACGCGGAGCAGACCGGCGCCGTCCTCATCCACCCCTTCGACCACCCGGACGTGGTGGCCGGGCAGGGCACGGTGGGGCTGGAGATCCTGGAGCAGTGCCCGGAGGTGCGCACCATCGTGGTGGGCATCGGCGGCGGCGGTCTGGCGGCCGGGGTGGCGCTGGCGGTGAAGTCGCTGCGCCCCGACGTGCGGATCGTGGGCGTGCAGGCGGAGGGCGCCGCGGCGTATCCGCCGTCGCTGGAGGCTGGGCACCCGGTGTCGCTGGAGTCGATGGCGACGATGGCGGACGGCATGAAGGTGGGCCGTCCGGGCGACGTGCCGTTCAAAATCATTGGCGAGCTGGTGGACGAGGTGCGTACGGTCTCCGAGGACGCCCTCTCCAGCGCGCTGCTGCTGTGTCTGGAGCGGGCGAAGCTGGTGGTGGAGCCGGCCGGGGCCAGTCCGGTGGCGGCGCTGATGACGGCGCCGGAATCCTTCGAGGGCCCGGTGGTCGCGGTGCTGTCGGGGGGAAACGTGGACCCGCTGGTGCTGCAGCGCACGCTGCGGCACGGCATGGCGGCGGCCGGCCGCTATCTGTCGCTGCGGCTGCGGCTGCCGGACCGGCCGGGGGTGCTGGCCGCGCTGCTGGGGGAACTGTCAGTGGCCGACGCTAACGTCCTGACCGTGAACCACGTACGGACCGATCCGCGGCTCGGGGTGAGCGAGGCGGAGGTGGAGCTGCAACTGGAGACGCAGGGTCCTCAGCACTGCGTAGAGGTGACCGGGGCGCTGCGCCGGGCGGGATACACGGTGCTGGGCTGAACGGGTGCCTTCCGGCCCGTCGATTCCTGTATCGCGATGCATCGCGATACCCTGGGTCGGCGCTCCGGGGGAACCCGGACGTGGGCCGGCGCTGCTTTCGCCCCTCCCGTCCTGTTCGTGTGGGTTTCTTCCTGTGAAGCTCCACCCGCATCGTCCGTACCGCTCATTCGTGAATACTTATTGGGAGACCACATGCCAGGCGCCATATACGCCGAGGGTCTGGTCAAGACCTTCGGTGATGTGAAGGCACTGGACGGCGTCGACTTCGACGTTCCAGAGGGCACCGTCTTCGGCCTGCTCGGGCCGAACGGGGCGGGCAAGACCACATCCGTACGGGTGCTGACCACCCTTCTCCAGCCGGACAGCGGCCGGGCGGAGGTGGCCGGACTCGACGTGCTGAAGTACCCGAACGAGGTGCGCCGCTCCATCGGCCTGTCCGGCCAGTTCGCGGCCGTCGACGAGTACCTGACCGGCCTGGAGAACATCCAGATGGTCGGCCAGCTCTACCAGCTCTCCGCCCGGGACGCGAAGAAGCGTGCCCTGGAGCTGCTGGAGCAGTTCAACCTGGCCGACGCCGCCCACCGCACCGCGAAGACCTACTCGGGCGGCATGCGGCGCCGCCTCGACCTCGCCGCCGCTCTGGTGGTGCGGCCGCCGGTGATGTTCATGGACGAACCCACCACCGGCCTGGACCCGCGCAACCGCCAGGGGCTGTGGGACGTCATCCGCGACCTGGTGGCAGGCGGCACCACCCTGCTGCTGACCACCCAGTACCTGGAGGAGGCCGACGCCCTCGCCGACAACATCGCGGTCGTCGACCACGGCAAGGTCATCGCCCGGGGCACCTCCGACGAGCTGAAGGACCAGACCGGCGGCGACGTCGTGGAGGTCGTGACGCACCGCCGCGAGGACCTGCCGGCCGCCCGGGAGATCCTGGAGCGCCTCGGTGACGGCGAGCCGAAGCTCGCCGAGCACACCCGCAGGCTGTCCGTGCCGGTGTCCGGCGGCGCCAAGCTGCTCGCCGAGGTCCTCAGGGAGCTGGACACCCGGGGCATCGAGATCGACGACATCGGGCTTCGCCGCCCCACCCTGGACGACGTCTTCCTGTCCCTGACCGGACACAGCGTCGACTCCGGGGACGACACCACCGGTTCCGGCCAAAACACCAGCGCGAAGGAGCGGGAGCAGTGAGCGTCACCGTCCAGCACACCCCCAGCGCCCCGGCCCAGGCCGGCAGCGGACGCATCGGTCCAGGTCAGGCGCTGCGCGACTCCATGGTGGTCGCCAAGCGGAACCTGCTGAGGATGCTGCGGATTCCTGAGGTCGTCGTATTCGGCCTGGTCCAGCCCGTCATGTTCGTGGTGCTGTTCGCCTACGTCTTCGGCGGCTCGATCAACATCCCCGGCGCGGGCCTGGACGCGGACGCCTACCGGCAGTTCCTCATGGGCGGCATCTTCGCGCAGACGGTCACCTTCGCCACCGCGGGCGCCAGCGCGGGCATCGCGGAGGACATGCAGAAGGGCATCATCGACCGGTTCCGGTCGCTGCCGATGGCCCGGGGAGCCGTGCTCACCGGCCGGACCTTCGCCGACCTCGTGCAGACCGCGCTCATCCTCGTCGTGCTGGCCGTGGTCGCCTTCCTGGTCGGCTGGCGGATCCACGAGGGCGTGCTGAACGCGCTGGCGGCCTTCGGCCTGCTCCTGCTGCTGGGCTACGCCTTCACCTGGATCGGCGCCCTGATCGGCCTGTCCGTGCGCAGCCCCGAGGCGGCCACCTCCGGCGGACTGGTGTGGCTGTTCCCGCTCACCTTCATTTCGGTGGCTTTTGTCCCCTCGGAGAACATGCCCTCCTGGCTGGCCCCGGTGGCCGAGTGGAACCCGTTCAGCGCCACCGTGCTGGCCGTCCGGGAGCTCTTCGGCAACCTTCCCGCCGGATACCAGGCCCCCGACGTCTGGCCGATGCAGAACCCGGTGCTGGCCTCGGCCCTGTTCTCGATCGTGATCATCGCGATCTTCCGGACGCTCGCGGTCCGCAAGTACAAGCGGGCCACGGACTGACCCGCCGTGCGGCGGCGCCNCCCCCGGCGCACCGCGCCGGGGGGCCTCAGCCGTGGTGTTCCGTGCCGGGCCGCACCACGCGGCGCCCGTCCGCGTCGCGCACGGTGACACCGGCCCGGTCCAGCGCCTCCAGCAGCGGAACGGCGACCCGTCTGCTGGTCTCCAGCGCCCGGCAGCACTCGCCGACGGTGAACGGCCCGTCCAGGGCCCGCAGGCGCCCGGCCGCAAGCTCCGCCGCGCCGCGCGGCAGCAGCACCTCGCCGTACTGCTCCAACTCGCCGTGGCCCACCAGCACGGCCACCTGCCGCCGGGTCACGCCCAGTTCCGCCAGCCGTCCCCGGCCCGGCGCCCGGAAGGGCGCGCCGGACAGCTCCTGACGCAGCGCCGCCGCGGCCTCCCGCACCTCCTCCGGCAGCCGTCCGGCGTCCCCGGCGCGGTACAGCCGGCCGTCCCGCACCGTGAACTCCTCCCCGGCCACGGCCTCCACCAGCCGGGTGTCCGGCAGCCCGGTGAGCTGCCGGGCGGCGCCCAGCGGCAGCCCGTAGCCGGAGACCTCCTCGCGCAGCCGCTCCCGCCGCCCGGCGGCGTGCTCCCGGTCCACCACCCAGCCCGCCGCCCGGACCGCGCACTCGGGGACGCGAGCCCCCATCGAGGCGAGGTCCCCGGGGCGGGCGTGCCCCAGCCGCCGCAGCAGCGCCGCCCCGTCGGCCGGGGTCCCGGTCAGCCCTGACAGCGCGCGGGCCCGGGCCGCCCCGGCGCCCCTCCCGGACAGCTCCGGCGGCGTCACGTCGAGCACCACGGCCCCGGTCAGCAGCCGGGAACCGGGATCACGCAGCAGCAGCCGGTCGCCCAGGCGCAGATCGAGCGGGGTGCGCAGGGTCAGCCGGGCGGTGTGGTCGTCGAAGCGGCGCAGCCGGGCGCTGGTCATCGCCGTGCCGCAGTGCACCAGCGGTTCCGCGGGCAGCCGGGGCGGCGGGCCGGCCCGGGGGCTGTCGTCGCCGGGCGGTGCGGGAGCGGCGGGCAGCCGCACGTCCACCACGCCGGTGCGCCACCAGGCGCCCGGGGTCACCAGGGCGTGGCCGCGGCGCACGTCCGTGTGGTGCGCCCGGCGCAGGCCGACCGCCACCCGTGCCGGTGCCGCGACGCGGGGGACGGGTCGGCCCAGGGTGTGCAGCCCGCGCACGGTCACCCGCTGCCCGGCGGGGGAGAGCTCCAGTTCGTCGCCCACTGCCAGCGTGCCCGCGGTGAGGGTGCCGGTGACGACGGTCCCGGCGCCGGGCATGCTGAAGGACCGGTCCAGCCACAGGCGGACCGGCGCCNCCCCCGCCCGCCTCCGGCCCGGAGACGTGCGCGGCGCCCGCCGCGCGGGCGGCCAGCGCGTCGAGCCGGGCGCGCAGCGTCTCCAGCCCGGCGCCGGTGCGGGCGCTGACCGGCACCGCGCCGACGTCCCGCAGAGCGGTGCGGGCGAGCCGGGCCCGCGCGTCCGCCAGGGCCGGTCCGGGGTCGGCCAGATCGCTGCGGGTCACCGCCAGCAGGCCGTCGCGCACCCCGAAGGCGTCCAGCGCCGCCAGATGTTCCTGGGACTGCGGCATCCACCCCTCGTCGGCCGCCACCACGAACAGCACCGCCGGGGCGGTGGCGATCCCGGCCAGGGTGGTGCCGAGGAAGCGCCGGTGGCCGGGGACGTCCACGAAGGCCACGTGCTCCCCGCCGGGCGTGGGGGCCGAGACGAAGCCGAGGTCGATCGTCAGCCCGCGCCGCCGCTCCTCCGCCAGCCGGTCCGGGTCGCTGCCGGTCAGGGCCCGCAGCAGCGTGGACTTTCCGTGATCGACGTGCCCGGCCGTGGCCATCACGTACATGTGCTGCCCCGCGCCGTCTTGCCCGCCGTCGCCCCGGCGGCGGCCAGCACGGCGTCGAACAGCGGACCGTCGTCCTCCTCCGGCACCGTGCGCAGGTCCAGCAGCAGCCTGCCGTCGTGCAGTCGCCCGACGACCGCCGGGCGCCCGCTCCGCAGCGCGCCCGCCGCCTCCGGGCCGAGGGCGACGGCCGCGCTGGGCAGCACCGCCGCGGGCGCACCCCCGCCGCCCACCCGGGCCCGGGAGGACACCGCGGCGGCCCGCACGCCGTGCTCCGCCAGCCGCCCGGCCAGCGACTCGGCCCGGGCCATCAGACCGGCGGGCCGGGCGGCCAGGGCCCGCCGCACCGGCGGGAGCGGCCCGCGCAAGGTGGCCTCCAGCGCGGCCAGGGTCAGCTTGTCCACCCGCAGGGCGCGTGCCAGCGGGTGCCGGCGCAGCCGGGTCACCAGGTCCTCGCGGCCCAGCAGCAGCCCGGCCTGCGGCCCGCCGAGCAGCTTGTCGGCGCTGGCGGTGACCAGGTCCGCGCCGTCGGCCAGGGAGGTCGCGGCGTCCGGCTCGCCGGGCAGCAGCGGGTCCGGTGTGAGCAGCCCGGATCCGGTGTCGTGGACCACCGGGACGCCCAGGCCGGCCAGTTCGCGGACCGGGACGGAGGAGACGAAGCCGGTGACGGCGAAGTTGGACGGGTGGATCTTGAGGACGAATCCGGTGTCCGGGCCGATCGCCCCGGCGTAGTCGGACAGGTGCGTGCGGTTGGTGGTGCCGACCTCCCGCAGCCGGGCCCCGGTCGAGCACAGCAGGTCCGGAAGCCTGAACCCGTCCCCGATCTCGACCAGTTCGCCGCGGCTGACCACGATCTCCCGGCCGTGGGCCAGGGCCGTGGCGGCCAGCACCAGAGCGGCGGCGTTGTTGTTGGTGAGGTGCACGGCCTCGGCGCCCGGCACGGCCCGGGCCAGCGCGTCCAGCGCCGTCCGGCCGCGGCTGCCGCGACGGCCGGTGGCCAGGTCGAACTCCACGTCGGTGCAGCCGGCCGCGGCGGTCACCGCCTCCCGGGCGGCCTCCGACAGCGGGGCGCGCCCCAGATTGGTGTGGACGACAATCCCGGTGGCGTTGATCACCGGACGCAGCCCGGCGGCGGTCGCCGGCAGCGCCGCGACGGCGGCGTCCGCCGCGTCCTCGGGCGGCAGTTCGCCGCCGCGCACCGCCTCCAGCGTCCGGCGGACGACCGCGCGGACCGGCTCCCGCCCCAGCCGCCGCACCGCGTCGGCCAGCCGGGGGTCGGCCAGCACGCTGTCGGCCCGCGGCACCCGCCGCCGGGGGTCGGCCCCCGGCCCGGACGGCCGGCTCCGGTCGGTCTGCTTGGCCACAAGTCACTCCGCCGGGCGCCTACGGGAATCGGACAGCCCAGAAACTACCCCGCCCGCACCGGGGTTGACGCGGCACGGGGCGNCCTCCGGGCCCTGTTCCGCCAATCTGCCCGGCGGAACAGGGCCCGGTGGCGCCGGGCACGTGAGCGGAGGCGTACGGGAATCGAACCCGCCCGGCCGGGGATCCCGGCCGCATCGGTGTTGAAGACCGTGAGGGCCACCAGGCACCTGCCCGCCTCCGCCGGAGAGTGTAGATCCCGGCGGCCCGCGGACTAGGTTTCCGGCATGCATCCGATACGACTGACACAGTTCGCCCAGGGGGGCGGCTGCGCCTGCAAGATCCCGGCGGGCGAACTCGAAGAGCTGCTCGGGGGCTTCGCCGCATCGGCAGAGCCGGGGGAGGGCGGCTGGGCGGCCGAACTGCTGGTGGGGCTGGAGGGCGGGGGCGACGACGCGGCGGTGGTGCGGCTGGACGGTGAGCGGGCGGTGGTGACCACCGCCGACTTCTTCCCGCCGGTGGTGGACGACCCCTACGACTGGGGGCGCATCGCCGCCGCCAACGCGCTGTCCGACGTCTACGCGATGGGCGGAACCCCGCTGGCGGCCGTCAACCTGCTGGCCTGGCCAAGGGAGAAGCTGCCGACGGAACTGGCCGCCCGGGTGCTGCGCGGCGGTCTGGACGTGGCGCGCTCCGCCGGCTGCCATGTGGCGGGCGGGCACAGCCTGGCCGCCCCGGAGCCGGCGTACGGGATGTCGGTGGTCGGCACGGTCCACCCGGAGAGGATGCTGCGGATGGACGCCGCCGCGCCGGGACTGCCGCTGACCCTCACCAAGCCGCTGGGCACCGGCGTGCTGAACACCCGTCACAAGGCGACCGGCGAGGTGTTCGCGCACGCGGTCGCCTCGATGGCGGCTCTCAACCGGGAGGCCTCGCGGGCCGCGGTGCGGGCGGGGGTCCGGGCGGGCACCGATGTGACCGGGTTCGGGCTGCTGGGGCATGCCTTCAAGCTGGCCCGGGCCTCCGGGGTGACGGCCGTGCTGGAGGCGTCCGCGGTGCCGCTGCTGGACGGCGCGCGGGAGGCGGCCGAGGCGGGATTCGTCAGCGGCGGCACCCGCCGCAACCTGGAGTGGGTGGCGGCGGAGACGGAGTTCGGCGGGCTCCCGGAGACGGACAGGCTGCTGCTGGCCGACGCGCAGACCTCGGGCGGGCTGCTGGTCGCCGGCGAGATCCCGGGACACCCGGTGGTGGGGCATCTCACGGCCGCCGGACCCAAGCCGGTGGTGGTGCGGTCCTGAGGGGCACCGGGGGGTGCCGGACGGCGGTTTCCGCCGGTGGTCGCACCTTTGACCGTACATTGACAATCTGTCGGGGGGTGGTTAGCGTCCGCCGGACAGCCGCCCCCGTGCGGCCCGCGAAGGGAGTGCGATGGCGCCGTCCACCACCGTCCGGCACCGCTCGCTCGACGGTGTCTCCTACCGTCTGACGGGCCCTCTCGACCTCGCCCTGCCCGGCACCTCCGCGGCGGACATCTCGATCGGCGGCCGGCTGACCGAGTTCACCGCCGGCCCGCGCTCGCTGGCCGACGACATCGCCGGTGCCCTGGGCATCACCTCCTTCGACTCCGAACTGTCCTTCCGGGGCGGGACGCTGCGCCTCGCCTCCCGCCAGGAGTACGAACCGCGCTCCGGCCTCGCCGAACGCCCGGTCCTGGTGGCCTGGCAGGGCCGCAAGTACAGCCTGGTCACCCGCCTGTACTCGGTCACCGTGCGGGACGTCCTCGGGCTGCTGCGCACCCTGGGCATCGCCGAGCACGACGACGGCATCACCCTCACCCCGGAGCGGGAAGCGGGCAGCGCCTTCGTCCGCCCCGCCACCGTCATCAAGGAAGTACCGGGGCTCGGCCTGCTGGAGATGTCCGAACCCACCCGCGACGAGGCCGACGAACTGCCGCCCTGGCGGGGCGCCGCCGTCCCCTCCGGGGAGCTCTACCGCGACACCCTCTCCGACGGCCGGACCTTCTTCCTGCTGTCAGGACCCCGCCTGCGCGCCACCCTCGTCCCCCTCGGGGACACCGCCGAGGCCGCCCCTGACCTGCTCGGGAAACTGCACGTCACGGCAGAGGATTGAGGCCCGGACCGTGGTGACCTTCCTCGCCCCGGTGGCAGCGGGCATCGTGCTGCTGAGCCTCCTGGCCGGCTGTGCCGCCCACCTGACGAAACCGGGCTCGCTCCCCGCCGCGCTGCGCGCCCACCGCATCGTGCCCGACGCCCTCGTCCCCGCCGTCGCGCGCGCCGTCCCGGCCGCCGAGGGGCTGCTGGGCGCGGGCGGAGCGGCCCTGCTCGTGGCCGGTCACCGCGCCGGGCTCGCCTCGGTGCTCGCCGCCGCCGCGCTGCTGTGCGCCGGCTACGCCGCCTACAGCCGGCACGCACTGGCCGCCGGACGCGCCGGCTCCCCCTGCGGATGCTCGCGCACCGAGGTGCCGCTCAGCGGCTGGGTCGCCGGGCGGGCCCTCGCCCTCGCCCTGCTGGCCGCCGCTGCCGCCGCCCTGACCGCGGCCGGGGCGCAGCCGCCCGCCGGGGCGGCGCAGTGGGCCGTCGTGGTGCTCGCCGCCGCGGCCTCAACGGCGCTGCTGTGGTCACTGCCCGCAGCCATGCACCAGCCGGCCCCGCCCCGCCCGGCCCCCGGCCCCCACGCCCGGCACCGCCCCGCCGTCCTGCCAGGAGGAACCCCCTGATGGACTTCACGACCAGTGCCCTGATCGCCTCCTGGGTGGCCATCGGCCTGCTGGCCCTGGTGGTCTCCGGGCTGATCCGGCAGGTCCACCAGCTCTCCCGCGGCACCACCCGCCCCGCCCCCCGGCAGGTCGGCATCCGGCCCGGCACCGAGGCCCCGGAGGGAGCGGACCTGCTGGACGGACACCGCGCCGCCCTGCTGCTCTTCCTCAGCCCCGGCTGCCGCACCTGCACCGAGGTGCTGGAGGAGGCCGGACGGTGGGCCGCGGACCGGCCGGCCACCGGCGTGGCGCTGCGGGCCGTGTACGCCGGGCCGGCCCCGGACGGCACCGGAANGGGCCCGCCGACCCGGTGGGGGAGCACGGGTCCGACCTGTTCGACAGCTACGACGCGATCGCCACCCCCTTCGGCGTGGTGATCGGCGAGGACGGCCGGGTGCTGAGAGCGGAACCGCTGGGCTCCCGCGAGGACCTGCCGGACCTCCTCACCGCCCTGCCCGCCGCGCCCGGCGACGCGGGGACCACCCCCGCACCCGCCCCCGGCACCGCCGCCCGGACCAGGAGCGCCCGATGACCTCACTCGACGCGATCCCCACCTTGCGGAACCCCGGCGGCCCCCGGCCCGCCCGCCGCACCCCCGCCGCCACCCCGCGCCGCGCCGCCGCCGCCGAGGGGCCGGACCGCCCCTGGACGCTCTCGCGCCGCCGGGCCGTCCAGGCCGCCACCGCCGTCGGCTTCGCCGCCCTCGGCGTGTTCTCGGCGGCCCGGCAGGCCTACGCCGACGGCTACGAGATCTGGGAGGGCGCCTGCCCCTCCTACGCCGCGGACCACGACTGCTCGCCCGGCTGCGGGCCCAGCACCGTGTTCGCCGACGCCTGCGTGACCGCCGGCACCTACACGGGATTCCACAAGAACGACGGGACCACCTGGACCCTGCGCCCCAACCAGTGCTACGCCGGAACCTACGACGGCTGGCTGTGGCGGTTCAGCGGGCCCTGCGGCACCTGCGGCTGCGGGATCGAACGCCGCTGCCACGACGGCTACCGCAACACCGGCTCCGGCTGGGTGCGTTCCATCTGCCGCTGGACCACCGACTGCGGCTGCCCGGGCAGCGTCACCTGGCCCACCGTCCGGCAGGGCGACCGGGGCCCGGACGTCGCCACGGTGCAGCACCTGGTGACCCACCACGGCTTCGCGACCGGGGCCGACGGCATCTTCGGCCCCGACACCCTGGCCAAGGTCACCGCCTTCCAGCGCGACCGCGGCCTGGAGCCCACCGGCACGGTCACCGCCACCGAGTGGCCCCTCCTCACCCTCACCCTGCGGCAGGGCGACCGGGGCGACGCGGTGCGCGGCCTGCAGCGCCAGCTCACCAAGCACGGCTACGACATCTCCGTCGACGGCGCGTTCGGCCCCCTGACCCGGGACGCGGTCACGGCCTTCCAGCGGCTGCGGAACCTCACCGTCGACGGCATCGCGGGACCCCAGACATGGCGCACCCTGACCGGCACCGTGTAGTCCCGGCCTGGCGCCGCCGGGTGACCGGCCCGTTGGTGCCGGTGCTCGTGCTCGCCTGCGCGGCGGCCGCCGCGGCGCCGTTCCTTCCCCTGCTGTCCTGGGCCATCACCGGAGGGCTGGCCGGCTACTCGCTCTCCGGCTCCGTTTGAACCCGCAACAGCGCGTTCGCGCTGGCCTCGCCAGGTTGGCGGGCACCACATCGACAGGCCGGCGTGCTGGCCGTCTTCACCACCGGGCTGCTGACCGGGGCCGTCCTCTCGGCAACCGTGCTGTGGCTGTTCTCCGGGCTGTTCACCCCGCTGCCGGCCGGCTGGCGGTACGGCCTGCTGCCGGCCGCCGCACTGCTCGCCGTGGCCCGCGACGCCGGTCTGCTGCGGATCCGGCTGCCGCAGAACGCCCGGCAGATCCCGCAGGACGTGCTGCAGCGTCATCTGTTCCGGGGAAGCTGGCAGTTCGGCTTCGAGCTGGGCACCGGCGTGCGGACCTACGTGTCCGCCTCCCTGCCCTACGTCCTCGCGCTGGCCGTGCTGCTGTCCGGCGGCGGGATCTGGCCGGCCCTGCTCGCCGGTACCGGTTTCGCCGCCGGCCGGGCCCTGACGCCCGTGCTGCGGCTGGCCTCCGGCGACGCGGCGGACTGGGACGCGCGGCTGGCCGGCCGGCTCACCGCGCTGACCGTGGGCGCCGCGGCCGCCGGCGCGCTGATCCTGGCGGCCGTCGCCGGGCAGATCCTGCGATGACCGGCCCCGGCGGCGGATCCGCCCGAATCCGGGGGCCCGCCGGGGTGTAGGGCGGCGGCTGTGTTGACAGACTTCCAGAAGGGAGGGGTGCCCATGGCGGATCACGGCGTGAACGCGGAGCACGTGGCGGATGTGGAACGGCTGCTGGAACGCGCCGTCGAGGAGGAGGCGCGCCGCTCCGGGGGGAGAACGGACCCCGGCCGGCTGCTCCGGCGGGCGCGCGAGGACCTGCCGGAGATCCTGCGCCCCGCCCGGGAGGAGTACGAGGCGTTCCGGCAGGCCGAGGCCGACAGCGCGCCGGGGCGGCTGGCCGACCGGTTCGCGGCGCGCGCGCTGGCCGGGCCGCTGGCCGCCACGGCCGCCGGAGGGCTCGCCGCGCTGCTGTTGCTCGCGGCCGCCGGGCAGCCGCCGCTCTCCGCCCGGGCCGGGGCCGCGGTGGTGGCCGGGGCGGCACTGGCGGGCTTCGTGCTGCAGGCCGTCGCCGCCCACCTGTGGGCGGCCGAGCGGCACGCCGGCAGCGTCCAGCAGCCCGGCGGGGTGCAGCAGTTGAGGCTGGCCTGGCTGACCGCCGTCGAGGTGCGGGGCATCCGCCCGTACATGGAGCGGCAGCGCACGCCCGCCCCCGGGCGTACCGGACCGGGGGAGGGGCGCGACCGCGGCCGGACACAGCAGGCCAGGGACCGCAGCGCGGCCGCCCGCACCCGGACCGTGCTCGCCAGATCGTTCGGGCGGCTGCCGGAGCCGGTGCGGCCCTTCATCGGACGCCGCCGCGAACTCTCCCAGCTCACCCAGTGGGTCAACCGGAACCGGGCCAGTACCGAGACCCGGCCCACCGTGGTGGTGCTGCACGGCCCCTCCGGCTCCGGCCGCACCACACTGGCGGGCTGGGCCGTGCACGAGATGCGCGAGCTGTTCCGCGGCGCGTGCCTGGTGGACCTGCGCGGCCAGAGCCAGGACCCGATGTCCACCCGCGACGCGGCGCTGTACCTGATGAACCGGCTCGGCGCGCCGCGCGAACACCTGCTGTTCCGCGAGGACGCCGGGGGCCGCGGCTCCGACGACAGCCGGCAGGCCCGGCTGCTGGAGCGCTACCACCGGCACCTGACCGGGCTGCCGGTGGTGATCGTCCTGGACGACGCGACCGACGCCGAGCAGGTGCGCGCCCTGGTGCCCGAACGCTCCGACTCGCTGGTGCTGGTCACCGCCGCCGCGCCGCTGGAGCTGGACCCGGCCCTGCACGCCTCCGTGCACCAGCTGCCGCTGGGGCCCCTGGACGGCACCGCCGCCGAGGAGCTGCTGCGCGCCTCCGCCTCCCGCCCCGCGGAGCCGGCCGGGGAACCCGGCGACGAGGACCGGCAGCGCATCAACGCGCTGTGCGAGGGACGTCCTCTGCTGCTGAGGCTGGCCGGCACCGCCCTGGAGCACCGCACCCCGGACCGGCTGGCCGCCGAACTGGCGGACGGGGACACCGCACACGACACCGACGCGGCCGGGCGGGTCCTGCGGCTGCGCTACGCCGACCAGAGCGAGGAGGCCCGGTGGCTGCTGCGCCGCCTGGCACTGGCCGGCCGGGCCAGCCTCGGCGCGGCCACCGCGGCGGCGCTGCTGGGCGTCGGGCGGCGGGAGGGCGCCCGCCGGCTGGAGGAACTGCAGCGCGCCGGGCTGATCCACCAGGTGCGCGGCGACCGCTACCAGCTCCACGAACTGGTGCGCCGCTTCGCCCGGGCCCGGCTCCTGGCCGAGGAGAGCACCCAGGACCGCGCGGCGGCCCAGGAACGGCTGATCCGCAGCTACGCGGAGCTGGCCGACACGGTGATCCGGCTGGTCGACGGCAACACCTCCACCCGCGCCGACCTGCTCCCGGCGAAGGCCGGCGGCCACGGCTTCGCCTCGGTGGACGCCGCGCTGCGCTGGCTGGACGACGAGACCACCTTCATCACCGCGACCCTCCGCTACGCCGACGAGTCGGTGGATCAGAAGGCCGTCCAGCACCTGATCGGGGCGCTGTGCGACTACTGCCTGCTGCGCGGCGACCTCTACCGGCTGGGGGAGCTGAACGAACTCGCCCGCCGGGCGGACCGCAGCCGGATCAAGCGCACGGTGCAGTGGCGCACCGGTGTCGCCGCCCGGCAGCTCGGCGACCTCGACAAGGCCCGCGACACCCTGACCTCCGTGGTGGACCAGTACCGGGAGGCCGACTACGGCGCGGGCACCGCCCGGGCGCTGCGCGACCTGGGCATCACCCTCCAGCACCAGGGGCGCCTGGAGGAAGCCGGGGAGAAGCTGCGCCGGGCGCTGGATCTCCAGCAGGGGCCGGGCATGGAGGGCGACCGGGCCTGGACGCTGCACGCCCTGGCCACGGTGGAACGGGAGCTCGGGCGGGTGCGCACGGCGCGCACCATGCTGGCCGAGGCGCTGCGCCTGCACCAGGGCAGCGGCAGCGTGCACGGCGAGGCGTGGACCCGGTTCCAGCTGGGGCAGACCTTGCTGCGCGGCGACGAGGTGCCGCGGGCCGAGCAGGAGCTGCGCGCCTCACTGGACCTGTACGAGCAGTCCCGGGACGTGCGCGGCCAGGCGTGGGCGCTGACCGAGCTGGGCCGGGCGCGGCTGCACGCCGCGGACGCGCCCTCGGCCGCCGACCAGCTGCGGGCGGCCCTGGCCCGGCACCGGGAGAACGAGGACGCCCGCGGCGAGGCGTGGACGCTCTACTACCTCGGGCAGGCCCTGGAGGAACAGGGCGACGCCCAGGCGGCCGTGCGCGAGCTGGAGCGCGCCCGCACCATGTTCAGCCGGATGCGGGACGTCTACGGCCTGGCGTGCGCCCGCCACCACTCGGCGCGGGTGACCCGGGACATGCGGGCGGAGAACACCGGCTCGCTGCGCAACAGCGGGTTCGCCCGGCAGCTGCTGGCCGATGCCCGGCGCGACTACCAGCGCGCGGGGGTCGCGCACGGCGAGGCGTGGTGCGCTCTGGAGCTGGCGGTGATAGACGCGGGCAACGCCAGGGCCGGCCAGGCGCTGGAACTGGTCGACGAGGCGCTGCGGCTGTTCACCGACGGGTACGGCGAGGGACTGCCGGACGCTCGCGGCGCGGACTGGGCGCAGTTCCTGCGCTGCACGCTGCTGCCGCTGGCCTCGCCCGGCGGCAGCGAGGTCGGGCAGGCGGTGGCCGAGGAGGAACTGGCCGAGCTGCGGGAGCGCGACCACCCACTGCGCGACCCCCGGCTGTCGGACGCCGCCCACACCTACGCGCTGATGCTGGACCGGCAGGGCCCGGAGACGGGCTGGCCGGCCTGGCGGCTGGGCATGGTGCCCGGCCGCGCGGCCCGCGACGTGCTGGGCATCCCGCCCGCCGAGGACGCCCCGGCGGCGTCCGGCTGACCGGCCGCCGCCGTCCGCTCCCGGAGGGCGGACCGGCGGCGGAGGCCAGTCAGCGAGGTTCAGGCGGCAGGTCAGGCGGTGCGCGGGCCGCTCTCCCCGGCCGCCGCGGAGGAGCCGGCCGCGGGCCGCTCCTGCTTCCCGGAGCCGGGCTCCTCCTCGGTGAAGTTCACGCGGTTCATGTGCTTGCTCATGGACTTCAGCAGGATCCAGACGGCCACGCCCATGACGGCGAACACGACGAAGCCGAGGACGCCGGGCGTCACCGTGAATTCGTCGAGCTGCCGGGCGGGCTCCTCCTGGGCGAGGACCAGCAGGGCGTTCGTTGTGGCGTTCATGGGCTCAATTGTGGCGGATGCCGGCGAAGAGGTCGGACTCGGGGAGCGAGGTCTCCACCTTGGACCTGGCCAGCTCGTACTCCTCGGTCGGCCAGACCTCCTGCTGGATCTCCATGGGCACCTTGAACCAGCCGCCGTCCGGGTCGATCTGGGTGGCGTGGGCGATCAGCGCCTTGTCCCGCACCGGGAAGAACTCCGCGCAGGGCACGTATGTCGTCAGCTCGCGGTCCTTGCGCTGGAACTCCTCCCAGCGCTTGAGCCACTCCCCGTAGGGGGAGTCCAGCCCGCGCTCCAGCATGGCGTTGTGCAGCGCCATGGTCCGGGGCCGGTTGAAGCCCTGGTTGTAGTAGAGCTTCAGCGGCTCCCAGGGCTCCCCGGTGCCCGGGTAGCGCTCCGGGTCCCCGGCGGCCTCGAAGGCCACCATGGAGATCTTGTGGGTCATGATGTGGTCGGGGTGCGGGTAGCCGCCGTTCTCGTCGTACGTGGTGATGACGTGTGGCCGGAACTCCCGGATCAGCCGCACCAGCGGCCCGGCGGCCTCCTCGGTGTCCTGCAGGGCGAAGCAGCCCTCCGGCAGCGGAGGCAGCGGGTCGCCCTCGGGCAGCCCGGAGTCCACGAACCCCAGCCACGCCTGGCGCACCCCCAGGATCTGCCGGGCCTCCTCCATCTCCTTGGCCCGCACCTCGTGGATGTTCTCCTCGATGTACGGGTCACCCTGGAGCCTCGGGTTGAGGATGGATCCCCGCTCGCCCCCGGTGCAGGTGGCCACGAGAACGTCCACGCCTTCGGACACATACTTCGCCATGGTTGCGGCGCCCTTGCTCGACTCGTCGTCGGGATGGGCGTGCACGGCCATGAGCCGCAGCTGCTCAGTCAAGACTCGATCCTCGTCACTCGATCCGGGAGACGGCTTCTATAGTGACGGATGGAGGACCGTTCGCATTCCTCGTCTCGTTCACCGGTCGTTCCTCCGGGCCGTCTTCCCGGACCGTGGTGCCCGGGCGCCCTCGCGGGCGGCTCCCCCAAGGCCCGGCGGCTCTCGACCCCTGTCCCGTCTCACCGTGAGGACACGCGCATGGCGACCGCACACCAAGGGCTGCCGGAAGGGCGCTACGGCCGTGCCCCGAAGGACGAGGCCCGCACGGACCGGCGGCTGACCGTCGTCGGGCTGGTGCTGGGCGCGGTGCTGCTGGCCTTCCTGGGGTGGACGGGCGTGGCCTACATCAGCAGCCAGCCGGTCTCCGGCGAGCTGACCGGTTTCGTGGTGATTTCCGACACCGAGGTCGAGGCCCGGCTGGCGATCCGCAAGCCCGCCGGCATGACCGGCGTGTGCACGGTGCGTAGTCAGGCGGAGGACGGCCTGGAGGTCGGACGCGCGGACTTCCGGTTCGAGGACGAGGCCGAGAGCCTGCACCGCGCGGTGACGCTGCGGACCACCCAGCGGGCCACCAATGCCCAGCTGATGGGCTGTTCCGAGGCTTCCGACTGAGCGTCCGGGCCCGCCGTCCCCGCCCCCGGTGCGGAGGGCGCGCGAGCCGCTGCGCGCGGCCGGCACCGGCCGGTCCGCGCCCCGGTGCGCCGGAAGGTTTGCCCCCGACCCCGGAGGGTAATCTCCCCGCGACTCGGTCCCGGAGTTGTTAGGATCGATGTTTCGCCCACCCGGAACAGCACATGGCCGGGTCGGGCATTGTTTTTATGCCCCACTACCCGATTCTGTACCCGAGGAGCACCTGTGACCCAGACCAGCGGCACGGTCACCTGGCTGACCCAGGAGGCGTATGACCAGCTCAAGGAGGAGCTGGATCATCTGTCGGGTCCCGCACGCATCGAGATCGCCAAGAAGATCGAGGCGGCTCGAGAAGAGGGTGACCTGAAGGAGAACGCGGGTTATCACGCTGCCAAGGAGGAGCAGGGCAAGCAGGAGGCCCGCATCCGGCAGCTCGAGCAGCTGCTGCGGCACGCGCGGGTGGGCGAGGCCCCGCCGGACGACGGCGTGGTGGAGCCCGGCATGGTGGTCACGGTCGCCTTCGACGGCGACGAGGACGACACCATGACCTTCCTGATGGCCTCCCGCGAGTACGTCACCGCGGACATCGAGACGTACTCGCCGCAGTCGCCGCTGGGCAGTGGTGTGCTCGGCAAGAAGGCCGGCGAAGAGGCGGAGTACGAGCTGCCCAACGGCCGGACCGCCCGGGTGAAGATCCTGGACGCCAAGCCCTACAAGGGCTGAGGACGCGCGGGGCCCTGGACCGGCCGGCACTGCCGCAGGGCCCCGTCAACCACCACCACCGCGCCACCGCGCGGCGCGCCCGGGAAGCCGCGCGGAGTCCGCAGCGGTGCTGTCAGACGGCTCCCAGGTCGGCGGTCACGGGAAAGGGCGCGGCGGCCTTGATCACGCCGGTGAACATCTCGCCGTCCCGGTAGGCCCTGGTGGCGGGGTCGAGGACGCAGGTGTAAACGATCGGGACACCGGTGGCGGCCTGCTCGACCCGCCAGTAGAAGGGGATACCGGCCTTGGCGTACTGGTCGACCTTCACGATCCGGTCGGTGGTTTCCGAGCCGGGCGACACCACCTCGGCGACCAGGAGTACGTGTTCTGGGCGCGTTGGCGTCAGATCGATGGTTTCCGCCCGGTAGACCACGACGTCCGGACGGCGGTTGGTGAGGGGAACGTCCTGAAGGCGGACGTCGAAGTCCGTATCGGCGTTCCAGTCCGGGCCCGCCGCTGCGTCCAGGGCATTGGCCAGGATCCGGGCGAGGCGGTTGTGCCGCTTGGACGCGCTCGGGCTCACAACGACCATTCCGTCCACGATCTCGATGCCGGCACACTGCTCCTCGGACCAGGAGTCGTACTCCTCCGCGCTGATCGGCGTATGCATCCACTCGGGCGCCACCATCTCGGCGGTCATGGTGTACCTCCTTCGAGGGGCCTCGGCGGTTCCAGCGCTGCTGAACTCAGCCTAAGGGCTGCGATGCCGGCCCGTTCCGCATTGCCGCGACGACGGATGAGGACTGGCGCACCGCGAGGAGCGGCCGGACATCGACTCGGTCTCATGGACGGTCGGGACGGCCACCGGGCCGGGGCCGGCCGACGACGGTCTTCATGGAGCAGCCCGTTGGTTCATGGTGCCCGGCCGTACCATGGCGGTATCCCGGGACGGGCAGGGAGGCGAGATGACCGCGATGTATCCGGAGTATGCGCAGTGGCTGCGCCAGGTACGCAGTTCGATGAAGCTGCCCAAGGCGGTCAAGCTGCTGTTCGACCAGGGGCGCCTGTACATGTCGCCGGTGACGGAGGCGCACAGCGAGGCCGACGATTCGATCCGGTTGCAGTTGGCGGAGCAACTGGGAGGGGAGTCCGGTCTGCACGTCACGCGGGACAAGGGTGTGCTGCCGGAAATGGACGGTTACATGCCCGAGCCCGATGTGCTGGTGGTGGATGCGGGTGCCCTCGGCCCTGGTGACGCGTTCGTCGACCAGAAGCATGTCCACTTCGTGGCCGAGAGCGTGTCCCGCTCGACGGTCGGGCAGGACTACGGGCGCAAGCTGAACCAGTACGCGGCGCGCGGGATCGCGACGTATCTGATCGTCGATGTGCTGACCGGGGAGTGTGTGCTCTACCAGGCGCCCAAGGGTGACGAGTACACCTCGGCGGTGCCCTACCGGTTCGGTGAGGAGATCGGGTTCTCCCTCGCGGGAGTCCCGGTGACGGTGCGCACCGACTTCAAGAAGATCTGCTGAGGCGGCCTCCAGCGGCGGCCGGCTACCTGGATACAAGCCGGTACGAACGTTCCTCGGCCCGCTCCTCGATGGCCGTGTCATGGTGAAGCGGGCTCCGTGCTCACACGTCTCTGATGATCACGCGCTTCCCGCAGAGCTTCGACCAGTCGTCACGGTCCGAGGTCAAAACGATCACGGGGGGCGGGACGCGGAGCGCGAGCGCGGCGACGAGGGCATCGATCGCGTACTTGTGCCCGTGCAGCCCGCCTGCGTCCTGAAGCAGCTCCACGGCAGTCAGGGAGTCCTCCTGACTGACCGGCTCCACTCGCAGTCGGGAGAGCACCCACTTCAAGCGCGCCAGATGGGTCTTCCCGTGTACGGCTTCAACAATGGTCAGCGCGGACACGAGGACGGGAACCCCAGCCTGCCGGGATGCCTCGATGCGAGCTGCCATACCGCGGTCGTTGCGCAGGAGAAGAGCGAGCGCCTCGGAGTCGAGCACCAGCGAGCGGGCGGGCTGCTCCTTCACGCGGCGCCCCGCTCGACATCCTCAGCGTTCACGTCTCCGAACAGCTCGCGACGAGCGGCTTCGATCTCCTGTTCCGTGAGCGCGCCGTGCTCCTCCTCGTGGGACGCCACGATCTCGGCGAGTCCGTCCATGGCGAGCTGGTGCCTGACGGCTTCGGTGACGTAGCTGGACAGCCCGCGGCGGCCGGTTCGGGAGCGGAGCTCGCTTACCAGCTCGGCGGGCAAGGACACGGAGATGTTCTCAGTGGTCCCGGCTCGGGTCTGCTTCATACCCGAAGTGTATGACGACATCTATTACAACGAGAAGGCTTGAGGTATCGGCACGGACGAAGGGCTGAGGGCGGGGTCGCGGGGCCGCCCGGGGGTGGCTGCGCCAGGTGCGCAGCTCGATGAAGCTGCCAAGGCGGTCAAGCTGTTGTTCGACCAGGGGCGCCTGTACATGTCGCCGGTGACGGAGGCGCACAGCGTGGCCGCTGTGCAGGCCTCCGACACCGCCACCGTGCGGCCGGGCGGGTGTGGTCCGTGGTGAGGCGGGGGTGGTCCGGCAGGATGGACCCATGGCCAACCGACTCGCCCAAGAGACATCGCCGTACCTGCTGCAGCACGCCGAGAACCCGGTCGACTGGTGGCCCTGGTCGCAGGAGGCGTTCGAGGAGGCCCGGCGGCGGGACGTCCCGGTGCTGCTGAGCGTGGGGTACTCCAGCTGCCACTGGTGCCACGTGATGGCGCACGAGTCCTTCGAGGACGAGGAGACCGCCGAGTACCTCAACGCCCACTTCGTCGCGGTGAAGGTGGACCGCGAGGAACGGCCGGACATCGACTCGGTCTACATGGACGCCGTCCAGGCGGCCACCGGGCAGGGCGGCTGGCCGATGACGGTCTTCATGACCGCCGAGGGCGCGCCCTTCTACTTCGGCACCTACTTCCCGCCCCGGCCCCGGCACGGCCTGTTGTCCTTCCGGCAGGTGCTGGAGGGGGTGCGCTCCGCCTGGACGGACCGGCGGGAGGAGATCGGCCAGGTCGCGGGAAGGATCGCCGGGGAGCTCACCGGGCGCGAGCTGGCCTACGACGCGCCCCGGCCGCCCGGGGACGAGGAGCTGGCCCACGCGCTGCTCGGGCTGAGCCGGGACTTCGACGCCAAGCGCGGCGGCTTCGGCGGGGCGCCCAAGTTCCCGCCTTCCATGGTGCTGGAGTTCCTGCTGCGCCACCACGCGCGCACCGGCTCCCAGGGGGCCCTGGACATGGCCGAGCGGACCTGCGAGGCGATGGCCCGCGGGGGCATCTACGACCAGCTCGGCGGCGGCTTCGCCCGGTACGCGGTCGACGCGACCTGGACTGTCCCGCACTTCGAGAAGATGCTCTACGACAACGCCCTGCTGGGCCGGGTCTACACGCACCTGTGGCGGGCCACCGCCTCGCCGATGGCCCGCCGGGTGGCGCTGGAGACCGCCGACTTCATGGTGCGCGAGCTGGGCACGGACCAGGGCGGCTTCGCCTCGGCCCTGGACGCGGACAGCGAGACTCCCGGCGGGGCCCACGAGGAGGGCGCCTTCTACGTGTGGACGCCCGCCCGGCTCCGGGAGGCGCTCGGAGATGAGGACGGCGGGCGGGCGGCGGAGCTGTTCGGTGTGACGGAAGCCGGCACCTTCGAGAAGGGCGCCTCGGTACTCCGGCTGCCGGGGGAGGAGGCGCCGACGGAGCTGCGGGAGCGGCTGCTGGCCGCGCGGGAGACCCGGCCCCGGCCCGGCAGGGACGGCAAGGTCGTCGCCGCCTGGAACGGGCTGGCGATCGCGGCCCTGGCCGAGACCGGCGCCTGCTTCGACCGCCCCGATCTGGTGGAGGCCGCGGTGGCGGCGGCCGACCTGCTGGTCTCGGTGCACCTGGACGACGACGGGCGGCTGGCCCGGACCTCCCTGGAGGGGAAGCGCGGGTCCAGCGCGGGAGTGCTGGAGGACTACGCCGACACGGCCGAGGGGTTCCTCGCGCTGTACTCGGTGACCGGCGAGGGGGCCTGGCTGGAGCTGGCCGGCATGCTGCTGGAGACCGTCCTCACCCGGTTCTCCAGCCCGGAGGGCGCCCTGTACGACACGGCCGACGACGCCGAGAAGCTCATCCGACGGCCGCAGGATCCCAGCGACGGGGCGACCCCGGCGGGCTGGACGGCGGCGGCGGGGGCACTGCTCTCCTACGCCGCCCACACCGGTAGCGGCAGGCACCGGGAGGCCGCCGAGCAGGCCCTGGGCATCGTCCGCGCGCTGGGCGAGCGCGCCCCCCGGTTCATCGGCTGGGGTCTGGCGGTGGCCGAGGCGGCGGTGGACGGCCCCCGCGAGGTGGCGGTGATCGGTGAGCCGGAGGACCCGGCGACCGCCGAGCTGCACCGGACCGCCCTGCGCTCCACGGCGCCCGGCGCGGTGGTGGCGGTGGGTGCGCCCGGCGACGGTGACGTCTCGCCGCTGCTGGCCGGGCGCGGCCTGCTGGAGGGCCGGCCGGCGGCGTACGTGTGCCGGCACTTCACCTGCTCGGTGCCGACATCGGACGCGCGGACGCTGGCTGAGCAGCTGAGCAGCTGAGCAGCTGAGCAGCTGAGCAGCTGAGCAGCTGAGACGGGGGCGGGGCAGGTCCGCGGTGCCGCGCCCCCGCCCCGCCGTGTCAGGCGTTCTGCTGGGCCACGATGAAGATCGCCACGAAGTGGGTGGCGAACGCGGCCACGGTGAGGGTGTGGAACACCTCGTGGAACCCGAACCAGCGAGGGGACGGGTTGGGGCGCTTGATGCCGTAGATGACGCCGCCCGCGCTGTAGAGCAGGCCGCCGATGACCACCAGGGCGAGCACGGTGATGCCGCCGGCCCGCAGGAAGTCGGGCAGGAAGAACACCGCCGCCCAGCCCATCGCGATGTAGCAGGGCGTGTAGAGCCAGCGCGGCGCGCCGACCCAGAAGACCCGGAAGGCGATGCCCGCCACCGCGGCGGCCCAGATCCCCCACAGCAGCGCCCGGCCGCGGCCCCCGTCGACCAGCAGGATCGCCAGCGGGGTGTAGGTCCCGGCGATGATCAGGAAGATGTTGGCGTGATCCAGCCGGCGCAGGACGGCCTCCAGCCGGGGTGACCAGTTGCCCCGGTGGTAGAGGGCGCTGATGCCGAACAGCAGGCAGGCCGTCAGCGTGTACACGGCGCAGGCGATGCGGCCGCGGGTGCTGTCGGCCAGCGCGGTCAGGAACAGGCCTGCGACGAGTGCGGCGGGGAACATGCCCGCGTGCAGCCATCCCCGCAGCCGCGGCTTGAGGGGGATGACGGCGTCCTTGACGAGGCTGACGGGGTTGACCGATCCGATTTCCTCGGCGGGAACGGCATCCCTGTGCCGCTCGGGTGTGCGTTCGAGTGCGCCAGACATGCGGCCATCGTACTTACGGATCCGTAGGTTTCCGCAGTGTTGCGAAAGGGGGGCACGTGGTACCCGTCACCCCGGCTCCGCTGGACAAAGCGGCCTCGGCAGCGGATCATCTCAAATGAGCGTGGTCGGCACCGGATGAGCGTCACCCACCATGGCGCGGCATCCGGGTCGCAGCCCCCACGGGGCCGTGCGCGCAGCACTGACCTGCTGCCATGTCAGCTGTACATCGGAGAACGCCGGATATGGGTGCGCATATCCGGTGTGACACCCTCAACCCTCTGGAGAGCGATCGTGGCGCTCACTGCGGCTTCCGTCCCCGACGTCCCCCCCGGTCCCACACCGCCGACCCGGCACCGGGAGCTCATCGCCTGGGTCGACGAGATCGCGGCCCTCACCCAGCCCGACCGGATCGTCTGGTGCGACGGCTCCGAGGCCGAGTACCAGCGGCTGTGCGACGAACTGGTCGAGAAGGGCACCTTCACCAAACTCGACCCGGTCAAGCGCCCCAACTCCTACTACGCCGCATCCGACCCCACCGACGTCGCCCGGGTGGAGGACCGCACCTTCATCTGCTCGGAGCGCGAGGAGGACGCCGGCCCCACGAACCACTGGATGGCGCCCTCGCAGATGCGCGAGGTCTTCACCGGCAGCGACGGTGAGGGCGGCCTGTTCCGCGGTTCCATGCGCGGCCGCACCATGTACGTGGTGCCGTTCTGCATGGGCCCGCTGGGCTCTCCGCTGTCCGCCCTCGGCGTGGAGATCACCGACTCCGCCTACGTCGCCGTGGCCATGCGCACCATGACCCGGATGGGCAGCGCCGTTCTGGAGCAGCTCGGCGAGGACGGCACCTTCGTCCGCGCCGTGCACTCCGTCGGCGCCCCGCTCGCCGAGGGCGAGCAGGACGTGCCCTGGCCGTGCAACAGCACCAAGTACATCTCGCACTTCCCCGAGACCCGCGAGATCTGGTCCTTCGGCTCCGGCTACGGCGGCAACGCCCTGCTGGGCAAGAAGTGCTACGCGCTGCGCATCGCCTCCGTCATGGCCCGCGACGAGGGCTGGCTGGCCGAGCACATGCTGATCCTGAAGCTCACCCCGCCGCGCGGCGAGGCCCGCTACGTCGCCGCCGCCTTCCCCTCCGCCTGCGGCAAGACCAACCTCGCCATGCTCGAGCCGACCATCCCCGGCTGGACCGTGGAGACCATCGGCGACGACATCGCCTGGATGCGCTTCGGCGAGGACGGCCGGCTGTACGCCATCAACCCGGAGGCCGGCTTCTTCGGCGTGGCCCCGGGCACCGGCGAGCACACCAACGCCAACGCGATGAAGACGCTGTGGGGCAACGCGGTCTTCACCAACGTCGCCCTCACCGACGACGGCGACGTCTGGTGGGAGGACATGACGGACGAGCCCCCGGCCCACCTGACCGACTGGCGGGGCAACGACTGGACCCCCGCCTCGGACACCCCGGCCGCCCACCCCAACGCCCGCTTCACCGTCCCGGCCTCCCAGTGCCCGACCATCGCACCCGAGTGGGAGGACCCGCGCGGCGTGCCGATCTCGGCGATCCTCTTCGGCGGCCGCCGCGCCACCGCGGTGCCGCTGGTCACCGAGTCCTTCGACTGGCAGCACGGCGTCTTCCTCGGCGCCAACGTCGCCTCCGAGAAGACCGCGGCGGCCGAGGGCACGGTCGGTGAGCTGCGCCGTGACCCGTTCGCCATGCTGCCGTTCTGCGGCTACAACATGGGCGACTACTTCGGCCACTGGCTCCGGATGGGCGCCTCCGCGGACCAGGACAAGCTGCCGAAGATCTACTACGTCAACTGGTTCAAGAAGGACGCCCAGGGCCGCTTCGTGTGGCCCGGCTTCGGCGAGAACAGCCGCGTCCTGAAGTGGATCGTCGAGCGCCTCAACGGCGAGGCCGACGGCGTGGAGACCCCCATCGGCGTGCTGCCGGCCAAGGGCGCCCTGGACACCAAGGGCCTGGACCTGCCCGCCGAGGACCTCGACTTCCTGCTGGAGGTCGACCCCGAGGTCTGGCGCCAGGAAGCCGCTCTGGTCCCCGGCCACCTGGAGACCTTCGGCGACCACACCCCCAAGGAGCTGTGGGACGAGTACCGCGCGCTGGTCGAGCGCCTGGGCTGAGCGCCCCCGCTCCCCCCTCGGCCCGACGGGCCCCGCACAACGGCGTGCGGGGCCCGTCCCCTTCCCCGGGGCTCCCGGGCGCCCCGTGGCCCAGGTGCTCTGTCCTGCGCCGAGGGAGGGCCGGGCCCTGCTCAGTACTGGCTGTAGCCGTCCAGGAAGCGCCCGATCCTCGTGACGGCGTCGGAGAGCTGCTCCACCGGGGGAAGCGTGACGATCCGGAAGTGGTCCGGCTCGGGCCAGTTGAAACCGGTGCCGTGCACGATCATGATCTGCTCGGCGCGCAGCAGATCCAGCACCATCTGGCGGTCGTCCTTGATCTTGTAGACCTTCGGGTCGAGCCGCGGGAACGCGTACAGCGCGCCCTTCGGCTTCACACAGGTCACCCCGGGGATGCTGGTCAGCAGGTCGTAGGTGACGTCCCGCTGCTCGCGGATGCGGCCGCCGGGAAGCACCAGATCCTCGATGGACTGGCGGCCGCCGAGGGCGGCGGCCACCGCGTGCTGGGCCGGCATGTTGGCGCACAGCCGCATGTTGGCCAGGATCGTCAGCCCCTCGATGTAGCTGCCGGCGTGCTCCTTGGGGCCGCACACGGCCATCCAGCCGCAGCGGAACCCGGCCACCCGGTAGTTCTTCGACAGGCCGTTGAAGGTGAGCGTGAGCAGGTCGGGGGCGAGCGAGGCGGTCGGGACGTGTCTCGCGTCGTCGTACAGGATGCGGTCGTAGATCTCGTCGGAGCAGACGACCAGCCGGTGCCGGCGCGCGATCTCCGTCAGCTCGCGCAGCATCTCCTCGCTGTAGACCGCACCGGTGGGATTGTTCGGGTTGATGATCACCAGTGCCTTGGTGCGGTCGGTGATCTTCCGCTCGATGTCGGCGAGGTCGGGCATCCAGTCGGACTGCTCGTCGCAGCGGTAGTGCACCGCCGTCCCCCCGGAGAGGGCGACCGAGGCCGTCCACAGCGGGTAGTCCGGGGCCGGCACCAGCACCTCGTCCCCGTCGTCCAGCAGCGCCTGCATGGACATCTGGATGAGTTCCGAGACGCCGTTGCCCAGGTAGATGTCGTCCACCGACAGCTCGACGCCCTGGGTCTGGTAGTGCTGCATCACCGCCCGCCGGGCGGCCAGCAGGCCCTTGGCGTCCCCGTAGCCGTGCGCGTCGGCGACGTTGCGCAGGATGTCCTCGAGGATCTCCGGCGGGCACTCGAAGCCGAAGGCCGCCGGGTTGCCGGTGTTCAGCTTCAGGATGCGGTGTCCGGCCGCCTCAAGACGCTGCGCCTCCTCGAGCACCGGACCGCGGATCTCGTAGCAGACGTTGGCGAGCTTGGTTGACTGGATCACCTGCATGTCGCCACCTTACGAGCCCGTAACACGGAAAGCGCCGTGTTTTCCGCCACGTGGGCGACGGGCCGCCTCCCGGGAGCCGGCGCACGGCAGCCGCTTTCGGGGGCTTCGCTCCAGAATGTCCCGGCCCCTCGTGGGTACCCGGCGATCCGGCGGCCGGGGACAGCCGGAGGAAGCCGCACCGAAGTGAGCAGTGCCGAATCCGAAAGAGGCGATGATGCGCGTACGCGATTCCGTGGTGGTGGTGACAGGAGCGTCGAGCGGTATCGGCCGGGCCACCGCCGAGGCGTTCGCCCGCAAGGGATGCGCGGTGGTGCTCGCCGCGCGCCGCGCGGAGGCACTGGCGGCGGTCGTCGGTGAGTGCGAGAAGCATCCGGGCGCGCGGGCCCTCGCGGTCCCCACGGACGTCACCGATCCGGACGCCGTCGAGAACCTCGCCCGGCAGGCCGTGCGGCACTTCGGCCGGATCGACGTGTGGGTCAACAACGCCGCCGTGACGGCCTTCGGCACCATCGAGGAAGTCCCGCTGGAGGACATCCGCAAGGTCATGGACACCAATGTCATGGGCTATGTGCACGGGATGCGAGCCGCCCTGCCCGTCATGCGCGGGCAGGGACAGGGAACGATCGTCAACGTCTCCTCCGTGGTCGCGGTCGTCAGCCAGCCCTACACCCCCGCCTACAGCATGTCCAAGGCCGCCATCCGGTCGCTGAGCGCCGGCGTGCGGCAGGAGCTGCGGACCGAGGGCGAGGAGGGGATCCAGGTGTGCACGGTGCTGCCGGCCGCCATCGACACCCCGCTCTTCGAACAGGGCGCCAACTACACGGGCCGCAAGGTGCTGGCGATGCCGCCGGTGTACACGCCCGAGCGGGTCGCCCACGCCATCGTCAAACTGGTCCGCAGGCCCTGCCGCGAGGTGATCGTCGGGACGGCGGGCCACGGGCTGGCGAAGCAGGCGAAGCGGATGCCCGGCCTGGCCGAGAAAGCCATGGCCAGGCAGGTCGACCGCAACCACCTCTCCCGCAAGGAGTCGGCGCCGGTCACCGACGGCAACCTGTTCGAGCCGCTGCCCGGGGAGGGCGCGGCCCACGGCGGCTGGCACGGCAGGCGCCGCACCGCGGTGCGGCGCCTGGTCACGGCGGCGCTGCTGGCCGGCACCGTCGTCCAGGTCGGCCGCCGGGTGCGGTCCCACTGAGCACCCGGCCGGACGCGGCCGGGGCCCTCGCTCAGCGCCCCGGCCGCACCGACCGGCCGGCCAGGACGTCGGTGCGGCGGCCGTCGCGGATCGCGAACCGGCCGTCGATCAGCACGTGCGGGATGCCCGCCGGCAGCGCACGGGGCTCGGCGTACGTCGCCCCCGGCGCGACCGTCTCCGGATCGAAGAGCACCAGGTCGGCACGGTAGCCCTCGTGCACCAGCCCCCGGTCGGGCAGCCGCAGCCGGCGGGCCGGGCGGCCGGTCAGCCGGGCCACGCACTCCTCCAGCGACAGCACGCCCAGCTCCCGCACGTAGCGGCCCAGGTACTGCGGGAAGGTGCCGTGCGCCCGCGGATGCGGCTTGTCCCCCTGGAGGATCCCGTCGCTGCCGCCGGTGTGCGTGCGGTGCCGCATGATGGCCCGCACGTTCCCCTCGTGGCCGACATGCTGCAGAACCGTGGTGCCCAGCCGGTCCCGCAGCAGCAGCCGCCGGGCCTCGGCGAAGCCGGTCAGCCGCCGGCCCACGTGCCCGGACAGCTCCGGGTCGCGCACACCGGAGATCTCGACGTCGGACCAGTCCACCGGCACCCCGTGGCAGCCGTCGGAACCGGTCACCTCCAGCGCGTGCCGGATGGCCGCCGCCGGTCCGTCGTCCCGCAGCCGCCCCAGCAGCGCCTCCGGTCCGCCCTCGTGGGCCCAGCTGGGCAGCAGCGCCGCCAGGCCGGTGCACCCGGCCAGGTAGGGATAAGTGTCCAGGGAGATGTCCGCCCCGGCGGCCAGCTCCTCGTCCAGCAGGTCCAGCAGCTCACCGGCCCGTCCCGCGTTCACGCCGAAGTTCATGGTGGCGTGCGCCAGGTGCAGGGCGCAGCCGGTCTGCCGGGCCAGCCGGGTCATCTCCGCGTACGCCTCCAGCGCGCCGGCGCCGTAGGAGCGGTGGTGCGGGCAGAAGTAACCACCGTGCCCGGCCACCACCTCGCACAGCGCGGCGAGTTCCGCGGTCGGGGCGTACATGCCGGGCGCGTAGGTGAGCCCGGCGGACAGCCCGGCCGCGCCCTCCCGCATCCCCAGGTCGACCAGCCGCCGCATCTCCGCCAGCTCCGGTCCGGTCGCGGGGCGGTTCTCCCAGCCCACGACCAGGGCCCGGACCGTGCCGTGCGGGATCAGATAGGCGGCGTTGACGGCGATGCCCTCGTCCAGTCTGTCCAGGTAGCCGCCGACGCTCCGCCAGTCGAACCGGATGCCGTCGCCGTCGCCGTTCCAGCCGGCGACGGCCTGCCCGACCTCCGCCAGTGTGCGGTCGTCCACCGGCGCGTACGACAGGCCGTCCTGGCCGATGACCTCCAGCGTCACCCCCTGGGCCAGCTTGGCGAGGTGCCCGGGGTCGCGCAGCAGGGCCAGGTCGCTGTGCGCGTGCATGTCGATGAAGCCGGGAGCCAGGACGAGGCCGGTGGCGTCCAGCTGCCGGGCTCCGCCGAGCCGGGGGCCGATCTCGGCGATCCGCCCCCCGGAGATCCGGACATCGGCACGGTAGGACGGGCCCCCGGTTCCGTCGGCTATCCGGGCCCCCCGGACGACTGTGTCCACTCCCTCTCCCGCCTCCCCGTCCGCGCGGCTCAGCCCAGCACGGCCAGCGCGTCGATCTCCACCAGCAGGCCGGCGGGCAGGCCGACATAGACGGTGGTGCGGGCCGCCGGCGGCTGGTCCAGCACGGCGAAGTACTCGTCGTAGATCGCGTTGAACTCGGAGAAGTGGGCGGTGTCGGTGAGGTAGACCCGGACCATCATCGCGTCCTCCCAGCTCGCGCCGCCCTCCTCCAGCACGGCCCGGACGTTCTCCAGGGTCTGGAGGGTCTGCTCGCGCAGCCCCGGGCCCACCGGCTGCGGCGGCCGGCCCTCCTCCGCCGGGCCGAACCCGACCTGGCCGGCGACCTGCAGGATGCCGCCCTTGCGCACGCCGTGCGAGAAGCGGGCGGGCGGAGCGGTGTGGCGGGCGGGGGTGAGGGCGGTCTTGTCGGTCACGAGAGGGTGTCCTTCCTGGGGGTACGGCCGCAGTACTCGGCGCTGACGGCTTCGGCGGTGCGGCGGACCTGCGGAAGCAGCGCCAGGACCTCGGCCTCGCCGGCCACCACGCTCGGCGCGGAGACCGACAGCGCCGCCACCACCCGCCCGTCCGGCCCGCGGACCGGCGCGGCGACGCAGTTGATCGACTCCTCGTGGCCGCCGAGGTCGGCGGCCCAGCCCTGCTCGCGGACCCGGGCCAGTTCGGCGAGCAGCGCCGCCGGCCCGGTGAGGGAGCGGGCCGTGTACCGAGGGTAGCGGAGCCGGTGCGCCAGGGCCCGGCGCTCGGGCTCCGGCAGGTCGGCCAGCAGCAGCTTGGCGACGGCGGCCACCGTCACCGCCACCGGTTTCCCGATGCCGGAGTACATCCGCACCGGGTAGCGGCTCTCCATCTTGTCGATGTAGATCACCGCTTCGTCCTCCCGGACGGCCAGGTGCACGGTGTGTCCGGTCAGCTCGTTCAGAGCGGCCAGGTGCGGGTGGGCGATCTCGCGGACGTCCAGCTGCTCCACCGCCTCCTGGGCGAGAGTGAACAGCCGGGCGCCCAGCCGGTAGCGGTGGTCGGCCTGGCGGTACACCAGCCCGTGCTCGTGCAGGGTGCGCAGCAGCCGCAGGGCGGTGGACTTGTGGGCGTCGATGTGCCGCGCGGTCTCCTCCAGCGTCGCCGGGCCCTGGGCGAGCAGGGGCAGGATGCGCAGCGCGCGGTCCAGACTCTGGCTCATGACGGCTCTCCGTCCGCGGGGCGGGCCGGGGCCGGGACGCCGCCGGTGGTCCAGCCGGGGGCCAGGCGCAGGGCCGCCCAGTCGTCGTCGCCGAGCGCGCACAGCCCGTCGGCGAGCGCCCAAGGGGCGGGCCGGCGGGCCAGGTCGCCGGGGGAGGTGAGCGCGGCGGCGGCCTGCAGGTGGCCGTGGCGCAGCCGGGCGGCCACCGGCAGGCCGCGCAGCAGCGCGGACAGGTAGCCCGCGGCGAACGCGTCGCCCGCGCCGGTCGGGTCGGTCACCTCGACGGCCGGGGCGGGCCGGTGCTCGACCCCGGCGGCGGTGAAGGCGGTGGCACCGGCGGCGTCCTGCTTGACGACCAGTGCGGCGGGTTCCGGCAGCAGGGCCCGCACGGCCCGGGGCCCTCCGGTGGTGCCCCAGGCGGACGCCGCCTCGTCCTCGCCGACGAACACCAGGTCGCAGCGGCGGGCCAGGTCCAGCAGGACCCCCGGGTCCCGGTCCCGCCACAGGGCGGGCCGGAAGTTGACGTCGAAGGACACCAGCGGCCGGCCGGGTGCCGGAGCGGTGAGCCGCCGCAGCAGGGCCAGGCAGCCGTCGGAGAGGGCCGCGGTGATGCCGGTCAGGTGGAGCACCCGGGCTCCCGCCCACGCGGTGGCGTCCACAGTGCCCGGGGACATCGCGGAGGCAGCCGAGCCGGCCCGGTAGTAGGCGGTCCGCGGCGCCGTCCGCTGCCCGCTGCCGTCCGCGGGCCGTCCGGCGGTGCGCAGGTACAGGCCGGTGGGCCGGCGCGGGTCGCGCGTCACCCGGGAGACGTCCACGCCGTGCCGGGAGATCAGGGCGAGCAGACGGTCACCGAGATCGTCGGTGCCGAGCCGGCTGACCCAGCGGACCGGGTGGCCGAGCGCGGCCAGTGCGCAGGCGACGTTGGCCTCCGCGCCGCCGGCGCCCGGGCGGAACGCGGTCGCGTCGCCCAGGGCGGCCGTGCCGCCTTCGGCGGTCAGGACGTACAGGGCCTCGCCCAGGCACACCACCTCGGGCATCTCGGCGTGCTCCCCTCGTTCCGGTGCCGCCGGGCGTTGACCGGCTCTGCGGCGGATGTTAGACAGGGGGCTTCACCAGGCGCAATGAACATTGCGCTATGTGCAACGTCTGTGCCCGGGTCCGTCCGTCGCCACCGTCCCGCCGAACTCTCCGGAGTCACCCATGGCCACCGCACTCGATCAGCTCGCGGACGAGATCGTCGACCACCGGTTCAAGGGGCTGCCTCCCGACGCGGCCGGCCGCACGGTGGGGGAGCTGGCCGCCGAGCGCCGGAATCTGTTCGGAGGCGGCTACCTCACGCCGGTGCTGACGCTCTCCGCGGAGGCGGTCGAGCACAATCTGGCCGCCCTGGAGGGCTTCACCGCCCGGCACGGGCTCGCCTTCGCGCCGCACGGCAAGACCTCGATGGCTCCCCGGCTCTTCCAGCAGCAGCTCGACCGCGGCGCCTGGGGGATCACCCTGGCCGTGCCGCACCAGGTGCGGGTGGCCCGGGCCTTCGGCGTGCCGCGGGTGTTCCTGGCCAACGAGCTGGTGGACCCGGCCGCGCTGACCTGGCTCGCCGCCGAGCAGGACGCGGACCCGGACTTCCGCTGCGTGTGCTACGCGGACTCGGTGCGCGGAGTGGAGCTGATGGACACGGCGCTGCGGGCGGCCGGTGCCCGGCGGCCCGTCGAGGTCGTCGTCGAGCTCGGCTGCCCCGGCGGCCGCACGGGGGTGCGCGGTGCCCGGCAGGCGGAGGAGGTCGCCGACGCCGTCGCGGCGGCCGGCACGCTGCGGTTGTGCGGCGTGGCCGGGTACGAGGGGGAGATTCCCGGTGCCGACGCGGACGCGGTGCGTGCCTGGATGCGGGAGCTGACCACGCTGGCCGTCGCCTTCGACGGGGCGGGACGGTTCGGCCCGGCCGGCGCCGGCACCCCGGGAGCGCCCGGCGAGATCATCGTGAGCGCGGGCGGCAGCGCCTGGTTCGACGTGGTGGCGGAGGTCCTGGGGGAGCTGCCCGAGCTGTCCCGGCCGGTGTGCCGGCTGCTGCGGTCCGGGGCGTACGTGAGCCACGACGACGGCCGGTACCGGGAGGTGACGCCGTTCAACCGGATCCCCGGGGAGGGGTCGCTGCGGCCGGCGTTCCGGCTGTGGACGCAGGTCGTCTCCCGGCCCGAGCCGGGTCTGGCGCTGGTCAACGCCGGGAAGCGGGACATCGCCTACGACCTGGGGATGCCGCAGGTCCAGGCGGTCCGGGACCCGGCGGGCAGCGAGCGGGACGGCGCCGGGCTGCGGGTGGACAGGCTCGCGGACCAGCACGCGTTCGTCCGGTCGGACGGCGGGCAGGCGCCGGACGTGGGTGACTGGCTGGCGCTGGGGATGTCGCACCCGTGCACGATCTTCGAGAAGTGGCCGCTGATCCCGCTGGTCACCGGCGACGGCACGGTGACGGACTACGTCCGCACGTTCTTCTGAGGCTCCGGGCCCGGGCCTCCCGCGGGCCCGGTCCCGGGTCACAGCCGGTGCTTGAGCGCCAGGACCGACAGCGGGGCGAACACCGCGGCGATACCGGCCGCCCACAGCAGGGACTGGATCACCTCGGTGGCCACCGGGCCGCCCTGCAGCAGTCCGCGGCAGGCGTCGGCCAGGATGCTCACCGGATTGGCGTTCACGAAGCCCTGGAGCCAGCCGGGCATGGTCTCGGCGGGCACGAATACGTCGCTGACGAAGGTGAGGGGGAACAGCGCGGTGAAGCCGAAGATCTGGACCCGTTCCGCGTCCTTGGCCAGGATGCCCACCAGCACCGCCACCCAGGAGAAGGCCAGAGCGAAGACCAGCAGCAGCACCACCGTCGCCAGCAGGCCCGGAAGGCCCGGGTCGCCCAGCCGGAATCCCATGATCATCCCGACCGCGAGCACCAGCACGATGGACCAGGTCTGCTTCACCTGGTCCGCCGCGATCCGCCCGGCCAGGGGCGCCCAGCGGGCGATCGGCAGGGCCCGCAGCCGGTCGAAGACGCCCTTGGTGAGGTCCGTGTTCAGCCCCTGGCCCACATACATCGTCACGAACAGCATGTTCATCACGATCAGACCCGGCAGCATGAATGTCAGATAGTCGCTGGTCGAGCCCGCGATCGCGCCGCCGAACACATAGGTGAACAGCAGCACGAACATGATCGGCTGAATGCTGAAGTCGCTCATCTCCCAGGGGTTGTGCCGGACCTGCACCACCGTGCGCCAGGCCAGGGTCATGCTCTGGCGCACGCCGTCCAGCAGCCCCACCCTGGGAGGCAGTTCCGCCGCGGGACGTGTGGTGGTCTCCTGACTCATGACGCACTCCCTTCGGGCGGCCGGTCCTCCGCCTCGTCCGGCGTGGGGCGACCGGTCAGGTGCAGAAAGACCTCGTTGAGACTGGAACCGCGCAGCTCCAGCTCGGTGACGACCACGCCGGCGTCGTCCAGCCGGCGGACCACCGCGGGCAGCAGCGCCGGATCGGACACCCGCGTGCTCACCCGATCGCCCTTGACCAGCACAGTGGCGCCGGTCAGCTCCGCGACCACCGCCCGGACCGTCTCCGTGCCGTCCCCGTCCGCCGGGCGCACGGTCAGCGTCTGGGCGCCGGCCCTGGCCTTGAGGTCCTCCGGGGTGCCGTCGGCGATGACCATGCCCCGGTCGATGACCACGATGCTGTCCGCCAGATGATCGGCCTCGTCCAGATACTGGGTGGTGAGCAGCACCGTGGTGCCCTCGGTGACCAGGCCGCGGATGAGCTCCCACAGGTCGGCGCGGGCCCGCGGGTCCAGGCCCGTGGTGGGCTCGTCCAGGAACAGCACGGGCGGGCGGCCCACCAGACTGGCGGCCAGGTCCAGCCGCCGGTGCATGCCGCCGGAGTACGTCTGGACCGCCCGGGAGGCGGCCTCGGCCAGCTCGAACCGGTCGAGCAGTTCCCGGGCCCGCTGCTTGGCCTCGGCCCGGGGGAACCCCAGCAGCCGGCCGATCAGCAGCAGATTCTCCAGGCCGGTGAGCTGCGGGTCCACCGAGGCGTACTGGCCGGTGAGCCCGATCAGCTGCCGCACCCGGTGCGCGTCGCGGCACACGTCGTGACCCTTGACCGTCGCCCGGCCCTCGTCGGGCTCCAGCAGGGTGGCCAGCACCCGTACGGCGGTGGTCTTCCCCGCGCCGTTCGGCCCGAGCATTCCGAGCACCGTGCCGGGCGGGACGGCCAGATCCACCCCGGCCAGCGCCGTGGTCTCGCCGAACCTCTTGACCAGCCCTTCCGCCCAGATCGCATTGTCCATGGCAAGACACCTTCATCTCGTGGCACATCCCACTATGCGGGGCGAGCCGGGCGCGACGCGACTTGGCGCGCGGGGCCGGACACACGTACGCCGCCGCGCGACCCGCGCGAGAAGCCCTCGCACGGCGCTCGTGGCAGGCGAGCGCCCAGGAGATACGCCCGGCACAACGGACGGACGGCCGGGGCGGACGCGCAGGCGGCGCCCGCCCTCACGGCCGTGCGGAAACCGGAGGCTTCGCTGCGACGCTGTTCTCCGCGGCAGTGCTGTCGATAAGCTGACCGACCGGCAGACATCCACAGGACACGGGCAGTTCGGCCCGGGGGGAGCGGCATGCCCATCGCCATCGCGGTGACCAGCGCCGACCTGGTGCTCACGGCCACCGACCAGCACACCCCCGGTGCCCACGTCCTGAGCCCGCCCGAGGGGCAGGACTTCGCCGGCGCCCTCGCCGAGATGGGCCGGCTGCTGGACCGGCAGGGCTACTGCGTCGCCGTCTACCCCGCCTCCACCCCGCCGGCCCACGTCCGGCGGATGCACGCGGTGCGGGCCATGCTGGAGTCCGACCGGATCGCGCTGCTCCCCAGCGGCCTGCCCCCGCTGGGCACCGCCGTCCTGGTGCGGCAGCTCCGCCAGCTGTCCGTGTGCGACTTCAGCCCCGGCGTGCTGGGCGCGGCGGTCCGGCTCCTGGCGCACTACATCTACGCCGGCGCGCTGCTGCCCTCCGCGAACCGTCTGGACCGCCTTCCCGTCGAACTGCCCCGCACCCGCAGCAAACCGGGCAGCGGCCCGTGCGCCGTACTCGCCGCCCCCAACCGCCAGCTGGTGCGGGCCGGGGGCGAGGTCACCCCGGCCGGCCCGCAGTTCGCCACCTCCCTGACCTACGCCGCCGGCCAGGCCGCCAGCGACTGGGTCACCGGGCGGCTCGCCCGCCAGTGGCAGGTCCAGGCCCTGCACCCGGTCCCGCTGCCCGCCGAGTCCGCCGCCTGGTGGGGAACCGGCAAGCTCGTCGAGTTCGCCGCCGCCGTGCCCGAGGTGTCCCTGCTCTACCAGATGGTCGGTTCGATGCGGCAGGAGGCCTGCCACTGGTGCGGGCTGGCGCTCATCGGTGACCGCTGCGCCTTCTGCTCCTGCCCCGTGGTGCCGCCCGAGCAGCGCCGGCAGCAGGCCGCGCTGAAACCCGCCGACCGCCGCGCCCTGGCCCCCGGCAGCGGCAACTGACGCAAGTCCACCCCCGCTGCCACGATTTCGCACGCGACCGAAGAGGTAGACAGGCCCTATGAACGCTCGTCAGCGACGCGGCACCATCCTGCTGGTCGTCTCCGCCCTGCTCGCCCTCGGTGCATTCGCCGCGGTGCTCGCGGTGATCAGCGACGTCGAGTCGAAGGTCGGCCCGGAGGCCACCGCGTACGAGCTGGCCCAGGACATGGAACCCCACCAGGAGTTCCGGCCCGAGCACGTGCGGGAGGTCAGCATGCCCGAGCGCTACATACCGCGATCGGCCGTCACCGATCTCGCCGAGCTCGAGGGCAAGGTGGCCCTCACACCCCTCCGGGAGGGCTCCCTGCTGCAGACGGACATGATGTCCGACCGCCCTGAGCTGGAGCCGGGCCGCCAGGAGATCGCCATCATGATCGACGCCGCGACCGGCGTGGCCGGCAAGATCTATCCCGGCGCCACCATCAACATGTACGCGGCCTACCGCGTGACCGACCGCAGCGGGGACGACGACGAGGAGTTCGAGATCGTCCGTCTCATGGTCAACAACGCGACCGTCATCGAGGTGGGCGACCTCACCGAGACCGACGAGGACCGCACCCGCCGCCAGGTGGTGCCCATCACCTTCTCCCTGGACAACACCGACGCCCACCGCGTCACCTTCGCCGAAGCCTTCGCCGAACAGGTACGGCTGGCGCTGGTCGCACCCGGCGACGAGGAGGACATCCCGGAGAGCGAGCGGACCTACACCATCATCGGCGACATCCTCGGCAGCCCTCATGCCCCTGTCGCGGACCTCTTCCAGGACTGAGAGCGGCACACGATGACCACGCGCATCCTTCCCGCGGTGAGCGATCCGGACGCCGCCCGGGCCATGATCAACTTGCTGAGCCAGCTGCCCGGTACCGAGCCGATGCGCTCCGCCCCCGACTCCACCGCACTGCTGGACACCCTCGCCACCCTCTCCCACGAGTCCGTCGGTGACCTGCCCGAAGTCGTGCTGGTCCACGAACAGATCGGGCCGCTGCCGGCGCTGGAACTGATCCGCGAGGTCGCCCTGCGCTTCCCCGCCGTCGGTGTCGTGCTCGTCTCCGCCGACCCCACGGCGGGCCTCTACTCGGCCGCCATGGACGCCGGCGCCCGGGGCCTGGCCGGCATCCCCCTCACCTACGACGAACTCGCCGCCCGGGTCGGCGCCGCCGCCCAGTGGGCCGCGGGCATGCGCCGCCACCTCGGGGGAGCGGAGATCGCCCCCGCCGGCCCCGGCGGCCGCCTCGTCACGGTCTCCGGAGCCAAGGGCGGCGTGGGCGCGACCCTGCTCGCCGGACAACTGGCGCTGGCCGCCCAGACCTCCGGACCGGAGGAACGCCGCACCATCCTGATCGACCTGGACCTGCTCGCCGGGGACGTCGGCTCCTACTTCGACGTGCAGTTCCGCCGCTCGGTGGCCGACCTCGCCGGGATCACGGACATCTCCCCCCAGCTGCTGGCCGAAGCGGTCTTCGTGCACGAGACGGGACTGTCGATGCTCCTGGCACCCGCCGAGGGCGAACGCGGCGAGGACGTCAGCGAGACCACCGTCCGGCACCTGCTCACCGCCGTCCGCGCCCGCTACGACGTGGTCGTCGTGGACTGCGGCTCCCAGATGCACAGCGCCGGCGCCACCGCCGTCGAGACCGCCGACACCGCCCTCCTGGTCACCACCCCCGACGTGATCTCGGTGCGCGCCGTCAACCGCCTGGTCCGCATGTGGGACCGGCTGCAGATCCGCAAGGCGGAGAACACCCTGACGGTGGTGAACCGGCTCGGCCGCAGCGGGCACATCCAGCCCGAGCTCATCGCCCGGATCACCGGCACGACCGTCGCCCGCAGCGTCATCCCGGCCAACTTCCGCGAACTCCAGGAGGCCCAGGACGCCGGCCGCATCCAGGACCTGGACGAACGCGGGCCGGTCCGCCGCGGCATGTGGGCGCTGGCCGCCGAACTGGGCCTGGCCGCCCCGCCGCAGGCCCCCGCCGGCCTCGGCCGCCGGAAGGGGAAACGCCCATGACACCGCAACCGCCCCCCACCGGGGCCGCCCTCCCCGCCCCGGGCGAAGCACCGGACCGCCCGGCCGGGCGCCGTGACCGCGGGGCCGTCATGATCGAATTCGCAGGCATGTTCCCACTGATCCTGCTGATGATGGCGGTCATCTGGCAGTGCATCCTCATCGGTTACACCTTCTCCCTGGCCGGCAACGCCGCCGACCAGGGCGCCCGGGCGGCCGCCGCCGCGCGCGGCGACCCGCAGGGCGCCTGCCACGCCGCCGCCACCCGGCACCTGCCTCCCGCCTGGCAGGCCGACGTGTCCTGCCCCCTGCGCGGACCGGTGCGCACCGCCGAGGTGGCGCTGCGCGTCCCGGTGCTGTTCCCCGGAGCCCTGAACCTGCCGTTCACCGTGCGGGGCACCGCGGGCGCCGCGGAGGAGGGCTGAGCCATGCGCACCCCGTACCGGGCCGCCCGGCCCGCACCGGCCCGCCGGTCCCCGCGCTCCGACCGCGGGGCGACCGCCGTCGAGTTCGCCGGCTGGCTGCCCCTGCTCGTCCTCGTCGCGCTGGCCGCCCTGCAGCTCGGGTTCATCGGCTACGCCGCCCAGCAGGCCGGCTCCGCCGCCCGGGCCGCCGCGCGCGTCGCCTCCCAGCAGGAGACCGAGGACCAGTACCAGTCGGCCGGCCGGGCAGCGGCCAGCAGCTGGCTCCAGGTCGCCTTCACCCGGCAGCCGTGCGGCGAGGAGGTCACCGTGACCGCGAGCGTCACCGTCCCCTCCGTCCTGCCGTTCATGGGAGGCGCGCTGGGAGAAGCCAGCAAGTCCGTGACGATGCCGTGCGACTGACCGGGCGGCAGGAGCAGACAGCCGGCCGGTGCCCCCCGGGAACCGGCCGAGTGAGGAGTGAGCGATGGGCCTGAGGTCCCGTATCCCGGCCCGGGAGGAGCCGGCCGCGGCCGGTGTGGGCGACAGCAGGCTGGTGGCCGTCTACCGGGCCAAGCTGCTTCAGGAGATCGACCTGGCCGAGATGTCCTCACTGGCCATGGCCGACCGCCGGGACCGGCTCGAACGCGTCCTCGGCCACATCCTCAGCCGCGAGGGACCGGTGCTCTCCCCTCAGCAGCGCGCGCTGCTCATCCGGCGCGTCGTCGACGAGGCACTGGGCCTGGGCATCCTGGAACCGCTGCTGGAGGACCCCTCGGTCACCGAGATCATGGTCAACGGCCCCGAGCAGATCTTCGTCGAGCGCTCCGGGCGCGTCGAGCAACTGCCGATGCGCTTCGCCTCCGAGGAACAGCTCATGCAGACCATCGAGCGGATCGTGTCCACCGTCAACCGCCGGGTGGACGAGTCCAACCCGATGGTCGACGCCCGCCTGCCCAGCGGGGAACGCGTCAACGTCATCATCCCCCCGCTGTCCCTCAGCGGCGCCACCCTCACCATCCGGCGCTTCCCCCGCGCCTACACGCTGCCCGAACTCGTCGGGTTCGGCAGCGTCGACGACCACCTGGTGCTCCTGCTGGCCGGCCTGGTCCGGGCGAAGTTCAACATCATCGTCTCGGGCGGCACCGGCTCGGGGAAGACGACCCTCCTCAACGCGCTCAGCGCGCTCATCCCGGAGGGCGAGCGCATCGTCACCGTGGAGGACGCGGCCGAACTCCAGCTCCAGCAGAACCACGTCATCCGCCTGGAGTCCAGGCCCCCCAACGTCGAGGGCAAGGGCGAAGTCACCATCCGGGACCTGGTGCGCAACTCCCTGCGGATGAGGCCGGACCGCATCATCGTCGGCGAGGTCCGCGGCGGCGAGACGCTGGACATGCTCCAGGCCATGTCCACCGGCCACGACGGATCGCTCGCCACCGTCCACGCCAACAACGCCGAGGACGCGCTGATGCGCCTGCAGACCCTCGCCTCGATGTCCGAACTGCAGGTGCCCTTCGAGGCCTTGCGCGACCAGATCAACAGCGCCGTGGACATCCTCGTCCAGCTGGTGCGCCACCCGGACGGCACCCGCCGCGTCGCCGAGGTCGCCGCGCTGGTCAGCAACGGCCGGGAGCCGTTCCGCACCGCTACCGTCGCCCGCTTCCGGGCCGAACCGATGGACAGGGACGGCAAGGTGAACGGCAGCTTCGAACACCTCCCCGTCCCGCGCGAGGTCGCCGACCGGCTGCGCCTGGCCGGAGAACAGGTCCCGCAGGCCTTCGGTGCCCGCCCCGAGGCCCTCCGGCCGCACGTGCCCAGGCCCGGTATCCGGTGAGCCCGCTCGCACAGCTCGCGCTCGGGCTCACCCTGCTCGCCACGGTCGTGGCCATCGCCGGCATTCAGCTGTACACGTCCGGCAGGGCACGCCGGCGCGCCCTGCTGAACCGGCTCGCCGGCCCCGACCCGGCCCCGGCCGACCCTCTGCCCACAGCACTGGTGCTCGCCGGGCAGCGGCCCGAGGAGACCCGCCGACGCCGCTTCGGCGCCGTGGACCGCAGACTGCGCGGTACCACACTCGGCCGGGGTCTGCACACCAGACTCCGGGCCACCGGTCTGGACCTGACACCCGGCGAGTACGCCGTCTACGTTCTCACCGTCGTCGCCGCCCTGTGGCTGATCGGTGCCGCGGCGCTCGCCCCGTTCTTCGGACCCGTCTTCGCGCTGATCGGTCTCTGGGCCGGCAACGCCTTCCTGAACTGGCAACGCGTCAAGCGCACCGAGCGATTCATCAACCAGCTGCCCGAACTGTCCCGGCTCATCGCCAACGGCACCGCCGCCGGACTGGCGCTGCGCACTGCCCTGGCCATGGCCGCGGAGGAGATGGACGACCCGGCCGGTGCCGAACTCGCCACCGTGGCCGACCAGCTCGCCGTCGGCCGGCCCCTGGAGGAGGCCCTGGGCGAACTCGGCGAACGGCTGCCCTCCCGTGAGCTGAACGTCCTGGTCACCACCCTCATCCTCGCCAACCGGGCGGGCGGCACCATCGTCGCCTCGCTGCGCAATCTGACCGCGACGCTGGAGGAACGCAAGGAGACCCGGCGCGAGGTGCGCACCATGCTCGCCGAGATCAACGCCACCGCGGTGACCGTCCCGCTGCTCGGGCTCGGCGCCCTGCTGATGATCGGCACCATGGCCCCCGGGGCACTGGAGCGGGTCACCTCCAGCGGCGTCGGCCAGCTCGCCATGGCTGTCGCGCTCGGCATGTACGCCGTCGGGTTCGTCGTGGTGCGCCGGTTCGGCCGGATCGATGTCTGACCGCGGCCCGGTGCCGCTGAGGAGGAACACACGACATGTGGGGTCTGCTGCTCGGGCTCGTGATGGGGGCCGCCGTCTTCGGCATGCTCAAGGGCCTGCGCATGATCCGCTCGTCGGCACCACTGCCCGCGGACCTGCAACTCGCGCTGGAGATCGGGTCCAGCCGGGTGTCGGCGGGAGGGTCGGCGATCGACCGGATGGGCATGAGGTACGCCCCCACCGTGCTGCGGCTGATGGGGCAGAAGGCCGTGGACCGCAAGCGGCGGCGCATCGACCAGGCGGGCAACCCCGGAGGCCTGACCATCGACCGGTACGCCGCACGGCGGGCCGTCTACGGGGCGTTCGGACTGTTCGCCGCCTTCGTGTTCTTCGTCAGCGGCTGGCCCCTCTTCGGGCTGTTCGCCCTGGCTTTCGGGGTGTTCGCGGCCGACGCGGTGATCTGGCAGGGAGTGCGGGAACGCAAGGAGGTCATCGAACGCACCCTTCCGGACTTCCTGGACGTCCTCGCCGTGGTGGTCTCCGCGGGCCTCGGTTTCCGGCAGGCGCTGGAGCGCGTCTCGGCCCGATACGAGGGGCCGTGGGCGGACGAGATCCGCATCACCCTGCGGCAGATGGACATGGGTGTCTCCCGGCGGCAGGCGTTCGACGAACTGCGCCGCCGCAACGACTCCGAGGCGGTCAACCAGTTCGTCACGGCCCTCCAGCAGGGGGAGGAACTGGGCGCGCCCATTGCCGACACCCTCATCCAGATCGCCGACGACATGCGTCGCACCGACGCCCAGAACGCCCGGCGGCGTGCCGCGAAGGCCATCCCCAAGGCCACCATGGCCACCCTGGTCTTCATGGTTCCCGCCACCATGATCATCATCATCACCGGCATGATCCTCGGCTCCGGCACGGACTTCACCGGCATCCTCGGCGACTGAGGGAACTGACGGCGACCCGGCCGCCGGGCCACGTCGGCCCTCGTCCCCGTGGGTGCCTCGTGTTGTTGATGGCGCATCATCACCGCATGGGGTGTCTGTCGAGTGACTCTCTGCCCAACTGCTTCCGGTTGTGGGACAGTCAGTCCGGAAGGTGTTGGGCAGGCCCGCTGAGAGGGGGCGAGCGTGGTGTACCCCGGCTTCAACCGGTCGACGGCAGGGCAGAGTCACCCCCAGCACCCCGTACCCGGATGCGTCGGACAGCAGTACCGTATGAACCGGCGGACAAGGGGCGCGGGCGGGACATCCCGCCCAGGTCCGAGCGGAGAAGAGAGGCACCATGAAAAGGTACCTTCGGAAGTGGAGACACGCCGTCGGCACGCGACTGCGGGGCCGGGAGGCCGACCGCGGCGCCGGCTTCGTGGAGTACGCCGGCCTCCTGGTGCTGATAGCCCTGGTCGTGGTGGCCGTCTTCAGTCTGGGGATCGACGACCTGGTGGCCAATGCCGTGCAGAGGGCAGTGAACCAGATCACAGGCGGGGGCGGATAGCCGACGGTTCTCGCGGGGCAGCGTTTCCGCTGTACATCTGGATGGTGAGCGGCCTTCTGCTCATCGCCTTCCTCTTCTTTGTCTTTGCGCAAGCGGCCTTCACTCGCAGCGGTGCGCAGTCTGCTGCGGACGCTGCCGCCCTCGCTGCGGCTCACGAGGCGAGGGACCGCCTGCACGAACGCTTCGTCGAGGCGTTGGAAGGTGAGGAGAATCTCGACGAAGTGCTGGACGCCCGGGACTTCGCGGTCGTTACGGCATGCAGCGAGGCGGCTCCCCGACTGGCGGGCCGCAACAATGCGGATGTGATCTCCTGTACTCCGGTCGGCGAGCGTACCGGCTACACGGTCGGCGTCGAGACGAGGTACACGGTGGGCCGGTCGGTCCTGCCAGGCACCGAGACGCAGACAGCCCAGGCGCAGGCCACTGCAGTTCTCGAGCCTCTTTGCGAGGCCACCACTGAGGAAGACGATCACATCGAACTGAGCTGCGAGGAAGGGGACTGGACCTTCGCGCCGGATGACGAAGACGCTCGCCCCGAGCCTCGTGATCTCTTCCAGGTTCACTTGGAAGACTGACCGCTGACGAGTTGAGTTCCCTAAGGACAATCATCGATGGACCTTCGTGACAGCAAGTCCCGTCTTATCCTGATCATTATCGGGCTCGGAGCGGCCTTGGTTATTGCCGTGGCCAGTTGCGGCGGTTCCGGAGGTGACAACGACGGGGCGGACAACTCGACCAGTGGCGCTGAGACACCGGAGGACGACGGCAAGGCCAACGATGGGTCCGGTGCGGACGATCGGACAGCACCTGCTGAAGGTGATGAGTCGCCGATTCTTGCCGAGATCTCCGATGGGGGCACAGTCTCGTTGACCGTCAACTCAGCCGTCCGGGAAGAGGGTGGGTTCCTGACAGTTGCCGGGACTCTCACCAACCAGAGTTCGGAGAACTTCTTCGACCGCCGTTGGAGGGGGGAGGAGAACGAACTGGCCAACAACGGTTTCTCGATGGCCGGGGCCGCGGTCACGGACAAGATCGAAGGCAAGCGCCACCTCATCCTCCGGGATACCTCGGGACGATGCCTTTGCACGCAGTTCGGTTCGGACGGGATCGATCCCGGCGAGACCGTTTCGTGGTTCGCGCAGTTCCCCGCACCTGCGGAGAGCACCAGCGAAGTCGACTTCCAGGTCGCTGATCTTCCGCCCGCCACCATCGACATCTCCCAGAGGTGACTATGTCTGCGCTTTCCGTGCATTCCGTACGACGTTGCGCCCGTGGTGCGGTGATCGCCGCCGCATGTGGTGCGTTGGTCGGCATGACGACGTCCGCGCTGGCCGACGACGGGGAGGAGTTCGAGCAGCCGCCTGGCTACGAGGCGCCTCCGGTCCCTGAGATCGATGCCAACTCGCCGGGCCTCAAGTTGGGAGACGGCGCCACGCTCGCCGAGCCCCGAGTCCTGGACATCAAGTTCGTGACGGAAGACCTCGGGAGTGCGACACCGGCCCCGGAGACAGGGACCGGTGAGGACAGCAGCGGTGACGGCGGGAACCCGGGCGGGGGAGGCGGAGGGCCGGAAAGCATCGGCGGCGAGCAGCGAGAGGAGCGCACCGGAGGACAGCGCAAGTTCACGCTGCAGACCGACGTGATCTTCGGCAAGGACAGCGATGAGGTTTCGCCCGAGACACGGGAGGCACTGAAGGAGGTCGCCGCCGCCATCGACGAGTCCAGGCCGGAACGGGTCAATGTCTTCGGTTTCACGGACAATCTCGGTTCGTACGAGCACGGCATCGGCCTGTCGAACAACCGGGCCAAGAACACGCATGAGGTGTTGGTCGAACTGCTCAACGACCCCTCGGGCATCGAGTTCAACGTGCGGGGCTACAGCGAGGACTACCCGCTGTACGACAATGCGACCGAGGAGGGTCGGCAGAAGAACCGCAGAGTGGAGATTTCCTGGCCCAGCGGGAACTGACTTTCGTCGGCGCCTTCCGGAGGGGGCCTCTCACTCCTGAGGGGTCCACCGCGTAGCTGTCATCGTGTAGGAGCGGAGGTCCTCGTTGTGCGGGTCCGCCTGCACCCGGTCGATCCGGAGGAGGACCAGACTCTTCTCCCTGGTCTCTGCGCAGATCGCCGTGCTTTCCCGGAGTGTTCTGTCCTCCAGGATGTCGTCCACGGGGATGGGGTTGGGCAGGGTGGCTGAGCGTGCGGCCTCGAAGCACTGCTCGGGCGTCGGCGAAAGGGTGTCCACAGCGCCGGCGTGGAGATCCTTGTGAAAGGAGATTCCCTGGTCGAGCAGCCCTTCGTGGTCACAGTGGATGTACCGGATGTCGTTCTCGTCCCGCCTGTCGTCCATGCTGCCCGACCGGACCCCTGTGGTGACGGTGAGTGTGTCCAGCCGGACCGTTGTCAGATCAGCACCGAGACAGTCCCGGACCACCTGCTGGGTCTCCCGGTGGAAGCGGGGAGCCTTGATGATCAACTCGACGTCGCTCTCGGCCAGGCGGTAGGCGGAGTCGGAGTCCGGCTGCCCGTCCGGGTCCGGGGCCGTGCCGGGGGACTCCGCGGCGTCCGTGTCGGCCGGGCCCTCGGGGGCCGAGGCTTCCGTTTCGGCGGGGGGAGTGGTGTTGCCGACGGCCTCGCCCGCACGGTCGCCGGCGTCCTCACTGCTGTCGCCGAGGAGGAAGTACGTCGCCGCGCCGCCGAGTACGGCGGTCGCCACGGCGGGCGCGGCGAGGAGCGCGGCGGTCCGACGGGCGCCGCGGGCCGGCGGTGAGGCGGGCGGGGACTGCGGAGTGTCGCCCGGGGCCATGGGGGCAGCGGCGGGCGGCGCGCCGGGGGTGCGCGGGGGCTGTCCGTCGGAGGCGAGCTGTGCGGCCGGTGGGGGAGGAGCCTGGGTGCGCCGGGCGACCTCGGCCGCCACCGGTGCGGGCAGCCACCCTTCCCGGCGCCGGAGATCACCGTCCGGGAGCAGCGCCCGGCACATCTCGATCACCTGTGCCGGCTGGGGACGCTGGGACGGATCCTTGGCGAGGCAGGCGTGGATCAGGTCGAGCAGTCCTGCCGGGGTTCCGGACAGGTCGGGCGCCTCCTGGACGATGCGGTACATCACCGCGTGCGCCGTGCCCTCGCCGAACGGGTGGCCGCCGGTGGCCGCGTGGTGGGCGATCAGACCCAGGGCGAAGACGTCCGCCGCCGGGGTGGCGGAGACCCCGGTCACCTGCTCCGGCGCCATGTAGGCAGGGGTGCCGACCCGGACGTCGGACCCGGTCAGCGGAGTGGTGTCGGCGGCCCGGGCGATGCCGAAGTCGATCACCTTGGGCCCGTCCGCCGACAGCAGTACGTTCCCCGGCTTCAGGTCCCGGTGGATGACTCCCGCCGCGTGGATGGACTGCAGGGCCTCGGCGACGCCCGCGGCCAGCAGCAGCACCGTGGGCAGGGGCAGCCTGCCGTGTGTCCGCACGGCGTCCGCGAGCGACAGCCCGGGGATGTAGGCGGTGGCGAGCCACGGCGCCGCACCCTCCGTGTTGCTGTCCAGCACCGGCACCGTGTAGAGCCCCTGCACCCGTCGCGCCGCCTTGACCTCCTGGGCGAACCGGCGGCGGAACTCCGGATCCTCGGCGAACTCCGCGCGCACGACCTTGACCGCGATCGGCTGGCCGCCGCGGGTGTAGGACAGATAGACGCTTCCCATCCCGCCCGACCCGAGCCGGGCCCGCAGTTCGTACCCCGCCACCTCACGGGGGTCGGCCGGTCCCAGCGGACTGTACGGCGGTGGTGCGGCGTGTGGCGAGTCGTACGGTGCCATGCTTCCCCCCTGCGTTCGCAGGCAACACGAAAAACGTTCCCGCGCATGGTAGTTGCCCGGTACGGCAGCCGGGGTCACGGGCGGGAGGAGGTGCCGCGGCGTGGCCCGCCGGTGCTGTCATGGACGATGCTGGGGCGAGGCGAGGGGAGAGACCGATACGCTGCTGGAACTGCCGGTCCGGGCCTGCGGACGGGACGACCGGTGTCTGCGCCCGGTGTGCTGGAGCGCGCGGCCATGTGAGCCCACGCCCGTGGGCCTGGCTGGTGACGGTACTGCTGGCCGGGTGTGTCGTGGCGGCCGGGCACCGGATCCTGGCCGCCCGCGAAATGCTGGCGCACCTGGACACAGCCGGACGGCCCGGCACGGCCGGCGGCACGGTGGAGCGGTATCTCGCGCAGCGGGAGGCGCTGGTCGCCGAGGACGTCAGGGTCTCCGGTCTGGTCGAGGCGGCGACACTGCCGCACCTGGCCGTGCTCGTCGCGGCGTGCTGTGCCTTCCTGATGTGGTTCCGCCGGGTGCGGCTCAACGCCGAACTCTTCGCGCCGCGGGCGCACCGGGTGCCGCGCACCTGGCTGGTCGGCGGCTGGCTGGTGCCGGGGCTGAATCTCTACCTTCCCCGGCGCATCACCGAGGACATCTGGCGGGCGAGTCGGCCGCGGTCCCCCGATGGCGACGAGCCGGCTCCGGTCCGGCGGACGGTCGTCCATCTGTGGTGGGTGCTGTGGGCCGCGGCCTTCCTGACCGGTGCCAACAGCATGCGGATGTACTGGGAGACGCAACCCCGGATGGGAAGCAGGCTTGCCTCGGAGGCGGTGCCGGCGGCGGCACCGGTGGAGGGCGCCCTCCGGCATCTCGTCGTGGCGGACGCGCTCCTGGCCGCCTGTTCGGTGGCAGCCGCTCTCCTGGTGTGGAAGCTGAGCCGGATGCAGCAGAGGCTGCTTCTCCAGGGACCGCCTGCCGGACCCGTGGAGCCCGGCACGGGGGACCTCAACCGCGCACAACTCGTCGGCCGGGTCGTGGCCCGGTGGTCGGCGGAGACGGACGGTGTGCCGCGACCGGACCGCCCGGCGGGGAGAACCGGCCGGTTCCGGAACCCAGGACGGTCCGTGGGCTGATGCCCGGCACATGAGCCGGGCATCGGACGGGCTTCCGCCGGGTGGTACCGCCGGGTCGGGAGCGGATGGCCTCGTGCGGGAGGACGTGCGTGCCTGTCCGGTGCCCCGTGGGCTGTTCTCCCCTCTGCCCGGCGGAGGGGACCAGAGCTTCCCACTCTGTTGAACCTGTGGTGACCTGCGGGAAACCGTGCGTACACGACGGTGGATCAGGGGAAGGTCAGGGCTCGACGGGCCCGGTGTGTGCGGTATGGTTCCCCCCGTGTCGGCACCAGTCGGCACTCCTTGACGCCAGCGCCGCCATTCCCACCCCGGCGGCGGCTGGCGGGGCGGACCGTGAGCCACCCCCCCCGCTCCGGTCCTGCCTCTTTCGAGGCCGGTCTGCCCTCTCCCCCCACCTGGGCAGGCCGGCCCGCCAAATCCTCCGTGCCGGTGCCCCGTACGCTCGGCGCGTGCATCTTCTGATTGCCGCCGCCGCGGCGGTGTACGGCGCAGCCGTCGGCCTGTTGCTGGTGCGTCCCGCCTACCGGCTGTCCGTGGAGCCCGAGGAGTCCTGGCGTGCCGCGTGTCCCGCCGGCCATCCGCTGACCGGACCGCTCCGTGGCTGGCTGGGGGGTGCCCGGTGCGGCGACTGCGCGCCGCCCGGTGGCTACGGAGGCCGGGCACCCCGGTTCGCCGTTCCGACCGCGGGCTGCTGCGCGGCGCTGGCCGCAGCCGCCGGGCCCCGCCCGGAGCTGGCCGTCTGGCTTCTGGCCGCTCCGGTGGTGGTGCTGCTGGCGGCGGTGGATCTGCGGGTGCAGCGGCTTCCCGACGTCCTCACCCTGCCGCTGGCCGTCGCCGTGCCGGCCGGCCTGGGGGCAGCCGCGCTGCTGCCGGAGGCGGCGGGCAGCTGGCCGCGGGCGCTGCTCGGCGGCCTGGTTCTGGGCGCCGGTTACTTCCTGCTGTTCCTCGTCAATCCCCGTGGCATGGGGTTCGGGGACGTCAAGCTGGCCCTCGCCCTCGGGGCGGCTCTGGGGTGGTACGGCTGGGACGTGCTGTTCGCCGGGACGTTCGGCGGGTTCCTGCTGGCCGCCGGCTACGGGGGCTGGCTGATGGCGGCGCGCGGGGCGAGCCGCCGGACGGCAGTGCCGTTCGGCCCGTTCATGGCTCTCGGGGCGTTGGCCGGACTGATGCTGGGAGGACTCGCCGCGTAATTATTTCCCCGGATGCACCCAGCACGGCCGTGGATGCGTTACGGTGGAAACCCCCCCTCGGGCCGGTCCGTATCCCCCCCCACGGACCGGCCCGCTTTTTCTTTCCCGCGTCCGTGTCCTCGCCGGCCACCGCCGCGGCCGGGATTCCACCAGGTGGACGGCGCGGCAGTACAGTGCAGGGATCGAGGCGCCGGTCCGGCAGCCGGTGCGCATGGAGGGGCTGAACACACGCGATGAACGCGATCAGGACGACGCTGCGCCGGCTGGCCGTGAAGCTGTACGCGCGGCGGGTGGAGGGCCGCCTCGACACCGACCGCGCCCCCAAGCACATCGGTGTCATCCTCGACGGGAACCGCCGGTGGGCCAAGGCGGCCGGCGGCACCACCAAGGAGGGGCACGAGGCGGGCGCGGCCAAGATCCAGGAGCTGCTGGGCTGGTGCGAGGAGACGGACGTCGAGGTGGTGACGCTCTGGCTGCTCTCCACCGACAACCTGAACCGGCCGCAGGAGGAACTGGTCCCGTTGCTGTCCATCGTCGAGGGGGCGGTGCGCGATCTCGCGCAGGACGGCCGCTGGCGGGTGCATCACGTCGGCACGCTGGACGGGCTTCCCGAACGGACCCGCCGGGTTCTGCGGGAGGCCGAGGAACTCGCCGGGAACCGGGACGGGATACTGGTCAATGTCGCGGTCGGCTACGGCGGTCGCCAGGAGATCACCGACGCGGTCCGTTCCCTGCTCGCCAAGCGCGCCGCCGACGGCCAGACCCTGGAAGAGGTGGCCGAAACCCTTGAGGTCGAGGACATCGCCGAGCACCTGTACACGCGCGGGCAGCCCGACCCCGACCTGGTGATCCGCACCAGTGGCGAGCAGCGCCTGTCCGGCTTCATGCTCTGGCAGAGCGCCCACTCGGAGTACTACTTCTGCGAGGTCTACTGGCCCGCCTTCCGCAAGGTGGACTTCCTGCGGGCGCTGCGGGACTACGCCGCGCGGCACCGGAGGTACGGCACCTGACGGGCCGGCAGCACGCGGCCGTACCGGCGGCCGGCCGGGGCGTTTAACCGCGGCTGATCACTGGGCATATCTCCCGCGGGTCCGCGCATATGCGAGGACCCGCCGGGAGGCCCGATTGCGCACCACGCAGTTCGCGAAGGGCCGGTCCGCGGCCCGCGCTCGGGTCCGGTCCGGCCAGACCCCCGGCGCCCGGCGCGCCGGGACGCCGCTACCTCTTCCGAGGGGGTTCGTCCTCACGTGGTGACCAGCAAGAAGCGCCCGGACGCCAGGCGCATGTATGTCCTCGACACCAGTGTTCTGCTCGCCGATCCGTCGGCGATGACGCGCTTCGACGAACACGAGGTGGTCCTGCCCGTCGTCGTCATCTCCGAACTGGAGGCGAAACGGCACCATCCCGAGCTCGGCTACTTCGCCCGGCAGGCGCTGCGGCGGCTGGACGAGTACCGCGTGCGGCACGGCCGGCTCGACACGCCGCTGCCGATCGGTGATCTCGGCGGCACCCTGAGGGTCGAACTGAACCACTCGGATCCGGCCATACTTCCCAGAGCGATGCTCAACGACCGGGGCGGGCTCGGTGACAACGACACGCGGATTCTGGCCGTCGCCCGCAACCTCCAGGCGGAGGGGCACGACGTCACGGTGGTCTCCAAGGACCTGCCGCTGCGGATCAAGGCGTCGTCGATCGGCCTGGCGGCCGAGGAGTACCGGGCGGAACTGGCCATCACCGACTCCGGCTGGACGGGCATGGCGGAGATCACCCTGCCGGGCGAGGCCGTCGACGAGCTGTTCGCCGCCGAGACGGTGGACGATCCGCTGGCCGCCGGGCTCCCGGTGCATACCGGGCTGGTCATCTCCTCGGAGAAGGGCCGCGCGCTGGGCCGGGTGACGGCCGACGGCCGCATCAGGCTGGTGCGCGGCGACCGGGAGGCGTTCGGTATCCACGGGCGCAGCGCCGAGCAGCGCGTCGCCCTCGACCTGCTGCTCGATCCGGACGTGGGCATCGTCTCGATGGGCGGCCGGGCGGGCACCGGCAAGTCGGCGCTGGCCCTGTGCGCCGGGCTGGAGGCGGTGCTGGAGCGGCGTCAGCACCGCAAGGTGATGGTCTTCCGGCCGCTGTACGCGGTGGGCGGGCAGGACCTGGGCTATCTGCCGGGCTCCGAGGCCGAGAAGATGAGCCCGTGGGCGCAGGCGGTCTTCGACACGCTCTCTGCGGTGACGAGCCGTGAGGTGATCGAGGAGGTGGTGGCGCGCGGCATGCTGGAGGTGCTGCCGCTCACCCACATCCGGGGCCGGTCGCTGCATGACGCGTTCGTGATCGTCGACGAGGCGCAGTCCCTGGAGCGCAATGTTCTGCTGACCGTGCTCTCGCGGATCGGCCAGGACTCCCGGGTGGTGCTGACGCACGACGTGGCGCAGCGGGACAACCTGCGGGTGGGCCGGTACGACGGTGTGGTGGCGGTGGTCGAGAAGCTGAAGGGGCACCCGCTGTTCGCCCACGTGACCCTGAACCGCTCGGAGAGGTCTCCGATCGCCGCCCTGGTCACCGAAATGCTGGAGGAGGGCCGCATCTAGCGCCGGGCGCGAACCCGCGCCGCGGGCCGGTGTCCGCCCGCCCCGACAGGGCGGGCGGACACGTGTGTGCGGGGGGCGCGCGGCGGTTCGGTCACTCCGGCGGGCGGTGGACCGAGGGGGCTTTCCGGGAGAAGAGGCCGATACGGTACAACCGGCCGAAAGGGTCCATTCGCGGTGAACGGGGTGGTACTGTCGCAGGTCGTCGGGGGGTTGCCCGCCGGTTGGTCAACCCCTGCTGATTCTCCGGGGAATGGCAACCCCAAACGCCATGTGAGCTTTCCCACACTGAGCTGAATTGCCTCGGACTGGTCGTGTCCGGCAGTGTGTGCGTCTGTCAGGCCCCGCATACGGCACCGCTGCCCGCGACGGCAGCGGAAGCGCACCGGACGGACAACTGAACAGATGCCCGCCGTATGCCGCCCGAAGAACCACGCGGACCCCGCGCAACGCCGCTCGGGGTCCCACGGGCCAGTGCCTCCCGTGACCGGACAGAGGGAGGCCCGTGTCAGGGGCACGATTGCGCCCGCGGGGTCACCCGGGCGGGCGATGTTGGAAGGAAACCGTGTGAGCCGGATTTCGGTCCGGGGATTCGCAGTGGCTTCTGCTACCGCGGTAACGACCGTCGGTGCGGCCGTCGGCGTTGCCTCGGGAGACGAGCAAGGCGGTACCTACGACCTGGAGGTCGTCGCCGCCGACGCAACGCTGCTTGCCGAGATACCCGCTGGACAGAATGCCCAGCTGCACACTGCGTCCCTTTCGGTTCAGGCCGAGACGCAGTCCACCGCCGCCGACGCGGCGGTGAAGAGGGCCGCGGAGGAGTCCGCGCGCAAGAAGGCGGCTGAGGACGCGGCGGCCAAGAAGGCGGCTGCCGAGCAGGCGGCCAAGGAGAAGGCCGAGCGCGAGCGCGCCGAGCGGGAGGCCGCCGAGGCGGCCAGCCGCAGCAGTGAGCGGACCGACATCGCGTCGGCGTCGGCGCCGGTGCAGTCCTCCTACACCAAGGCCGAGATCCAGGCGATCGCCCGCGGGATCGTCGCCGCCGACCAGTTCCAGTGCTTCTCCGACATCGTCGAGCGCGAGAGCGGCTGGAACCACAGAGCTACCAACCCCTCATCGGGGGCCTACGGTCTGATGCAGGCGCTGCCCGGGTCCAAGATGGCCTCGGCGGGCGCCGACTGGCAGACCAACCCGGCCACGCAGATCAGGTGGGGCGTCAAGTACATGAACGAGCGCTACGGCAGCCCCTGCGGCGCCTGGCAGTTCTGGCAGGCCAACCACTGGTACTGACGGACCCGGTACCGGCACAGCGAAGGTCCCCGNCCCCTTCCCCGTGCCGGGAGGTGCCGTGCCGGCGGCCGCACAGGGTAACGTCGGGCGCGCCGGGTGAGGAAACCGGGGGCGGAGGGAACGGAATGTCACGACTGAACCGGCTCAGAGCCGGTTTGGGGCGCGTCGGCCTGCGGCTGGAGGCGTACCGCAGGGCGGCCGAGCGCGAGCGGGATCGCCGGGAGCGCGAGGCCGAGGAACGCGCCGTTGCCGAGGCGCACGCCCCGTCCCCGCCCCCCGCCTCCTTCCCGGCCCGCACCCGCCGCACGGTGGTGACCGACGCCCTGCCGCCCGCACCGGACCCGGAGGCCGCCGGCGGGGCCGGTGATGTCCCGCCGCCTCCCGGCGGGACGCCGGCCGAGCAGCGGCCGGCTCCGGCCGAGGCGCTGCCGTGGGGGGTGCGGGTGGCGGCCGAGGCGGGGTGGCGGCTGCTCGTGCTGGCGGCCGTGGTGTGGGTGCTCATCCAGGCGGTGAGCGCCGTCAGCCTCATCGTGATCGCCTTCGCCGCCGGCTTGCTGGTCACCGCGCTGCTGCAGCCGATGGTCGGCCGGCTCAAGAGGTGGGGGGTCGGCCGCGGGGCCGCCACGGCCATCACCTCGCTCGGTGGATTCGGTGTGATCGGGCTGAGCGGCTGGTTCGTCGTATGGCAGGTCATGGAGAACATCGACGACCTGGTGCAGAGCGTCCAGGAGGGTATCGACGAGTTCCGCAACTGGCTGCTGGAGAGCCCCTTCGGCGTCACCGACGACCAACTGAACGAGGTCGTCGACAATCTCAACGCCTGGATCGGGGACAACAGCGCGGCGCTGACCTCTGCCGGGTTCGAGGGCGTCACCTATCTCGTGCAGTTCCTGACCGGAGCCGGTATCGCGCTGTTCGTGGTGCTCTTCCTGCTCTACGACGGCCGCAACATCTGGTACTGGTTCCTGAAGTTCATCCCCGCCGCGGCCCGCGAGGGGGTGGCCGGGGCCGGACCCCGCGCCTGGATCACGCTCACCGGTTATGTGCGCGGTACTGTCCTGGTGGCGCTCATCGACGCCGTCGGGATCTGGATCGGTCTGTACTTCCTGGATGTCCCGATGGCGGTGCCGCTGGCGGTCATCGTCTTCCTCTCGGCCTTTGTGCCGATCGTGGGCGCCATCGCCTCGGGCGCGCTGGCCACGGTGGTGGCGTTCGTCACCGACGGGTTCGTGACGGCGATGCTGGTGCTGATGGTGGTGCTGATCGTCCAGCAGGTGGAGAGCCAGATCCTCCAGCCCTTCATCCTGGGCCGGATGGTGCGGGTCCACCCGCTGGCGGTGGTGCTCTCGGTGACCGGTGGCACCCTGCTGGCGGGCATCCCGGGTGCGGTGGTGGCGGTGCCGCTGGTGGCGGTGGTCAACACGGTGGTGACCTATCTGCGCGCCTATCACGCGGGCGCGGCCATGAGGCTGGCCCCCTCCCGCGCCGGGGCCACCATCGCGCCGCTGGCGCCGACACCTCCCCGTCCGTCGCGCGACCGGGACGAGGAGGCGCCGCGGCCGGAGACCGGACCGGGGAGCGGGGGCGACGGCGAGGAGCGCGGCTAGGCGGGAGCGGGCCGGGGTTCACTCGGGCGTCCCGGCCCAGCCGGACCGTGGCGGATGACGCTCCTCCAGCAGGTGCTTGAGCCGGGAGGTGTCCTCGGCGGTCCAGCCCGCGGGCGGGATGATCACCGCCCACGCGTCCACGGGGTTCGAGCCGTACCGGTGGCCGTGCGGGGCCGGCGCCCCGTAGGAGACGGCCATGTCCACCGTGGTCTGCCAGAAGGTGACGAAGGGGAACCAGTCGACGGCCGAGGTGACATCGGGCCCCAAGGGCTCCCGCAGCCACTCCGGGCGCTGGAAGAGCAGCCGGGGCGACCACCAGACCACCGGGTCCGAGGCGTTCTGCAGGTAGACGACCCGAGGGTGCTCCCACGGAGCGCCCGGCGGCAGCCGCAGGTCCTGCTCGGGGAACTGCCCGAAGCGCACGTGCCTGCCCCCGTCGTGGACCGGCCGCCACACGGGGCTGCCAGGATCGCGGCCCGCGGTCAGCTCGCGGTGCAGGGGGCTGCCGTCCGGCGGGCCGATGAGCAGCGCGCCGTCGGTTCTGGCCAGCATGTCGTCCAGGCTGTCGAAGGAGTCCTCGATGGCGGTGACGGCGAGGCTCTCCCCGAAGACCACGAGCTTGGGGCGCCGTTCCTCCGGCTCCTGTTCCCAGCGTGCGTGTACGGCATCGGTCAGCGCCCGGGTCGCCTCGCCCGCCTCCTCGCGGTCGACGACGAACGAAGCCCAGCTCGGCAGGTAGGAGTACTGCATGGTGACCACGGCGGTGTCCCCGCCGTACATGTACTCCAGTGCTTCGACGGTGGTCGGGTTCACCCACCCGGTGCCCGTCGTGCCCGCGATGGCGAGCACCGAGCGGTCGAAGGCGCCGGTGCGCTCCAGTTCCCGCACGGCCAGCTCCGCGCCCTCCCGGTATCCGTCGTAGGCGGCCCGGCCGACGTACACCCGCACCGGCTCGGTCGCAGGCGACGCGGTGAAGGCGGAGATCTCGTCCCGGGAGAGCACCTTCCCGGTGAAGGTCCGGCCCTTGTTGCCGAGGTCCTCCCAGGCGATGAGCGAGTCCGGGCTGCCGGAGACGAGAGGGGAGTAGGGCCGCAGTACGCCGGGATCGGTGCTGCGGTCCTTGGCCGCGGCGATGCGGTCGGCGATCTCCAGGATGCCCCGGTCGAAGACCACGTCACGGGTGCCGAACACGACAATGGCGCTGCTCAGCAGCAGCCCCAGGGCCACGGCCACCGGCCAGGGGACGAACCGCCCCAGCAGCCGCATCAGGGTCCGGGTGCCCAGCCGGATCACCCTGGCGGTCAGCAGCAGCGCCCCCGCGGTGGCCAGGGCGATCAGAGTGATCATCAGGGAGTGCCAGGTGAGTGTGGGGGGCAGTTCCTGGAGCCGGCGCAGCTCGCGCTGCATGTCGGCGCTGCGTGACAGCAGGAAGATGACCAGCGGCGGGGAGATCAGGTAGAAGGCGAGCCAGGCACGGGCGCGCAGGACCGGGCCGGGGTGCCAGGGCAGGGCCATCCGGGCCAGCGTGCTCAGCAGCGCGCCCAGACCGTAGCCGATGGCCGCGGTGATGCCGCCGATGACCCCCTGGAAGTACCAGGGCCGGGGGACCAGCGACGGCGTGAGCGAGAGCCAGAAGAAGAAGGTGGCGACCAGACAGGCCGTCAGATCGGGCCAGCGGCGGACCAGCCAGTCGGACGACGGGCGCTCCCAGAAAGGCTGGTTCAGGACGGTCCTCGCGCGCTGCCCCGCCCGCCGGGCCGCCGCCCGGCCCGCGGAGCGCCCGGGACCCGGCCGGGGTCCGGACATGACTTCCCCCGCGGTCTGCAGCATGGACTTGTCTCCCCCGACCCCTCGGCCTTCGGTGAGCGTGCCGTGTGTGAGCCCTCACGCTAAGGGATGGGACGCGGCCACGGGGCACCGGCGTTGCCTCCGCCGCCGGCCGCCACCCGGCGGCCGGCGGGTGAGCCGGGCCGGGGCCGGGCCGGACGAGGGCCTCACCCTGCGGGGACGGGCTGCCCGGACGTGTGCACGAGAAGTAGAGACGGCATGTATACACGGCAGGTATACATCTCATGTATAGTCGCCGCCATGTCCATCAGTCACACGCTCCTCGGCCTGCTGGAAGGCGGACCGCGGCACGGCTACGACCTCAAGCGCGCCTTCGACCGCCGCTTCGGCAACGACCGCCCGCTGCACTACGGGCAGGTCTACTCGACGATGTCCCGACTCCTGAAGAACGGCCTGGTCGAGGTCGACGGCATCGAGGCCGGAGAAGGCCCCGAGCGCAAGCGCTACGCCATCACCGAGGCCGGCATCACCGATGTCGCGCAGTGGCTCGCCCGGCCCGAGAAGCCCGAGCCCTACCTCCAGAGCACGCTGTACACCAAGGTCGTCCTCGCCCTGCTCTCCGGGCGCGACGCCGCCGCGCTGCTCGACACCCAGCGGGCCGAGCACCTGCGGCTGATGCGCGAGCTCACCCGCCGCAAGAGCGGCGGCGACCTCGCCGACCAGCTCATCTGCGATCACGCCCTGTTCCATCTCGAAGCCGACCTGCGCTGGCTGGAGCTGACCGCCGCGCGCCTGGACCGGCTCGCCTCGGAGGTCCGCGCATGACACCCCTGCTCACCGCCACGGACCTGCACAAGTCCTACGGCAGCACGCCCGCCCTGGCCGGCGCCTCGTTCGCCGTGGCCGCCGGAGAGGTCGTCGCCGTCATGGGCCCCTCCGGCTCCGGCAAGTCCACCCTGCTGCACTGCCTGGCCGGCATCGTCCTGCCCGACTCGGGAGCCGTCCACTACGCCGGGCGCGAGCTGTCCGCGCTCTCCGACTCCGGACGCAGCGCGCTGCGCCGCTCCGACTTCGGGTTCGTGTTCCAGTTCGGCCAGCTCGTCCCCGAACTGACCTGCCTGGAGAACGCGGCGCTGCCGCTCCGCCTGGCCGGTGCGGGCCGCAAGGAGGCCGAGGCGCGGGCCGCCGGGTGGCTGGAGCGGCTGGAGGTCGACGACGTCCGCCACCACCGCCCCGGCCAGGTCTCCGGCGGGCAGGGCCAGCGCGTCGCCGTCGCCCGGGCGCTGGTCAACAACCCCAGGGTGCTCTTCGCCGACGAACCCACCGGAGCCCTGGACTCGCTCAACGGCGAACGGGTGATGGAACTGCTCACCCAGGCGGCCCGGGAGGCCGGCAGCGCCGTCGTCCTGGTCACCCACGAGTCCAGGGTCGCCGCCTACTCCGACCGCGAGGTCGTCGTCCGTGACGGGAAGTCCCGGGATCTGGCGGGCGCCGTATGACCGCCACCGAGGAACGCACCCGGCCGCCTGTCGCCGTCCCCGACGGCGACGGGTCCGGGCCGGCCGGGCTGCGCCGCTGGGCCGCCGATCTGCTGATGGGCGTCCGCTTCGCGCTGGCCGGGGGCCGGGAGGGCTGGGCCCGCACCCTGCTGACCGCGGTCGGCACGGGCCTGGGAGTGGCGGTGCTGCTGCTGGCCGCCGCCGTGCCCACCATGCTCGACGCCCGGGACCAGCGGACCGAGAGCCGGGAGAACTGGGGCATCGGGCAGGAATTCCTGGAACCCGGGCCGGACACCCTGGTCTACGGGCACATCGACACCGGCTACCGGCACGAGGCCGTCCGCGGCCGGGTGCTGAACCCCGACGGCGCCCGCCCTCCCCTCCCGCCCGGCCTGCGGGAGATCCCCGCCCACGGCGAGATGGTGGTCTCGCCCGCCCTGCGGGACCTGCTCACCTCGCCGGACGGCGAACTCCTGCGCGAGCGCCTGCACTGGCCGGTGGCCGGAACGATCGGTGACGATGGGCTGGCCGGACCGGGAGAGCTCGCCTTCTACCTGGGTGCGGACATCACCCCCGGCGACGCCGACGCCTACCGCATCGACACCTTCGACACCGGCGGCAACGTGAGCCCTCCGCTCAACGCCGAACTGCTGCTGCTGGTCATCGTGGTCTGTGTGGTCCTGCTCGTGCCGGTGGGGGCATTCGTCGCCATGGCCGTCCGGCTCGGCGGGGAACGCCGCGACAAGCGGCTGGCGGCTCTGCGGCTGGTCGGGGCCGACACCGCGATGACCCATCGGATCGCGTCCGGCGAGGCACTGGTGGGAGCGCTGCTGGGCCTTGTCCTGGGGGCGGTGTTCTTCGTGCTCGGGCAGCAGTCGATCTCCGGGATACGGCTGTCCTCCCTCAGCGTCTTCCCCTCGGACGTCACGCCGCACCCGCTGATCGCCGCCCTGATCCTGCTCGCCGTCCCCGTCTGCGCGGTGGCCGTCACCATCGGCGCCCTGCGTCGCATCTCCATAGAGCCGCTCGGCGTGGTGCGCAACGCCGAACCGCGCCGGCGCCGGCTGTGGTGGAGGCTGCTGCTGCCGGCGGCCGGACTGCTTCTGCTGATGCCGCTGTTCGGCGAGGTCGACGCCACGCAGACCTCGGTGGACACCTGGCAGATCACCGCCGGGATCGTCGCCCTGCTGATCGGTGTCACGGCGGTGCTGCCCTGGCTGGTGGAGACCGTCGTCCGGCGACTGCGCGGCGGGCCGCTCCCGCTCCAGATGGCCGGCCGCAGACTCCAGCTGGACAGCGGCACGGCGGCCCGCGCGGTCAGCGGCATCACCGTGGCCGTGGCCGGAGCCATCGCGGTGCAGATGCTGCTCGGCCCGGTGGCCATGGGCCACACCGAGGAGACCGGACAGGACCTCGACCGGGCGGACGCCCTGGTGTACACCAGGGACGCCGACCCGGACCGGATGCCGGAGCTGGCCGCCGAGGTCGCCTCCCTCCCCGGGGTCACCGCCACCCTGGGCACCGTCACCGCACATGCCTTCATCCCCGCGGAGCACAATGAGGAGGACTACCTCTCGGTCACTCTCACCATCGCCGACTGCGCCACGCTCGCCGAGCTGGCCCGCCTGCCGGACGGCGGCTGCCGGGAGGGCGACGTGTTCCTCGTCAACGGCTCCGACGTGGGCGTGGATGTGGAGCCCGGCACGGAACTGAACCTCGCCCCGCCGCGGTGGTCCCTGGACGGCACCCTCATCCCCACGGATCCGCAGATGTGGACCGTGCCCGGGAACGCCGCGGAGGCCACCGCACGGCTCAGCCCGATGGGGGACCACACCTACGGAGTACTGGCCACCCCCTCGGCCGTGGACACCGGCCGGATGACCGACAGCAGCGTCTCGGTGCTGGTGAAGCTCGACCGTTCCGAGCCCGACGCCGTGGAGCACCTCCGGAACACCGCGGCCGGGTACTCCCTCGGCACCAGGGTCTCGGAGATGCGGAGCACCGAAGTGGATTCCGCTTTCGCCTCGATCCGGAAGGCGTTCCACGCGGGGGCCGTCGTGGTGCTGCTGCTCATCGGCTCGACGCTGCTGGTCTCCACCCTGGAACAGCTGCGTGAGCGGCGGCGGCTGCTGTCCGTGCTGGACGCCTTCGGGACGCCGCGGTCGGTGCTGGGGCTGTCCGTCCTCTGGCAGACGGTGCTGCCCGTGGCACTGGGGATGACACTGGCGGTGGCCGGAGGCATCGGCCTCGGCGCGGTCCTGCTGAAGATGATCTCCCAGCCGGTCAGCGTCGACATCGCCGGCCTGGCGGTCATGGCAGGGATGGGAGCGGGGGTGGTCGTGCTGGTCACGGCGGTCAGCCTGCCGGTTCTGTGGCGCATGATGCGCGCGGAGGGGCTGCGCACCGAGTGACCGCGGGGGCGGAGGCCGGGCCCTTCCGGCCTCCGCCCTTCCGGCCGCCCCGCCGCGAAGTGCGCGCGAAGGTGGCGTACCCCACGGCGCCCGCCCGCCGGGGCGTTCTACTCTGGGGGCGCCGTCCGGTCCGTCGAGGGAGATGACCCATGCCCGAGTTCGCCTACACCGACCTGCTTCCCGTGGGCGAGGACACCACCCCGTACCGGCTGGTGACCGCCGAGGGCGTCAGCACCTTCGAGGCCGGGGGGCGGACCTTCCTGCGGGTGGAGCCCGAGGCGCTGCGGAAGCTGGCCGCCGAGGCGCTGCACGACATCTCGCACTACCTGCGGCCCGGGCACCTGGCGCAGCTGCGCCGCATCCTGGACGACCCGGAGGCCTCCCCGAACGACCGGTTCGTCGCCCTGGACCTGCTGAAGAACGCCAACATCTCCGCCGCGGGCGTGCTTCCGATGTGCCAGGACACCGGCACGGCCATCGTGATGGGCAAGCGGGGCCAGAACGTGCTGACCGCCGGCCGGGACGAGGAGGCGCTCTCCCGGGGCATCTACGACGCCTACACCCAGCTCAACCTGCGGTACTCGCAGATGGCCCCGCTCACCATGTGGGAGGAGCGGAACACCGGCACCAACCTGCCGGCCCAGATCGAGCTGTACGCGACCGACGGCGACGCCTACCGCTTCCTCTTCATGGCCAAGGGCGGCGGCTCGGCCAACAAGTCCTTCCTGTTCCAGGAGACCAAGGCGGTGCTCAACGAGGCGTCCCTGATGCGCTTCCTGGAGCAGAAGATCCGCTCCCTGGGCACGGCCGCCTGCCCGCCGTACCACCTGGCCGTGGTGGTGGGCGGCACGTCCGCCGAGTACGCGCTGAAGACCGCCAAGTACGCCTCCGCCCACTACCTCGACGAGCTGCCGGCCGCCGGCTCCGCGACGGGACACGGGTTCCGCGACCGGGAGCTGGAGGAGAAGGTCTTCCGGCTCACCCAGCAGATCGGCATCGGCGCTCAGTTCGGCGGCAAGTACTTCTGCCACGACGTGCGGGTGGTCCGGCTGCCGCGGCACGGGGCGTCCTGCCCCGTCGCGATCGCGGTCTCCTGCTCGGCCGACCGGCAGGCCAGGGCGAAGATCACCGCCGAGGGCGTCTTCCTGGAGCAGCTGGAGAAGGACCCGGCGCGCTTCCTGCCGGAGACCACCGAGGCCGAGCTGGTCAGCGGGGCCGGCGCCGACCAGGGCGGCGACGTGGTGCGCATCGACCTCAACCGGCCGATGTCCGAGATCCGCGAGGAGCTGAGCAGGCACCCGGTGAAGACCCGGCTGTCGCTGACCGGCCCGCTGGTGGTCGCCCGCGACATCGCACACGCCAAGATCAAGGAGCGGCTGGACGCCGGCGAGGAGATGCCGCACTATCTGCGCGACCACGCCGTCTACTACGCCGGCCCGGCCAAGACCCCGGAGGGTTACGCCTCCGGTTCCTTCGGCCCGACCACCGCCGGGCGGATGGACGCCTATGTCGAGCAGTTCCAGGCCGCCGGCGGTTCCCTCGTGATGCTGGCCAAGGGCAACCGCTCCCAGCAGGTGACCGACGCGTGCGCGGCGCACGGCGGGTTCTACCTCGGCTCGATCGGCGGGCCGGCCGCCCGGCTGGCCCAGGACTGCATCAAGAAGGTCGAGGTGCTGGAGTACCCCGAGCTGGGCATGGAGGCGGTCTGGCGGATCGAGGTCGAGGACTTCCCGGCCTTCGTCGTGGTGGACGACAAGGGCAATGACTTCTTCGCGCCGGACGACGCCGGGCAGACCTTCGTGACGTCCATCCCGGTGCGGCCCGCGACGTAACGGGCCGACGGGCGGGCGTGTTCCTTCCCCGGGCGGGACTGCCCGGGGAAGGTAGATTCGTCCCCATGAGCGGCACGAGCGAGCACCGGATCGAACACGACTCGATGGGCGCGGTGCGGGTGCCCGCCGATGCCAAGTGGAGGGCGCAGACCCAGCGCGCCGTGGAGAACTTCCCGGTCTCCGGGCAGCGGCTGGAGCGCGACCACATCGCCGCGCTCGCCCGGATCAAGGCGGCGGCGGCCACCGTCAACGCCCGGCTGGGCGTCCTGGACCGGGAGCGGGCCGCCGCCATCGCGGCCGCCGCCGGCGAGGTCGCGGAGGGACACTGGGACGACCAGTTCCCGGTGGACGTCTTCCAGACCGGCTCGGGCACCTCGTCCAACATGAACATGAACGAGGTGGTGGCGACGCTGGCCGCCGAGCGGCTGGGCACCGATGTCCACCCCAACGATCACGTCAACGCCAGTCAGTCCTCCAACGACGTCTTCCCCTCCTCGATCCACATCGCGGCCACCGACGCCGTCACCCACCGGCTCGTACCCGCACTGGTCCGTCTCGCGGAGGCGCTGGAGCGCAAGAGCGAGGAGTTCGCCGAGGTGGTGAAGGCGGGGCGCACGCACCTGATGGACGCGACCCCCGTCACCCTCGGCCAGGAGTTCGGGGGCTACGCCGCGCAGGTGCGGCTGGGCGTGGAGCGGCTGCGGGCCGTGCTGCCCCGGCTCGCCGAACTGCCGCTGGGCGCCACCGCCGTGGGCACCGGCATCAACACCCCGCCCGGCTTCCCGGCCGAGGTGATCTCCGAGCTGGCCCGGGCCACCGGACTGCCGCTGACCGAGGCCCGCGACCATTTCGAGGCCCAGGGCGCCAGGGACGCCCTGGTCGAGACCTCCGGCCAGCTGCGGACCGTCGCCGTCTCCCTGACCAAGATCTGCAACGACCTGCGGTGGATGGCCTCGGGGCCGCGCACCGGCCTCGCCGAGATCACCCTGCCCGACCTGCAGCCCGGTTCGTCGATCATGCCCGGCAAGGTGAACCCGGTGATCCCCGAGGTGGTGCTGATGGTCGGCGCGCAGGTCACCGGGAACGACGCCGCGGTCGCCGCGGCGGGTGCCTCCGGGAGCTTCGAGCTCAACGTGATGCTGCCGCTGATGGGCAAGAACCTGCTGGAGTCGGTGCGGCTGCTCACCAACGCCTCCCGGCTGCTGGCGGACCGGACTGTGGACGGCATCACCGCGGACACCGGACGCTGCCGCGAGTACGCGGAGTCCTCGCCCGCCGTGGTGACCCCCCTCAACCGGTATCTCGGGTACGAGGAGGCGGCCCGGATCGCCAAGCGGGCGATGGAGGAGCGCACGACCATCCGACAGGCGGTGCTGGACGCCGGTCATGTGGAGAGCGGACGGCTCACCGAGGAGGAGCTGGACCGGGCGCTGGACGTGCTGCGCATGACCCGGCCCCTGAGCCGTCCGGGTGATCTGCCGGGACGTGCCCCCAAGGGTCCTGGGTGCGCCTAAACTTCGCATATGCCGACGAACTCCGAGAAGGGTGCCGCGGCCCGGGCGCCCGGACGCTGGCGGCCCGGGGAACACATTCTGTGGCGGTACCGGGCGAACGGCACCGGTGAGGTGCACATCTGCCGTCCCGTCACCGTCGTCCGCGACAGCGACGACCTGCTGGCCGTGTGGATGGCGCCGGGCACCGAGTGCGTCCGGCCGGAGCTCGCGGACGGCACCCCGGTGCACGCCGAGCCGCTGGCGACCAGGTACACCAAGCCGCGCACCACGGTGGTGAGCCGCTGGAGCGGGGCCGGGGTGCTGAAGCTCGCCCGTCCCGGCGAGCCGTGGTCGGTGTGGCTGTTCTGGGAGCCGGGCTGGCGCTTCCGGAACTGGTACGTCAACCTCGAGGAGCCCCGGGTGCGCTGGCCGGGCGGTGTGGACTCCGAGGACCACTTCCTCGATCTGTCCGTCTATCCGGACCGCAGCCGCCGGTGGCACGACGAGGACGAGTTCGACCAGGCGCGGCGGGCCGGGCTGCTCGGTGACGACCAGGCCCGGCGCATCCGGGAAGCGGGGGAGGAGGCCGCCCGGCTGGTGGATGCCTGGGGCCGTCCGTTCTCCGAGGACTGGCCGTCCTGGCGGCCCGATCCCGGCTGGGCGGTCCCCCGGCTGCCGGCCGACTGGCACCGTCCCGTCCGCGCGCGGCACGCGGTGCCGGGCGCCGGGGCGCGGGCGCCGCGGCGCCCGGGAACGGGCTGATGGGGCCCGGTAAGCCGTGGAGGGGTGCCCCGGCGCGGGTGCCAACCGTAGGATCGTGCTCCACGACCATCGCATCACGGCGCAACCCGCCGACACCGCATGCCAGTTCCCCGCTCGGATGGACGGACATCCCCTCGTGACGGACCCGACCCCACCACCACCCGTGGCTCGTACGGCGGACGCCACCGCGCACACCGACGGCTCGGCGATTCCGCATGCCCGCCCCGAGCAGGGCCCCGCGGCACACGAACCGGTCCGGCCCGGTGGCCCGCCTGAGAGAAGCGCCCGGCACAGACCTTCCGGGGCGGAATTCGGCTCGCTCGAGGGCGAACGGCTGCGCTTCGTGGGCTCGGCGACCCGGCGCATCGCCCGCGGCATCGACCTGGACGAGACCGTCCTGGGTCTGTGCCGGGCCAGCGTGCCCACCTTCTCCGACGCGATCCTGGTCTACCTGAGCGAGCCCCTGCTGATCGGCGACGAGCAGCCGGTGAGTCCGCAGGTTCTCAAGCTCCGCCGCACCGACCGCATCCCGGTCGCGCTGGTGCCCGGCGGCGAGGGGACCGGTGGCGCACGGCCCCGGTCCTTCCCGCTGCCGGCCGGGTCGGCCCCGCTGGGCTCCTGCACGGTGCGCGGCAACGGCCCGCTGGCGGAGGTGCTGCGGGGCGTGCGGCCCGTCTTCACCGATTCGGGTGTGCCGCGCGCCGCGCTGCGCGAACTGTCCGGGAGCGAGCTGCTGCCGGAGAGCCGCCGGGCGGTGCTGGCGCCGCTGCGCGGGCGGCGTCGGGTGATAGGGGCGGCCGTCTTCCTGCGCAGGCCGGAGCGTGAGCCGTTCGGCGAGGAGGACCTCCAGGTGGCCGCGCAGCTGGCCACCCACTCGGCACTGGGCGTGGACAAGGCGATCCTGTACGACCGCGAGGCGTCGATCGCCGACGAACTGCAGCGCACCATGCTGCCCGATGAGCTGCCGCAGCCCACCGGTGTGCGGCTGGCCAGCCGGTATCTGCCCGCGGCGCAGTCCGCCCGGGTCGGCGGGGACTGGTACGACGCGATCCCGCTGCCCGGCAGCCGGGTGGCCCTGGTGGTGGGCGACGTGATGGGCCACTCGACCACCTCCGCCGCGATCATGGGGCAGCTCCGGACGACCGTGCAGACCCTGGCCGGACTCGACCTTCCCCCGCAGGAGGTCCTGCACCACCTGGACGAGCAGGCCCAGCGGCTGGGCCAGGACCGCATGGCGACCTGCCTGTACGCGGTGTACGACCCGGTCGCCCACCGCATCACCGCGGCGAACGCCGGCCACCCGCCGCCCGTGCTGCTGTATCCGGACAGCAGCACGGACCTCGTGCAGCTGCCGCCGAACGCTCCGATCGGCGTCGGCGGCGTCGACTTCGAGACCGTGGAGTTCGACGCACCGGCCGGCGCCACGCTCGTGCTGTACACCGACGGCCTGGTGGAGTCCCGGACCCGGGACATCTGGGCCGGCGTGGAGCACCTGCGGGAGAAGCTGACCGAGACGGTCCGGCTGACCAGGCCCGATGCCGCGGCCCCGCTGGAGCCGCTGTGCGACGAGGTGCTGGACATCGTGGGCCCGGGGGACCGGGACGACGACATCGCCCTGCTCGCCGCGCGCTTCGAGGGCATCGCTCCCCAGGACGTGGCGGTCACCGAGCTCGAACCGCGCGCGGAGTCGGTGCGCGAGGCGCGCAGGCTGGTGCGCGCCATGCTGGCGGACTGGGACCTGGGGGAGATCGAGGAGTCGGTGGAGCTCCTGGTCAGCGAGGTGGTCACCAATGCCGTGCGGTATGCCGAGCGTCCGGTGACGCTGCGGCTGCTGCGCACCGATGTGGTGCGCTGCGAGGTCGGCGACGACGTGCCGCAGCTGCCCCGGATGAGGCAGGCCGGTCCTGCCGACGAGGGCGGACGCGGCCTGTACCTGGTGCAGCGGCTGGCACGCCGCTGGGGGGCGACCCGGCTGGGCACCGGCAAGCTCGTCTGGTTCGAGGTGGCGTGTCCGGCCCCGTCGGCGCCGGCGCAGTCCTGACCACCGTGGCGCGGGGCTCGCCGGCGCCGGCCCGCTCCGGCGCACAGAGGCGCGACGGGCCGACAGGAGCGCGCGGGGCCGGCTCCGTGGCGCGGGGGACGGCGTGCGGCGTGACGTCTGTCCGTTCCACACCCCTGTTCGCGATGTATCGCGATTGGGTAGGCTGGCCGCGTGAGTGCTGAGCGCGCGCCCTCCGTGGCGCTGGAGAAGTCCACCCCGCCCCGCCCGGCGCAGCCCGTCCGGGCCTCCGACGCGGACCGCGACCGGATCGCGGACCTCCTCGGGCAGGCGCTGGCCGAGGGCCGGCTCGACGCCGAGGAGCACGCGGAACGCGTCGACGCGGTCTACCGGGCGAAGACCCTCGCGGAGCTCGACCGCCTGATCCGGGATCTTCCGGCGGGCCAGGGCGCGGTACCCAGGCCCGGGCCGGGGCCCGCGGCCGGCCCGGCGGCAGGCCCCGGGGCGCGGTCGCAGAACGTGATCGCGGTACTCGGGGGTGCCACCCGGCGGGGGCGCCGCCGGGTCGGCGGTGCGATCAATGTGGTGGCGTTCTGCGGCGGGGTGGACCTCGACCTCACCGAGGCGGTCTTCGAGCAGCCGCAGGTCGTCGTCACCGTGCTGGCGCTGTGCGGCGGAGTGGACATCACCGTGCCGGAGAACGTGGCGCTGCGCGGTGCGGGCAGCGGAATTCTCGGCGGATTCGACGTGGGGGAGACCGAGGCCACGGACCCGGACGCCCCCGTGGTGATCGTCAGAGGGGTGGCTGTCTGCGGCGGGGTGGACGCAAGGCCGGTCCCCGGCAAACGGGTGAAGAACCTGCGCGAGGGCTGACGCTCCGGGGGGCGAGGCGCGAGTGGGCCAACACCGTGTGCATAAGCGTGCGTACAGCGGGTAGGCCTCCGTGGACCATCACTCGTATGGCCGCAGGTGGGATGATGAGCATCGCGGTGCAGAGCGAGACGGGTGAGGGTCCTACAGCCGAGCAGAGCGACACCGTAGCCGTCGTCAGGAGTTTGACCGTGCTGCAACCGCCACAGGAGCCTCAGTGGTCCACAGCCGTCCCCGTACAGCGCTCACCGCAGGATCTCGCGGGTCCCTGGCACGCGGAGGCCGCGTGCCGACGGGATGAGGCCGGGTTGTTCTTCGCTCCCTCCCAGGAGCCCACCGCCTCCCGCCTTTCCCGGGAGCAAGCCGCGAAGTCGGTGTGCTCGCGGTGCCCGGTGCTCGTGGAGTGCCGGGAGCACGCCCTCCTCCAACCGGAGCCCTACGGGGTCTGGGGCGGGCTCACGGCCGCGGAGCGCCGGGTGGTGCTCAGCCGCCGGCGCCGCCGGGAGGCCGCCGAGGCCACCGCCCAGCGGGACGTGACCCGGATCGCCTGAGCCGGGCGCTCCCGGTCCTGTCCCGTGGGAACCACCGGTGCGGCGGCTGCCCGCCCCACCGGTGGCCGCGCGGAGGTCACGTGCCGCGGTCGAAGTCCACCGCGCTGTAGGCCCGGAGCTTGGCCAGCCGGTGCTGGGAGTCGATCCGCCGGATGGTGCCCGAACGCGAACGCATCACCAGCGACTGCGTGGTAGCGGTGTCGCCGCGGTAGCGGACACCCCGCAGCAGGTCGCCGTCGGTGATGCCGGTTGCGACGAAGAAGACGTTCTCGCCCCGGACCAGGTCGTCGGTGTGCAGCACCCGGTCGAGGTCGTGCCCGGCATCGAGCGCGGCGCGCCGCTCGGCCTCGTCCTTGGGCCACAGCTTGCCCTGGATGGTGCCGCCCAGGCACTTGATGGCGCACGCCGCGATGATGCCTTCGGGGGTGCCGCCGATGCCCAGCAGCAGGTCGACCCCGGCCTCCTCGCGCGCGCTCATGATGGCCCCGGCCACGTCGCCGTCCTGGATGAACTTGATGCGCGCGCCGCTCTCGCGGACCTCCCGCACGAGGTCCTCGTGGCGCGGGCGGTCCAGGATGACCACCGTCACGTCCTCCGGGGTGCCGCCCTTGGCCTTGGCTACGCGGCGCACGTTCACCGCGGGGGGCGCGTCGATGTCCACGAACTCGGCCGCTTCCGGCCCGGTGGCCAGCTTGTTCATGTAGAACACGGCGCTCGGGTCGAACATCGAGCCGCGCTCGGCGACGGCGAGCACGGAGACGGCGTTGGACATGCCCTTGGCGGTGAGGGTGGTGCCCTCCACCGGGTCCACCGCCACGTCGCACTCGGCGCCCGAGCCGTCCCCGACCCGTTCGCCGTTGTAGAGCATCGGCGCCTCGTCCTTCTCGCCCTCGCCGATGACGACCACGCCGTTCATCGAGACAGTGGAGACAAGAGTGCGCATCGCCCGGACCGCGGCGCCGTCGGCGCCGTTCTTGTCGCCGCGGCCGACCCACCGTCCGGAGGCCATCGCGCCGGCTTCGGTGACCCGGACGAGCTCCAGGGCGAGGTTCCGGTCGGGTGCTTCGGGGCTGACCTCGAGTGCGGGCGGAAGATGGTTGTCGGTCATCGGTTCGCACCTTTCTGCACGGCGGGGCCGTGGAATGAGGGTGCTCACGACTCTATCGGGCGTTGATACAAGTGAGCATGTCGGCCTACGGATGAGCGCCCCGATTCGTTCCGCCACGTCCGGAAGGGCCGGTGGTGGTGCGGATGTTCCGCCGGAGGCGGGGGTGGCTGCGGGGCCCGCCCGCGGATGCGGGACCATGGGTGCGTGGCACGTGAGAGCGATGCGGCGGGAAGTGCGCCGGTGACGAGGTCCAAGCAGGCCGCCAAGAGCGTCCGGGACATGCTGCTGTCCATGGCGGTGGTCTGCGCGGGCGCCTTCTTCATCTTCCTCTTCCTCCCCAACGATCCCGATCAGGACCCGGTGCGGCCCGTCCAGTACGAGGTCGAGGCGGTCACGGCGTCGCGGGCGGCGCCCTACGAACTGCTCGCGCCCGAGGGGCTGTCCGAGGAGTGGCGGGCCACCTCGGTGCGCTACCGCCACCAGGGGGAGCACGGCGCCACCTGGCGGGTCGGCTTCATGGACCCGGACAACGAGTACGCCTCGGTCCACCAGGCCGACGGTCCCGCCGACGCGTTCGTCGCGGCCGTGACCCACGAGGCCGAGGCCACCGGGGAGACCGTGCGGATCGCGGGCGAGGAGTGGGCCTACCACGAGGGGCCCAAGTACGACGCCCTGGTGCTCCGGTCCCCGGACGTGACCACGGTGGTCACGGGGACCGCTCCCTTCGAGAGGCTGGAGCACCTGGCCGCCGCGCTGGCTCCGCGCCCCGGGGCCGTCCCGGCGGACTGACGGCACTCCGCCCGCCCGCCCGCGGCCCCCGGGCCGCCGCGCCTTCCCGCAGGCGCTCAGAGGGTGACGGCCGCTTCCTCGAAGGACAGCCGCGGGCCGCGCGGGCGGTAGGCGTCCGGGCCGGGCTTGCCCGCGTTGACCACCAGCAGCACCCTCTGGCTGCCGTCGCCGAAGAACTCCTTGTTGATCCCCTCGGCGTCGAACCCGGTCATGGGGCCGGCGGCCAGCCCGGCGGCCCGCAGGCCCAGCAGGAAGTAGCCCGCCTGGAGCGTGGCGTTCATGCCGCCCGAGCGCTCCCGGGCCGCCGGCTCGGCGAACGCGCCGTCCTTGAGTCCGGGCACCGCGGGGAAGAGCGTGGGCAGCTTCCGGTGGAACTCCAGGTCCACCGAGAGGATGACCGTCATCGGCGCGGTGGCCGTCTTGGCCTGGTTGCCCGGCGACATGTGCGGGAGCAGCCGCTGCCTGGCCTCGGGGGACCGCAGCAGCGTCAGCCGCAGGGGCGACTGGTTGAACGCGGTCGGGGCCAGCTTGATCAGGTCGTAGACCGCGCGGATGGCGTCCTCGCCCACCGGCTCGCCGGTGAACGTCTTCGGGGTGTGGGCCTCGCGGAAGAGCAGGTCCAGGGCGGCGTCGTCGAGGGCGAAGGGCATGAGGACCTCTCGTATGGTTGAACGTTCTACGACAAGCCTAGGTGCCCCTCCGGCCGCACATCAACCGGCTGCCGCCGGTCCCTCCCCGTCCGCCTCCGAGGCGGCCCCGGCACGGACCGCCTCCGCGTCCTCCCCGGCCAGCGCCGCGTCCAGCCGCTCCCGGGCCCCCTGCAGCCAGCGCTCGCAGATCCGCGCCAGCTCCTCGCCGCGCTCCCACAGCGCCAGCGACTCCTCCAGCGTGATCCCGCCGTTCTCCAGCCGCCGGACCACATCGATCAGCTCGTCGCGCGCCTGCTCGTAGCTCAGCGCCGCATCGGTGTCGGTTTCGGTCATGCGGGCCACCCTACGCACGCTCGGTGACAGTCACCCGGAATCCGCCCTCCGCGACCCGGGCGTCCAGCTCCTCGCCCGGCGCCACCTCGTCCGCCGACCGCACCGCCCGGCCGTCGGCCCGCTGCAGCACCGCGTACCCGCGGCGCAGCGTCTGCGCCGGGGACAGCGCGACCACCCGGGCCCGGGTGTGCACCAGATCGGCCTCGGCCCGCTCCAGCAGATGCCCCAGCACCCGGCGGCAGCGCCCCGTCAGCGCCGCCAGCTCCTCCGAGCGCCGCTCCACCATCCCGTACGGGTCCGCCAGCACCGGACGGCTCCGCGCGGCCGCCAGGCCCCGCTCCTCGCGGTCCATGAACGACTCCAGCACCCAGCGGGCCCGCTCCCGCAGCTGACCCACCCGGGCCAGCTCCTCCCCGACATCCGGCACCGTCCGCTTCGCCGCGTCCGTCGGCGTGGACGCCCGCACATCGGCCACCAGATCCAGCAGCGGCGCGTCCGGCTCGTGCCCGATCGCCGAGACCACCGGCGTGGTGCACGCCGCCACCGTCCGCACCAGCTCCTCGTCGGAGAACGGCAGCAGATCCTCCACGCTGCCCCCGCCGCGCGCCACGATGATGACGTCCACCGCCGGATCCGCGTCCAGCTCCCGCACCGCCGCGATCACCTGCGGAACCGCGTGCACCCCCTGCACCGCCACGTTGCGCACCGCGAAGCGCACCGCCGGCCAGCGCAGCCGGGCGTTCTCCAGCACGTCCCGCTCGGCGGCCGACGCCCGGCCCGTCACCAGGCCCACGCACTGCGGCAGGAACGGCAGCCGACGCTTGCGCTCCGGAGCGAACAGGCCCTCGGCGGCCAGCGACCGCTTCAGCTGCTCCAGCCGCGCCAGCAGCTCACCCACCCCCACCGCCCGGATCTCCGCGGCGCGCAGCGACAGCTGGCCGCGCGGCGCGTACCACTCCGGCTTGCCGTGCACCACCACCCGCGCGCCCTCGCCCACCACGTCGGCCACCCGGTCGAAGACCGCCCGGAAGCAGGTGACCGTCAGCGAGATGTCCCGCGAGGGGTCCCGGAGCGTCAGGAACACCACGCCGGCCCCCGGACGCCGCGAGAGCTGGGTGATCTGCCCCTCCACCCAGACCGCGCCGAGCCGGTCGATCCACCCCCCGATGAGCCGGGACACCTCTCCGACGGGAATCGGAGCCTCCGGAGACGTCTGCGCAGCCATGGGGGCAACGCTAACGCCGCCCGCCGACACCCGTCCTCGCGCCCGCGCACCGGACGCCGGGTGCGCCCCGCCCGCGGCCCGGCACCTGTCCGGCCGGGCGCCGGTACGCCCGTACGATGGACGCCATGAGTGCTTCGAACGCCCGCCGGGTCCTGCTCGCCGCCCCCCGGGGCTACTGCGCCGGGGTGGACCGGGCCGTGATCGCCGTGGAACAGGCCCTGGAGCAGTACGGGGCCCCGATCTATGTGCGGCACGAGATCGTGCACAACAAGTACGTCGTGCAGAGCCTGGAGAAGAAGGGCGCCATCTTCGTCGAGGAGACCGAAGAGGTCCCCGAGGGCGAGATCGTCATCTTCTCCGCGCACGGGGTCGCCCCCGTGGTGCACGAGGAGGCCGAGCGCGGCAAGCTCGCCACCATCGACGCGACCTGCCCGCTGGTCACCAAGGTCCACAAGGAGGCCGTCCGGTTCGCCAAGGACGACTACGACATCCTCCTGATCGGCCACGAGGGCCACGAAGAGGTGATCGGCACCAGCGGCGAGGCCCCCGACCACATCCAGCTGGTGGACGGCCCGGAGGGCGTGGACGGCGTCGAGGTGCGCGACCCGGAGAAGGTCGTCTGGCTCTCCCAGACCACGCTGTCGGTGGACGAGACGATGGAGACCGTCGAGGCGCTCCAGCAGCGCTTCCCCAAGCTCATCAGCCCGCCCAGCGACGACATCTGCTACGCCACGCAGAACCGGCAGACCGCCATCAAGCAGATCGCGGCGGAGTCCGACCTGGTGCTCGTCGTCGGCTCGAAGAACTCCTCCAACTCCGCCAGGATGGTCGAGGTCGCCCTGGGCGCGGGAGCGAAGGCCGGATACCTGGTCGACAACGCCTCGGAGATCGACGAGTCCTGGCTGGAGGGTGTGAGCACCATCGGCCTGTCCTCCGGGGCCTCGGTGCCGGACATCCTGGTCGAGGGCGTCCTGGAATGGCTGGCCGAGCGCGGCTGGTCCGACGTGGAGGTGGTCCGCCCGATGGAGGAGCACATCCAGTTCTCCCTCCCCAAGGAGCTGCGGCGCGACCTGCGCGCCGAGGCCGCCGAGAAGGTCCGCGCCTGACATCCGCGACGAGCGCCCCGTCCGCCGCGCGGCACCTCCGGCGGGCGGGGCGTCAGCGCACCGGGCTGCCTGCCCGCTGCCGTCGGCGGGCCCGCAGCGCCGCCCTGACCAGCACGGCCGCAGCGGCGGCGAGGGTCCCGGCGTAGAGCCAGGGGGCGCGCAGAGCCAGCTCGGCCGGGAACCGGGACGGCCCGGTCTCCACGGCCAGGCCCAGGGCGAAGGCCAGGGGCGCGGCGACCGGGGCGCAGAGCAGGTCGGCGGGCCGGACCCACACGGCCGCGGCGACGGCCGCGAGGAGAAAGAGCGCACCGGCCAGGACCGGCCCGGTGTCCGCCCAGCGGCCGGCGAGCCCCGCGGTCACCATCACGGCGCAGGCGAGCACCCCGCAGCCCAGGCCGGTCAGCCGGGCGCGCGGCAGCGGGCGCCGGGCAGGCCGGGAGGAGCGGCGGGGGAGGCAGCCGGAGGGCGGCGCGGCGGGCGCCGGACGGGTCCGGGGAGCCGGTTGCGTACGGTGGGGCACAAGGTCCAACGATGCCGCGATCATGGTCGCGGCGGGCGAGGGACACGCCAGGTGTCCCCGGACGCTTAGACTGGACCGCTGACCGCCACCACCGCCCCTCACGTCCCCGGGAAGTCCTACGTGTCGCTCACGATCGGAATCGTCGGCCTGCCGAATGTCGGCAAGTCGACGCTCTTCAACGCCCTGACCAAGAACGACGTGCTGGCGGCCAACTATCCGTTCGCCACCATCGAGCCCAACATCGGCGTGGTCGGGGTGCCCGACCCGCGTCTGGACAGGCTCGCCGAGATCTTCGGCTCGCAGCGGGTGCTCCCTGCCACGGTGGACTTCGTGGACATCGCCGGCATCGTGCGGGGCGCCAGCGAGGGCGAGGGGCTGGGCAACAAGTTCCTGGCGAACATCCGCGAGTCCGACGCGATCTGCCAGGTCATCCGGGCCTTCCAGGACGAGAACGTCGTGCACGTCGACGGCCGGATCTCGCCCAAGAGCGACATCGAGACGATCGACACCGAGCTGATCCTCGCCGATCTCCAGACCATCGAGAAGGTGCTGCCCCGGCTCCAGAAGGAGGCCCGGGTCAAGAAGGACAAGCAGCCGGTGGTCAAGGCGGTCGAGGAGGCCAAGGCCATCCTGGAGGACGGCCGTACCCTGTTCTCCGCCGGGATCGCTCAGGGCAGCGAGCGTGCCGAGCCGCTGTACGAGCTGCACCTGCTGACCGTCAAGCCCTTCCTGTACGTCTTCAACGTGGACGAGGACGAGCTGGCCGACGAGGCGTTCAAGGAGGAGCAGCGCGCGCTGGTCGCCCCGGCCGAGGCGGTCTTCCTCAACGCCAAGCTGGAGTCCGACCTCGGCGAGCTGGACGACGAGGAGGCCCTGGAGCTGCTGCAGTCCGTCGGCCAGGAAGAGCCGGGCCTGGCGACCCTCGCCCGCGCGGGCTTCGAGACCCTGGGCCTGCAGACCTACCTCACGGCCGGCCCCAAGGAGGCCCGGGCCTGGACGATCCCGAAGGGCGCCACCGCCCCCGAGGCGGCCGGTGTGATCCACACCGACTTCCAGAAGGGATTCATCAAGGCGGAGGTCATCTCCTTCGACGACCTGGTCGACGCGGGCTCCGTCGCCGAGGCCCGCGCCCGGGGCAAGGCCCGCATGGAGGGCAAGGACTACGTCATGCAGGACGGCGACGTCGTCGAGTTCCGCTTCAACGTGTAGGCCCCGCCATACTGCGGATTGGACGATTTAGCGACTCGCAGGTCAAACGGGGTCGGCCCATATGGGGGCCGACCCCGTTCGCGTGCCCGCGGCCGGATCCCGGCTGGATGGGCTGACGGCTCGTCACCTGTCGCCATCCGTGGCTATCGGTACGCCGGCTGGATTACGGGTGGATCGCGCTGAACGATGGCGCTGGACGGGAAGTCATTGCGAGGGGGCGCGAACGTGTGCCGACCCGGGGTCCGTGGCCGGCGCCATGCCTGTCCCGGACGGCGTCGTGCTTCACAGGATGTTCCACCGAAGATCGGTGTTCTCTTCGATCAGGCCCTCGATGCGGCGTATGACCTCGGCACGGCTTTCCGGCGCGTGTGAGATCTTCCGGGCGTTTGTGGTGATCATGCGGAGCTCGCGCAGGTCGCGGAGCGTCGGGTATCCCTCCCATGTCGTGACGTCGTGCCCGTAGGACTTGGCGAAGTCGCGGTAGTGCTCGGTTCCGTAGCCGAAGCGCCTGCAGTGGATCTCGATGGTGACGAGGTCCCATTCCCGGTGTCCCCAGGCGACCGTGTCCCAGTCGCACAGGACGGCGCTGTTGCCGTGGTGCAGGGCATTGCGGTGCTGCGGGTCCCCTTGGATGGCGGTCTTGGGATGCAGGAACTGCACGCCGGGCAGCTCTTCCGCGTGCTTGTCCACTCGTGCGGACAGTGCGTCGATGAGCGGGGTGGGCACGTCGGTGATGCGGGTGATCGAAGACCTGATGGCGGTGACGTTGTCCCGCTCGGGGAGCTCGACCGGCGGGGTGCCGAGGTTGTGGAGGGCGTACAGCGGAGCTGCGAGCTGTTCCGCCTGGACGGGGTGTGGCGGCTGGGGCAGGTGGGTCCAGAAGGTGACGGCGTGACCGTCCACGACCACGGGTTGCTCGGCCGCGATCGGGTGGAGGGGGGCCGTGGGGAAGTCCTGTTCCATCAGCCATCGCACGAAGCGCACCGTCCTGAGGGCATCGGTCTGTGGGCTGCCGCGTCGGGCAATCTTCACCACCACCGGTTCTCTGTCGAGGAGAACCACTGCGTTTGTGTGTCCACGCAAGACACGGGCGTCGGTGGCATCGAGGCCGGCGACGGCGCAGGCGCGCCGCAGGACTTCATCCATGTGTGCCGGCTGGAAGCCGCCGATGGTATTGACCGATGTCATGAGATCAGGCTGAGGGACGACAGGTTGTTCTGTCACATGTGGCTGCTGGGGAATTGGAGGAGTTCTCCCAGTTCTCTCGCCGCTGTGACCCGCCGGTTGGCACCTGGGAGCTGGTCGATCACATGCCGTGCGCGTGCGCTGAGAATGGGGGTGCGGTGCTCCTCGGGAACCTGGAGGTACGCCGCAGTCGCGAGTTGGCACGCTTCGGTGGCGCTGCGGTCGCGTGCCAGGCAGATCGCGGCCTCCAGGCGCAGCAGGGCCGGGTCGATGCCCGCGCGAGTGGGGTAGAGAGACAGGGCTTCTTCCTGGACCCGACGGGCTTCCGAGACGTGTCCTGACGCGGTGAACGTGCCGCTGAGGTAGAGCAGGAACCGTCGCAGCGGAAAGGCGAACGCGTCATCGTCGCTCTGTGGGGCTAGCTGGTCGAAGATGCCACGGGCGTCCCTGACTCTGGCGGCGGCCTCGCTCCGGTTGCCCTGCAGCGCGAGCGCGCGTGCCTCTGCGGCGACCGCGAAGGCGGCGGTGGGGGAGGGCTTGCCGCGCGTCATGATGCGGGCCTCCCGTGCCAGGGTGACGGCCGATTGCACAGGTCCGTAGTAGTAGCCGAGCATCGCCGCCTGAGCGCGCACACGGGCCCGCAGCTCGGCGTTGCCGCTCTCGTCGGAAGCGTGCCGGGCGGTGGCGTACCAGATGCGTGCGTCGTCGATTTCGCCGAGCTTCATCAGGGCGTCCGCGATCAGTGTGGACACCACGGCCGTGATCTCCGTGAGCCGCACCGTCACCGAGGCTGGCTGCCGGTCTTCCAACAGATCCTTGGCCTCCCGGAGGATGCGGAGCAGCTTGTTCATCATCTGGGCGGGCGGCGTGAAGACGTACTCGTGCCGGACCAGCAGGAGCTGCTCCTCCAGCAAGTCCATCTGGCCGGGGGCGACGGTGCCCGCGGCCAGGGCGCGGTCCACCGAGCGCCGAGCGGCGTCGATGTCTTGGAAGAGGGGGTCGCGTTTCATGGCGATCCCGGAGCTGGATGCATGCGTCCGAGCCGTGTGCCGCGCGGGCGGTTCGCCTTCGTCCGCCAAGTCGTCGGAGTGCCCGAGCCCGAGCTCGTAGGGCGTGGCGCCGTAGTAGCGGCACAGCAGCGCGACGGCTTCCGCCCGGGGAGCGCGTGCGCCGGTTTCCCACAGCCGCAGTTGGTCCTCGTCCGCCTTCGGGCCCTCCGGGCTCATCTGGAGGGCCAGGTCCCGGAGTTCTCCGCCGGCCTGGTTCAACGTGAGCCCCCGGGCGAGGCGGTTCGCACGGAGCTTGGACAGACCGCAGTGGTCACGGATCGCTTGCGCGGTCTCAACGACCGTCCACCCTTCCTCAGCCGCCCGCTCTCGTATGGTCCGTGCGCACGCGACACCATGTCGGCCCGTCATCCGACCCACGATCCGCCTCCCTCCGCAGTGGCTGTTCAGGTCAGTAAGCACCATCGTTCCCGGAGTATCCGACGCTTTCCGTCGGTTTTTCGGCCGGATGAGGGAACTCCCGTCTCCTTGGCGTCGGTTCCGACGCCCGCGCCGGTTGAGCTACGCCCTGCCGTTGCCGAAGCTACGTGCCACGTTGAGCCGCACATCCCAGTACGCGGCCACCGACGATCGGACACTTCGATGGCACCGCTGATTGATCGCACCGCAGTACTCACTGTGCCGCCACAGGCGGGCACGGTCGCCGGCCGGTGCTTTCGGGTTCCTGAAGTGAGCCGATCCCAGGCACGGGAGTACTGAAGATGACCTCCTTTCCGTGTATCCGCCGCTTCGCCATCACGATCCCGGCCGAGCTGCACCAAGTCTCAGCAGCCCGGCGCCTGATGGAGACCCACCTGAGCCGATGGGTCTGCCCGCTCCTCGACGACGCGTCCTTGGTGGCGCAGGAGCTGATCGCCAACGCGGTGCGGCACGGCTGCTCCGGCCCGGATGAGACCGTGGTGCTGAGCGTCGAGCAGACGAACAGCCGGCTGCTGATCGCAGTGGACGACCCGTCGCCGAAGCTCCCGCATGTGCGCCGCGCTGCCGATGACGACAGCAGCGGGCGGGGACTGCTCATGGTCCGGGCACTTGCCAGCTGCTGGGGCTACCGGGCAGCTGAGGACGGCCGGGGCAAACGGGTGTGGTGCATCCTGGCGCCGCCCGGTAGTCCGTCGTCTCTCACCTCTTCCCAGAGGGGGACCTTCCTGTGCGCGACCTCCGGCAGACCAGGGGCTGACTTCCCGATACAGCCACCGGACACGGTGCCCGTCCAAGGCGACTCGGCCACTTCCCCGGCTACGGCGACCACTTCTTGGCCGCGCTTGTCACCACCACGGCTCGTACACGGCACTACTCGTCCAAAGCTCCCCCGAGTTTCAGCGATCCCATTGCCCGCGGGCCCCTGGGCATCCGAGGAGAGCCTCCGGCCAACGAACGAGCGGAGAAGAGCCAACCCGGACATCATCACCGTCCCCCGATCGGCACCACACATCACAAGGAGTACGAGTCCATGAGCGAACTACGCGACGAAAACCGGGCGGAAGAACTGCGGAACAAGACCGTGGACCAGCTCGTCGCGGATGGCACGATCACCTCCGCGAGGGTGGAGGCCGCTCTGCGGAAGGTCCCCCGGCACATCGCCGTCCCCGAGGTCCCGGTCGAGAAGGCGTACAGCGTCTATGAACCCGTGGTCACCAAGCAGGACGAGCACGGCATCCACACGAGTTCGGTATCCGCTCCGCAGATCCAGGCCATGCAGCTGGAACAGGCTGACATCCAGCCCGGTGACCGCGTGCTGGAGATCGGAACGAACGGTCCGAACGCCGCCTACATCGCGGAACTGGCCGGGCCCACGGGGCAGATCACCACCGTTGACATCGACCCCGCCCCCGCCGACCGGGCCCAGCGGTTCCTGGACGCCACTGGCTACACCGGCGTGCGGGTTCTCGTCGGTGACGCCGAGCACGGTGTCCCCGATCGCGCCCCCTTCGACGCCATCCTGGTGACGGCCGGGGCATGGGACATTCCCCCCGCCTGGATCGCCCAGCTGAACGAAGGCGGTCGGCTCGTCGTCCCGCTGCGCATCAACAGCCTGACCCGCACGTACCGCTTCGTCCGCGAGGGTGATCACCTGGTCAGCACCGGCGCGCACGTGTGCGGGTTCGTCCCGATGCAGGGTGACGGTGCCCACCGGCAGGAGACGCTTCTGCTGCGCGGCAACGAGGAGATCGCGCTGCGCTTCGATGAGGCCCTGCCGGCCGATCCGTCGCTGTTGAACGGTGTGCTGATCCCCCCGCGCGCCGAGGTGTGGACCGGGGTCACCGTCGGGCGGGCCGAACTGATCGGCGGCCTTCAGCTGTACCTGGCGACGATGCTGCCGGGGTTCTGCACCATGGCTGTCGATCCAGACCTGGACACCGGCGTCGTCGAGCCCAACAACCCCCGGTTCTCGATGGCCGCGGTGGACGGACCGAACTTCGCCTACCTGCTGGTGCGCCGCACTCCCGACGACAAGAACGTCGAGTACGGCATCCACGCCTTCGGGCCGGACCGGGACAAGATCGCCGAGCAGATCCGCGACTTGTTGCGCACGTGGGCCAAGCAGTACCGGGGCGGCCCCGATCCGCGACTGACCGTCCACCCGGCCGGCACCCCCGATGACCGGATTCCCGGCGACCGGGTCATCGACAAGAAGCACAGCCGCATCTCGATCTCCTGGCCTACCGCATAAGAGACGGCCCAGGCCAGGCGTCACGCACCACCACGACCGACACCAAACGACACGCACCAAACGACAGGGAGAGCGATCCCATGACCAACACCGCACTGCTCGACCCGGCCACCGCGCTGGACGAGCCGCCGACCACCGACCTGCTCGACGACGAGTTCGCGCTGGACGTGCACATCGTCATCGCTGAGCACCCCACCGGCAAGTTCAGCTGCGCCACCAGCGACGGCTGCGGAAACACGTGCGCCAACGGCGCCAGCGCCTGCAATTCCTTCACGGACGACCCGGCCTGACGGCTGCCTGACCGCCGGGGGCGACAGCCATCGACAAGCCGTCGCCCCCGGCGACACCGTCCGCGCTTCCCGGCGCGAAGAAGGAGGAATGCCTCGTGGCCCCAGGCTCACCCATCCGATACCAGTGGCAGCCCGGCACGCTGCTGCGTGCTTCCACCGCCGCACATCCCATACCCCTGGCCGACCTTGATCTGTACGGCGCGGACAGTGCCACCGCCGGAGCGAAGTGGCTGGCCACCGTATGGCGGGACGAGTGGGTTCCCGCCGCACTGGCCGCCGCCAGCCCCGTCCTGTGCCGCCAGATCGACGCGATCCTCGCGGACGCGGAACCCGAGGAGCGCCGGGTACGCCGGGCCGTGCTGTCCGTGGCCTCGTATCTGCTGCGTTGGAACAACCGACCCACGCCTTTCGGGGCGTTTGCCGGAGTCGCCCCGGCCCGGACCGGGCCCGGCATGCACCTGGCGTGGGGCACCGGGCAGCGCACCGTGCTGCGCCCCGACGCCGACTGGATGACCGACATCATCCTCCGTCTCGAACGAAGCCTTGCTTTGATCGAGCGGCTCACGGTCGTCGCCAACAACACGGGCCACTCACGCGGTGACCGGCACGTGGTGCCCGGCCTGCCGTCCACCGGGCGTGACGTACTCCTCGCCCCGGTAGAGATGTCGGTTCGCCGCACCCGTCCCGTGGCCACCGTGCTCGACGCCGCCAGATCCCCGGTTCCGTACGACGTGCTGCTGCGCCACCTGGCCGAACAGTTCCCCGCAGCGCGCCCCCGACAACTCAAGGCCCTGCTCGCCGACTTACTGTCCCGGCACGTCCTGATCAGCAATCTGTGGCCCCCGATGACCTGCGTCGACACGCTCACCCACGTATCCGCTCAACTGGAGAAGGCCGACGCAAGCAGCATTCCGGGCATCGGCAATCTTGCCAGGCAGCTTCACGCGTTCCGTGAGGCCATGGACAACCCGGACACCGCCACACCGTGGGCGCCCGGAACCACCCTCACCCGGGACATGCGCCGCCTCAGCGATGTCGCGCCGGTGCCGCTGCTGGTGGACACCGTCCTGGACTGCGATCTCCAGGTGCCCGAGGACGTGCTGTGCGAGGCGGCCGAAGCCGTCGGCGTCATGTACCGGCTGACACCGCACCCGTACGGCTATCCGCAGTGGCAGGACTACCACCGGCGGTTCCGCGCCCGGTACGGCGTGGGGGCGCTGGTGCCCGTACTGGACCTGGTGGCTGACAGCGGACTCGGGCTGCCCGCCGACTACACCGGCGCCGATCGCCGGCGCGCACCGCGCCTGCTGACCGAGCGGGACGAGAAGCTCATCGCACTCCTCCACCAGGCGATGCTCGATGGTCGCCGGGAGATCGTCCTCACCCGCAGAACAGTCGAGGAACTCGCAGCCGGCGACTCCGAACACATCCTGCCCATCCCCCGGGCGGAGGTCGCGGTCGAGATCCACGCCGCCTCTGCGGAGGCCGTCCGTCGGGGCGACTACCGGCTCCGGATCACGGGCATGCCCAGGCCGGGCAGCAGCATGTTCGGACGGTTCGCCCACCTGTTGCCCCCGGACGCCCAGGACCGGCTCACCGCCGGTTACGCGATCACCGCGCCCGAGGCGATCCCGGCGCAGCTCTCGTTCGCCCCGCGCCGCCGCCGCAATGAGAACGTCGCCCGCACGATGCGGCTCCTGCCGCACGTCATCCCCCTCGGCGAGCACCATGAGCCCGGCCCAGGTGTGATCCCGCTGGAAGACCTGGCGGTCACCGCCGACGCCCGGCAGTTCTACCTCGTGCAGATGTCGACCGGCCGCCGCATCGAGCCCCGCGTCCCCCACGCCCTGGAGGCCGGAATCCACACGCCACCGCTCGCTCGATTCCTGGCGGAGATCACCACAGCACGGTGCGCCGTGTACAAGGCATTCGCCTTCGGGGCCGCCGCACGCCTGCCGTACCTGCCTCGCGTCCGCTACAAGAAGACGATTCTGGCCCCCGCCCGGTGGCTGATCACCGCCGCGGAGCTGCCTGCTCACACCGCCCCGATGGCCGACTGGGAGAAGGCCCTGGACCAGTGGCGGGACCTGCTCCGGGTGCCCGACCGCGTCGCAGTCGTGGAGTACGACCAGCAACTCCCCATCGACCTGGGGCAGCAGATGCACCGAGCACTGCTGCGGACCCGGCTGGACAGCACCCGCCGCATCGAGCTGCGTGAGACGGTCCACCAGGACGAGCGTGCCTGGATCGGACGCCCGCACGAGCTGCTGATCCCCCTCGCCCTGGACGACTCCGCCGCCCAGCGAACCGAGCCGCCCGACCTCACCCACGGCCCTGTCACCACCGAGCCCCTGCTGCCGGGCCGGTCAACCGTCCTGCACGCCCGACTCCACGTCCACCCCATGCGGGTCGACGAGATCCTGACCGGTCATCTGGACAGCCTGCTCCGGCGGTTCGACCCTGCGCCGGCATGGTGGTTCCGCCGCCACCGCGACACGAGCCGACCGGACTCCGCCCCGTACCTGGAGCTCTACCTGACGCTGCCCGATGCTGACTCCTACAGGCAGGCCGCCGCCCACGTCCACGACTGGGCCGCCCATTTGCACCAGCAGCACCTGGCCGCCCAACTGGAGCTGTGCACCTACCAGCCGCAGACCGGCCGCTACGGCCACGGGCCCGCGATGGACGCCGCTCACACGGTCTTCGCCGCGGATTCCGCTGCCTGCATGGCGCAGATCCGCGCGGCACCCGACGACAGGAGCACCGCTCAAGCCCTGGCCGCGGCGAGCATGTTCGAGCTCGCGGAGTCCTTCACCGGCGATGCCGACCGAGCCGCGGGCTGGCTGACCCACAACCTGCCCCGGGAACACGGGCCTCTGGACCGGGCCCTGCTGAACAACGCGCTCGCCCTGGCGGACCCCGCCCGCACCGCACTGCGGTCCCGGCCCGGCGGCCACGCCATCGCCACCACATGGCAGAACCGCGCCGCCGCCCTGGCCGCCTATCGGGAGCAACTAGCCCAGCAGCGCGACCCGCACACCGTGCTGCGATCCCTCCTGCACGAGCACCACATCCGGGCTCTGCCCGTCGACCCCGACCGCGAACGGATCACCGGCCGGCTGGTACGAGCCTGCGCCCAGCGCCACATGGTCCGCAGCTCGGGAGCCCACCGTGCCCACACCAACTGACCTGTTCACCCTCGCGGACGACTTGGCCGGCCGTCTGGCCATCCCCGCCCCCGTACCCGAACCCTGGACATCACAATGTCTGGCCACAGGTGCCGCCGGAATCGCACTGCTCCACATCGAACGCGCCCACACCGGGCGGGCGACCTGGCACCAGGCCCACACCTGGATCAAGCACGCCGTCACCGCCGACATCAGCGCCTCCGACGTCACAGGCCTGTACCTCGGGGCGCCCGCCGCGGCGTTCATGCTGCACACCGCACTCAGCCCCGACTCGCCCCGGTACCGCAACGCGCTGGCCGCCATCGACCGGCATGTGAACGCCGGCGCCCACCGCCGCATCACCGCCGCCGAGGCACGCCGCCGCACGGGGCGGCGCCCCGCCTTCCGCGAGTACGACCTCTTCTACGGCCTGACCGGCATCGGCGCCTACCTTCTACGCCGCGACCCCGGCTGCAACGCCCTGGGCCGCATCCTCGACTACCTCGTCACCCTGACCTGGCCCCTACGCGGGGATGACGGAACGACGCTGCCCGGATGGTGGGTCGATCACGACCCCAACCTGAAGTACTCCACCGAATTCGCCGGTGGCCACGCCAACTTCGGCACGGCGCATGGGATCGCCGGCCCCCTGATGCTGCTCGCGCAGGCGATGCGGCAAGGGATCACGGTGGAGGGCCACACCGAGGCCATCGCCACCATCCTCACGTGGCTGGACTCCTGGCAGCAGAACGGTCCCGCTGGCCCCTGGTGGCCGGAGCACATCACCCTGCCGGAACTGCGCACGGGAAGAACTCTCCAGCCCGCCCCCGCCCGGCCGAGCTGGTGCTACGGGACCCCCGGCCTCGCCCGCGCGTGCCAACTCGCCGCCATCGCCACCGGCGACCCGGGCAACCAGCACTCCGCCGAACACGCCCTCGTCGCCTGCCTGAACGACCCCGTTCAGACCGCCCGGCTGACCGATCCCGGCCTGTGCCACGGCTGGGCGGGCGTCTACCAGACCGCGTGGCGTGCCGCCCACGACGCGGCCGGAACCGGTGTGCGCGCCGCCCTGCCCTCCCTGGCGGATGCCCTGGCCCGCCACGCCCAGTCCACCCCTGGACGCGGCGCCGGGCTGCTCCAAGGCGAGGCGGGTACCGCCCTCGCGCTGACCACCGCCGCGACCGAAGCGGCACCGACCTCGGGATGGGACGCATGTCTGCTGATCAACTGAACCGCCCCACCGCCCTCGACGCCACAACCCGGGCAGTCCTGGACCTCCTCTCCGGCGCCGACATCCACACCGTCGCCGCCCGCACGGGGATGGAGCCGGCCGACCTGACCGCCGCTGTCACGGTCTACCGGAACGCTGGCCGCGAAGCGCTGGCCGCCCAGAGCCAACCTGCATGGCGACACCTGTACCTCCAGTTCGCCGACTGGGGAGCAGCCGAGCAGACCGCCGCCCGCCAACTGCTGCCGACCCTCGACGCCGTCCAGAGCTCCGCCCAGATCAGTCACTGGTGGTTCATTCGTAAGAACCCCTGCTGGCGGCTTCGGCTACTGACCCCGGAAGCCGCCCCCGTGCCGGACCGTGTGTCCCTCGTACTCGACCGCCTTGTCGTCGGCGGTGAGCTCCACCGCTGGTGGCCCGGAATCTACGAACCCGAGGCCGCGGCCTTCGGTGGTGACACCGGCATGGCGATCGCCCACGACCTGTTCCACGCCGACAGCCGCACCGTCCTGCACCGGGCGCTGACCGGCGGTGCGCCGCTCGGGCGCCGCGAGGTGTCGATTCTGCTGTGCGCCACGCTGATGCGTGCCGCAGGCCTGGAGTGGTACGAGCAAGCAGACGTCTGGCACCGCATCACCCAGCAGCGACCCCTGCCCGGCAACGCCACCCCGGACAAGATCAGCGCCATGTCCGGTGACCTGCTGAAGCTCATGGTTGCCGACACCAGTTCCACCAGCCCGATGCTGCACCCCGGTGAGGGCCTGGCCTCCGCCGAGGACTGGGTCGCGTCATTCCGCCAGGCGGGCCGCGAGCTCGGCATGGCGGCCCAGGACGGCACCCTCTACCGCGGACTCCGGGAGGTCATCGCCTACCACATCATCTTCCACTGGAACCGGCTCGGCCTACCTGCCGGAACCCAAAGCATCCTGGCTCATGCGGCGTACGCGGCGATCCTCACTCCGCAGACCTGCCCTGCCGAAGGGCCGGCCCCGTTTCGTGAAGGCGCGAGGATGAGGGAACGGAGTCCGGCGGGGAGGCGATCACCAGGTGACCAAGCGCGTCGCCTGGACCGGTAACGTGTGCGGTTGGCGCAGGTATGGCCGGGCTGATCGAGGTCAACGAGGGGGACTGGAGCAACTGATGGGCTTTCCGACGAGCGACATGGTCAGTGCAATGTCGTGGTACCTGAAGTTCCAGAGCTTGCACGGCCTGCTGGTGGAGCGCCATCCGATGTGGGCGTCACGGGCGAACATCCTGGACGGCAAGAACGTCCTGAAAATCACTCTTGCTGATGAGACGGACAGAGGGGTAGCTCTCGCTGTCGTACGCGAGCGTTACACACAAGTGTGGGCGGTCGTCGACGGCATGGACGTGTTGCACGGGAACCTCCTCGTGTGGCCGCTTCAGGGCACCTCTGACGAGACGCTGGTGGACGCTCTCCACGCCTGTGCTGTGGCTGCTGAACGCAGAGAACCGCTGCCCTCACCATGGTGCTGGAACGAACCAGGAACATCGGAACTCACCGAGCTGGCGGATCTCCTCGCTGCGCGTCGTGTAACCGTAGACCGCGTGATGGCAGGTAACCGATACCGTGCCTTGAGAAGCGGGATCGTAAGCTTTGACGTGGAGATCATCCAGCACGGGGAGGGCCGGTTTCTCGACGCGCGGACGGACGACATGGACGTGCGCGTCTCCTTGAAGCCCGCCCTCGGGTGGCTTGTGGACGTCCGGTACGGCCACGAGGGCGTCTGGCGGCGCGTCGACCTGGGCGCCTGGGTCAGTGGGCAGGTGAGCAGCTCGGAACCGGGGGTTCCGCGCGACCGAATTGCACTCTCTCGGCTCGCCGACTTCGTTGCTCACGAGCTCCACTGCGGCGACGCGGCTGAGTACGGGCGACCCGAGACCGAGTGCCGCGAACAGGTTGAGGAAAACGCCGTGACCTCTTCATTTCAGCTTTCGCCCACCGCGTTGGTGGAGGCCGTTGTCGCGCAGTTGACGGAGCGGGGGTTCGGCGACGTCTCAAGGGGCCTGGGCGACTCAGTGTTCCGATCCGACCGTTTCTGGATCGAGTGGAGGAAGGGTAGCTCACGCCTGTCGACGCCCATGCTGCAGAGGTTGAACGGAATCGCGGCAGCCGAGGGGCGACGGTTGATACTGCTCAGCACGTCGGACATCAGCCGCCCAGCCGCCGCTTTTGCGGACCAGGCGCGGGGCTATGTCTTCCAGATCAGCCAGGACACCGGTGAGCTGATGCCACTGAACAGCCGTGCCCGAGAGGCCAATCTGCCCCGTTCTGCTGTTCGTTGATGTCCAACTGTCCACCTCGTTACCGCCTGCGTACTGCCAATCCTGCTGGCCGGTTGGACCGGCAAGCAGCAGAAGTGGTCCGTTGCCGTATCGATGTCACGTACGGCTCTCCGGGGTGCCGTTCGTCGACCACTCGTTGGCGAAGTGCTCCATCTGCTTCAGGACCAGGTTGATCGCCTCGGCCTCCTGGTCCGGCGGGTAGTTGCGGCGGGCCAGGAGGCGCTTGATGGCGCTGCGCAGACGGGCGCGGACCGGCTCGCGGGCGATCCAGTCCGGCTTGAGCTTGCTGCGGACCTCCGCGACCAGCTCGCGGGCGATGCCGGCCAGCACCTCGTCGCCCATCACCGAGCGCGCCGTGCCGTGGTCCGCGACCGCGTCGTAGAAGGCCAGCTCGCGCCAGTCCAGCGGAGGGTTGAACTTCTCGCCGCGGCGGGCGTCGTCCATGACCTCCTTCGCCATCTCGACCAGCTTGGCGATCAGCTCCGCGCTCGTGTACTGCTGCCGCATGTACCGGACCATCAGGTCCTGCAGCCGCTCGGAGAACGTCGTACGGCGGACGATGTTGTGCCGCGTCACCTCGCGCATCTTCCGCTCGATGAGCCGTCGCAGCGCCTCCGCCGCCAGGTGCGGGGTCTCGCTGTTCTGGAGCTGCGCCACGAGGGCGTCGTTCAGGTGCGTGAGGTCGGCGGTCTCCAGCCCGGCCTCGGCGAACAGGTCGGTCACTCCGCCCGTCTCGACGACCGATGAGGTCAGCTGCGCGAGGTACAGCTCGACGTCCCTGGCGACGGGCAGGCCGCGCGCCTCGCGGTCCATCGCGTCGTACTTCGCCATGTAGGCCCGCACCTCGACGAAGAACTGGATGTCCCGCCGCCACGCCGGGTGGTCCGGGAAGCGCTCGCCGATGTTCTTCGCGCTGGCCGACAGCGCGTAGAATCGCTCCAGCCGGTGTGCGTGCTCCCGGAAGCGCCGGCCGAGGGTCTGGCGGGGATCGTCGAGCTTCTCCGGGTCGTTGCCCGCCGTGCGCGGGTCCCGCAGGTAGTTGGCGGCCCGCATCGCCGCGTCGATGAACGCCGTCTTGGACGGCGTGGCCAGTCTGGTCCGCCAGTCGAAGCCGCGCAGGATGTCGGTGAGCACGTCGTACTCGTTGCGCAGCTCGTCCAGCGCCCGGTCGAGGTCCTGCCCGAGCGTGCGGTCCTGCCGGTCGGCCTCGGTGTACTCGGCGATCGCCCGCTGGAGGTTCTCGGTCAGCGGGGCGTAGCCGACGAGGAGGCCGTCTTCCTTGGCGCGGAAGCGCCGGTTGACGCGGGCCAGGGCCTGCATCAGGTTGGCGCCCTTGAGCGGCCGGTCCAGGTACATGGTGTGGACCGGAGGGGCGTCGAAGCCGGTCAGCAGCATGTTGTTGACGATGAGCAGCTCCAGCTCGTCGTCGGGGTCCTTCGCCCGGTTGATGACCGCCTTGCGCTGGCCGTCGCGCAGGGCATGGGCGAGCAGGTGCTCCGCGTCCTTGCGCGAGTTCGAGGAGAAGACGATCTTCATGGCGCCCTTGTCGACCTCGTCGCTGTGCCACTCGGGTCGCAGCTCGCGCAGCGCGTCGTAGACGCGGACGCAGATCTCGCGGGTCGCGCACACGACCATCGCCTTGCCGGACGCGCCGCCCGTCTCGGAGACGCCGACGAACGGCTCCATCCGCTCGCGCCGCTCCTCCCAGTGCTTCACGAGGTCCTCGGCCAGATCCCGTATGCGGGCGGGCGCGCCGTACATCGCGTTCATCGTGGCGACAGCCTGCTCGACGCGGCGGCGCTCGGTGTCATCGAGGCCGTCGGTGATGCGGTCGGCCTCCTCGTCGATCGTCGTCGGATCGATGTCCTTGTCCAGGACGAGCTGGATGACGCGGCTCTCGTGGAACACCTTGACCGTGGCGCCGTCGTCGGCGGCGCGCTTGAGGTCGTAGACGTCGATGTAGCCGTTGCAGTCGCCCTTGTCGCCGAACACCTCGCGGGTGTTGCGGTCGGCCTGGGAGAGCGGGGTGCCGGTGAAGGCGAGGAGCGCGTCGCGCAGGTGGCGGGCGTAGCCGTCGAGGGAGCCGTAGTGGCTGCGGTGCGCCTCGTCGACGACGACCACAATGTTGCGGCGGTCCGACAGCAGCGGGTGGTCCGCGCCCGACTCCTTCTCCTCCTTGGTGCGCCCGAACTTCTGGAGCGTTGTGAAGAGGATGCCCCCGACGCGCTTGGCGGCCAGTTCCTCGCGCACCTCGGCGCGGGTGAGGACCTGCTTCGGCGCCTCCGGGAGGATCTCGCTCTCCAGGAAGGTCGAGTAGAGCTGGTCGTCGAGGTCCGTGCGGTCGGTGATGACGACGACGGTCGGGTTCAGCAGAGCCGGGTCCTTCATCACCATGGTGGTGGTGAGGACCATCTCCTCGGACTTGCCCGAGCCCTGCGTGTGCCAGACGACGCCAGCCTTCCCGTCGCTCGCCGAGGCCGTGCGGACGGCTTCGGCCGCCCGGGTCACCGCGTGGAACTGGTGCGGCTTCGCGATGCGCTTCATCCGCTTCGACGGGACGAAGTTGATGAAGGACCGGACGAGGGTGAGGAAGCGCGGCTGGGTGAACAGGCCGTGCAGGGCGAGGTTCTGGCCCGAGTCCCCTCCCGGGTAAAGGTCCACCCGGTCACCGACCCGGTCCCCCACGTGCTGCCCAGCCTGTGCCGCATCGCCCTGGAGAACGCCTTCCTGGAGGCCGCCTGGATCCGGCACCACCGCGCGGGCGGTCCCGAGCACGCGCTGCAGGCCGCCGTCACCGGAGCCGACAAGCTGATGAAGGTCGCTGCGCTGGCCCTGTTCGGCGACGCACGGCGGACCGGCGACGTCTACCGGGAACTGCGTACGCGCTGCGGGCAGCACGCCGTGGACACCCTCAAGCGGTGCCAGGACGGCGCCCATGCCGAGGGCGCGCGGATCACCGACCCGCACCGTTTCGTCGACCTCGTCGACACCATGGCGCAGAAGATCCGCAAGCCGGAGGAGGCCGTCCGATGAATGCTCCCACCGCCTCCGCTGCCGCCTCGCCGGCATCCGACACAGCCGTTGGAGCACTCCTGCTGACGGCCGACCTGCTGCTGGCCGGGGATCTCTCCGCCGCCACGGCCGCGGGCCGCCACCGCGGGGCCTCGCTCGCCCTGCGGACGGCCCTGGAGATCTGCGTCGACCGGGTGCTGGACACCGCGGTGCCGGGACTCTCCGGCACCACCATGCGGGCCAAGCTCCTCTGCCTCCACCGCTACACGACGCCGGAGACCGCCCGCCGGGCCAGGTCCGTCTGGTCGCACCTGTGCCTGGGCTGCCACTACCACCAGTACGAGATCGGACCCACGTACAACCAGGTTCGCGCTTGGCGGGCGGAGGTCGGAGCGCTGGTCCGGGAACTGGCTGACTGACTGCAGTCCCGGACGGTCCGTCACCGTCCGGTTCTGTTAGTCATTCGATGGGGTGCGGGTGCATGCCGTGGCGGTGTCCCGCGGAACGCCATGAGGGGGATGTACATGAGCACCACCACACGACGAGATCATCGCGCTGGAGCAGAAGCCGGTGGACCACGCGTACGACCGCTACGGGACGCGGCTGGCCGAGATGACCGACGGATCGGTCGCGAGGGCTTCCGCCAGCGGGAAGGACGGCATCGCCAACCGACGCGAGGCCGAGGAGCGGGCCGCTGCCTATGGAGGGCGGGGCGGCGAGTCACTGGTTATCAGCCGGGTCGACGTGCGGGACGAGCCCAGGCCCTGGTACGTCGGTCGACGCGGTGTGCGCGATGCCGAGAACGAGCCCGTGGTCGTGCTGCGGACCACGCCGCTCGCGAAGAAGTGGTTCGAGGCACACCAGGACGCGCCGGGCGTGGTAGTCCTGCAGCGGCGGCTGCGCTGCGCGCAGCGCGTCGTCGAGGACTACTCCGACGAGATCTCCGTGCCCGGAGTGCCCTCGGGCATGCCGTCCGAAGCCGGCACCGAGGCCGAACGGCTACGGGTCGCGTCCCCGCGCTGAGGCAGGCCGCCGACGATGCCCTGCCGGAAGACCGGCCCACGGGCCGCCCGCTCGCCTGCACCGCGCGGGCCTCGCCCGCCGGCCCACACCCCCGCCGATATCGCCCGTATCCAGCGCCGCAGGCCCCCGCAGCCGGACAACTTCCTCCTGCGCGAGCTGCGACGCGCGCGGGGGCCGGATGCGGGACATCGTCGAGACGATCCAGCGCAACCAGACGGACCTGGTCACCGGCTCGCCCTCCGCCATCCTGGTGGTCCAGGGCGGACCCGGCCCCGGCAAGTCCGCGGTCGGTCTGCATCGTGTGACCTAGCTCGTGCAACAACGAGCACTTCAAGGTCCTCGGACTTCCTCGTCATCGGCCCGCACCAGCGGTTCCTCGACTACGTCGGGCCAGGTTCCTGTCCACCCTCGGTGCCCGGGACGCCAAGCCGTCCAGCTGAAACCCGCTTGTGGGACGGCGAGATCCTTGGCACCGACACCCCGCGCACCCGACTGGTCAAGTCCGGCGGACGCATGGCGTGGGACGCACCGTCGGATCGGGCAACGATCAGATGCCCGTGACGAAGCGATGGCAGATCCAGTCAGACGCGGCCGGGCTGTGAGTGGGGCAGGCTCGCAAGCGTGTAGGTCGTTTCCATGAGCAGGCGGGCGGACAGGGACACGCCCGTCAGGTGTCCGGCAAGGGCGAACGCCGCCTGCCGGGACAGGCAGTTCTCCGGTTTCTCGTCTCCGAGGTGGAAACCGATGTGCCGCATGGTCTCCAGGAGAGCGTCTGGTGTGGAGCCCCAGCGGTGGTTCGGGAACATGGGGTCGAAGCGGAGCCGCGCCTCTTCGTCCTCGGCCCAGAGGAACGCGCCGACGCGGTTGACGTTGACGAAGTGCGAGACCCAGCATGTCCCGGCGGACGCGGGCATCGCGCGCTCTTCGTTGACGCCCAGATAGCCGTTCGGCTCGATCAGCAGCGTCCAGGGACCGAGGGCGGCCATCGCACCGAAGTCACCGTCCAGTGTCGGGCCGTAGGAGTGGTCGACGAAGGCTGTGATGTCGTCGGTGGTGCCTTCTCGTCGGCCTCCGAGCCGGTTGATCAGGTCGTCTGGAGACACGTCACGCACGAGTGTGAAGCAGTACGCCTCGGCGAGGAGCGGGAATTCCTTGGAGAACCACGTGTAGTCCGCTGCTGTCTTCGGCACGGTGCTCATCCTGGCTGACCCCGCTGACAGCCGTCACCGGCCGATAGCGAGCCACAAGGCCGCGTGCCGTCTCCCCGGCTCGGGGCTGGGAGACGGCACGGGTGCTGCTCAGAGGTGGTCGGTGCCGACTGCCCGGACGAAGGTGTTCCAGGCTCCGGTACCGGCTCGGAAGCCGGGGATGGCGGTGTCCTTGGAGTCCCGGACGGCCAGGCCGCCGGGGAGGTCGGCGACTTCGAGGCACTCGCCGCCGTTCGCGCTGTGGGACGACTTGCGCCAGGCTGCCGCGCTCAGGTCGGCGGTGTGCATGTCGTGGTTGTGGTTCACAGAGTGCTTCCTTCCATGATTGTCCGGATCTGCTCTCGTGAGTCATCCACGGGAAGCGCTGCGGCGAGAACCCGGTCAAACGCCATCTCGAAGACCTTCACGTCGTCATCGGCTTCCACGAACTGGCCACCTCGCAGATTCTCCAGGAACGCCACGGTGGGCCATGGCTGGGGGAAGCGGACAACCTCGAACAGGCCCATCATCCCAGGGTGTGCTGTGGCGGTGAGCGGCATGACCTGGATGGTGATGTTGGGCAGCTCCGTCATGTCGAGCAGGTGCCGCAGCTGTTCTCGCATCATCGACGGGCGTGAGGCCGAGCGGTGGTACAGAGCGGCTTCGTGCATCACGGCCCACAGGGTCAGCGGGCGTTCCGGGCGTGTGAGGACTGCTTGGCGGGTCTTGCGGACCTCTGCGAGCGCGTGGACTTCCTCGGGGGTGCGGGTGATCGCCGTGGCAGCGATCGCCTCTCGCGCGTAAGCCCCGGTCTGGAGAAGCCCGGGGACGAGGTTGGGTGAGTAGATGTGCGTGGACTCGGCGTCTTCCTCCTGTGCGATGTAGTCACGGTAGTCGTGGGCCACGACGCTTCCGTAGGTCTGCCACCAGCCCCGTTTCCCTGCGTCCCTGGCCAGTCCTTCCAGGGCTGCGATCACTTCCTGATCCTCGACACCGTAAGCGCTGACGAGGGGCGCCACTTCGTTCGGCTTGATGTTCGCCTTCGCGTTCTCGATGCGCGACAGCTTGGTGGCGTCCCAGCCGACGAGCGCTGCCGCGGCTTCCAGCGTGTGACCGGATTGGTTCCGGAGGTCACGCAGACGGCCTCCGAGGCGCCGTCGGCGCAGGGTGGGAACAGGCTTCACGGTCGGCATGAGCGCTGGGTCCTTTGCGGGTATCGAGCACGGTGGTTCGGGGGCCGGTACATCGCAACTGGGAATACGTGCCAGCCCAATGGGTGCAGTGTGCCGCGAAGAGGGTACGCAAGTCCATCGAACTAGGTTTCTTTCTTTGGGGGTTTCACTTGCAATATTGCGAGTAGGGCTCCCAAAGGTGCATGCTTTTCTTGGTGCCTGACTGTCGATCACCTCGTCAGTGCGATCTGTTCTGAGCGAGCGAAGTTGCTCTCCGAAAATCGCAAGAATCAGTTCAACTGGCCGGGAGACTCATGCATTACGTCCACCCTCGAACGCAGCCACGCATTGATGTAGCCGCCGTGCACAGCGACGTGGCACTGGTCCTCCTGTTGCCCCTCCACGACCACACCCACGGGGGACTCATCGCCGCACTGCGGCGGCGGCTCTGCGCACATGTCCACGCCCTGGTCCCGGCGGCCATGGCGTGGGCTTCACGCCAACCTGGTGGGACCAACCAGGCCCGACACACGGCGACCATTCGGCAGGCTCTGATCATCGCCCGCGACGGCGGCCGAGCGAACCCCGATCCCGCACACTCCCTGCGACTCCTTGCGAAGGCTGCCGACACCCTCGCGCGGATGGCCTCCGCCGAAGACCGCCCCGCCCCTATGCCGCAAGACGACGACGTGCCGAGTTCACACCTGCGCGCCCCGAGCGCGGACCGGCCCGGGCCGGTGAACGGTTGCGTCACCTGCGCCCACCTGGCCCGCTTTCGGGAGCGGGCTTACGCGGCAGGTGATGGGGCTGCGGTCTCTGACGCGGATGCGCGTATGCGACGGCACCACATCAGCGAGCATGACGAATAGGGGGTGGGCCCCGACAGGCGGAGAATTCGATGCCGGGGCCCATCCCCCTCGTGGTGGAGCATGGTGGCGTTGTTGCGCTCAGTGAGCCGCGCTCGTGGAGAGAATCGAGGGCCGCGGCCACCAGCGGTCGGTGCCACCGGGCGAGAGCGGACTTGTCGGCCAGGGCACGGGGGCGTTCAAAGGGAGCCTTCGCACCCTTGACGGAGTCGGGCACTTTCGTCTTATCGACGACCTCGCTGAAGTCGAGCGTTCCCGAGGAAGATCGGCTTGGATGGTGCGGACGCCTTCACCACCGCCTGGAAAAGGCCTCGGGCCGGAAGGTGGTGCGGTACTCACTCACCGCGCGCCAGCGTTTCCTTCATGACGTCCTCGATGGGGACGCCGGCCGAGCGGTCCGCCATCCGCTCGTCGATGATGCGATTGATCTCGCACTCCTCCCACTGCTGGTACTTACGCAGAACCTGGATCGATACGACGGCGGCGACTTCCTTTCCTCGTCGTGTGATCACCGTGGGCTGGTCATCGCGATCGGCCCGTTCGACGACCTCCGCGAAGTGTGCGCGGACGTCACGGATGGACTCTACGGGGATCTGTGTCATGACTCATGGCTACCGGATGTTCCCTGCGTACACACCGGAGGGCTTCGGACATCAAAGAGGCTCTGCTCCGGCTCAACCTCTCGGACTGGCCTCGGGGGTTTCGTGCCAGGTCGCTGCTCCCTCTGACAGTGGTCACCGGCTGACAGTGCGCCACAAGGCCGCGGCCGTCTCCCCGGCTCGGGACGGGGAGACGGCACGGGTGCTGCTCAGAGGCGGTCGGTGCCGACCGCCCGGACGAAGGCGTTCCAGGCGCCGGTACCGGCCCGAAAGCCGGGGATGGCGGGGTCCTTGGAGTCCCGGACGGCCAGGCCGCCGGGGAGGCCGGCGACTTCGACGCAGCCCTCGGCGCCGTTGCTGTAGGTGGACTTGCGCCATCCGCCGGTGCGAGGTGCGGCCATGCGCGAGTGAGGCGAACGAGCGGTCTTCATGTGCTGTCCCTTTCCATGAGCTGCCGGATGGCCTCCCGGGAGTCGTCCACGGGGAGCGCGGCAGCGACGACGCGTTCGAATGCTGCCTCGAAGACTGCCACGTCCTCGCTCCCCTCCATGAAGTGCCCTCCGCGCAGGTTCTCCAGGTACGCCACGGTCGGCCAGGGAGAGGGGAAGCGGACCACCTCGATCGGTCCCAGCAGACCTGGATGGGGAGTCGCGGACAGGGGCATGACCTGGATGGTCACGTTGGGCAGTTGGGACATGTCCAGAAGGTGGCGCAGCTGGTCACGCATCAGCGTCGGCTGGGAGGCGAAGCGCTGGTGCAGTGCGGCTTCATGGATGACGGCCCAGAACTTGAGCGGTCCGCCGGGCCTTGTCGTCAGGATGGCCTGGCGTGTCTTCCGGATCTCAGCAAGGGCGTTGACCTCCTCCGGGGTCCGGGTCGTGCTGATTCCTGCCACGATTTCGCGGGCGTAGGCACCGGTCTGAAGCAGGCCGGGGATGAGGCTGGGGGTGTAGATGTGGGTGCTCTGCGCGTCGGTCTCCAGCGTCAGGTAGTCCTTGTAGCTGAGTCCGACCACATCGCCGTACGCCTGCCACCAGCCCTGCTTGCCGGCGTCACGGGCCAACGCTTCCAGCGCAGCCACGACTTCGGGGTCCGTGACGCCGTAGTGCTTGAGCAGAGTCGCCGCCTCCTGCGGCTTCACGCGGGCCTTGGCGTTCTCGATGCGTGACAGCTTGCTTTCGTCCCAGCCCATCATGCCCGCCACCCGCTCCAGGCTCAGGGAAGCCTCGTTGCGGTATCTCCGCAGGGCCTCGCCGAGGCGGCGTCGGCGCAGCGTCGGTACGGCTCGCACATTGGGCATGGTGTCGTTTTCTCCTTCTCGGGTGCGGAATGAGCCCGGCGAGGTGCAGTCTTACAGCACCCAGGTGCTCAAATCGATAGAACGCATGTACTTCACTCTGAAGATTCAGGTGACAAGGTTGCCAGTTTGAGATTCATGGGTGCACTCTCTTCATGGCAGTGACGTGACCCGACATCAGATGGGAATCTCAGACACCGTGTCTCAGCGGCTCAACTCATCGACACTTCCGGCCGGAACCGATATGACGGAGGTCCGGAGTGACGTGCTTCTGGCTCTGCTGCTCACCCGTGACGGCCGGGCTCACGGCGGGGTCATCGCCGCATTGCGGCGGCGACTCCGCGCACATGTCCACGCTCTGGTCCCGGCGGCCATGGCGTGGGCTTCACGCCTACCCGGGGGGACCAACCAGGCCCGACACACGGCGACCATTCGGCAGGCTCTGATCATCGCCCGCGACGGCGGCCGAGCGGACCCTGACCCCGCACACTCCCTGCGACTTCTGGCAAAGGCTGCCGACACCCTCGCGCGGATGGCCTCCGCCGAAGCCCGGTCCGCCCCCATGACGCAAGACGACGACGTGCCGAGTTCACACCTGCGCGTTCCGAGCGCCGACCGGCCCGAGCCGGTGAGCGGTTGCGTCACCTGTGCCCACCTGGCCCGCTTCCGGGAGCGGGCTTACGCGGCAGGTGATGGGGCTGCGGTCTCTGACGCGGATGCGCGTATGCGACGGCACCACATCAGCGAGCATGACGAATAGGGGGTGGGCCCCGACAGGCGGAGAATTCGATGCCGGGGCCCCGCCCCCTCGTGGTGGAGCATGGTGGCGTTGTTGCGCTCAGCGAGGCCGCGCTTGTGGAGGGAATCCAGGGAAGCGGCCACCAGCGGTCGGTGTCACCGGGCGAGAGCGGACTTGTCGGCCACGAATGGGGCGCTCACTCAAGTGGCCTTCGGGCCCTTGGCGGAGTCGGGCACTTTCGTCTTATCGACGATCTCGCTGAAGTCGAGCTCCTCCGACTTGACCGCATCGATGAACTGCTGCCGAAGTCGACGCTTGACGTCGTCCTCCATTGCGGTCCGTACGGCAGCGGCTTCGGTCTTCCTGCCGTGGAACCCCTTGGGCTGGGCGGCCATCTCACCATCAAGATCGATCACGGTTCGGGCCATCGGCGGTTCCTTTCGCTCGCAATGTGACACCACATTGCGTGGAATGGTGTCGTTTCGGTCTGACAGGCCTCGTCTGGTCGAGCTCTCGGCTGACTCATGCCTCCGCGGTGGGGTGAGCCTGTCGAGGTCCAGGCTGATCTCGAAAGGCACGGGGCGCTTGAGAGTGTCCCGGAAGATGCCGGCGGGCGCGTAGACGCCAGTGGGTTCGTCGAGTTCGTAGACGTGGGCGACGGGGTGCCGTTCTCTCCCTCGACACGCCAGTAGTGCGGGATCCCGGCCTCGGCGTACTTGTGCAGCTTCACCGTGCGATCGCGGTGCGCGGGCTCCGGTGAGACGACCTCGACGACGAGCTGGACCTCTTCCGGCGCGTACCACGTGCGGTCCGGGTCGTAGGGGGCGGTTGTCACGAGCAGATCCGGCTCCGGCCGGTTGCGCTCATCAAGGCGGATGGTCATCTCCCGTTCGACCTCGAAACCCGTGGGCGCACTCGCCATGAGCGTGGCGGTGAGGGAAGTGACAAGGCGGCCGTGCCAGGACCGCCGGTGTGACGTCGTGAGGACGAGGGCTCCGTCGATCAGCTCGGTGTGGCGAGGCGCCTCGGGGAGGCGGTCCAGGTCCTCCGCGAACCAGCCTTCCGCGCGCGGCGGGCGCATCCAGCCCGGTGGTGCGGCCATGGCTCAACCGTATCGACTCGCTGAGGACCGGTCCACGAGGCCGTCTGCCGCACTGTGATGTTTCCGTGATGTGAACGGCAGGCTACTTGTGAGTAATCTAACGCCACCGGAAGCAGGGGACTGCTCCCGGTACGGGACGCGCGCGCCCTGAAACCTCCCACACCGCAGCTTCCGCTGCTCACCCGACAGGAGTTCAGATGCGCCTGCGTCAAGTCCGGGCTGCCCTCCTCGCCCTGCTGGCCGCCGTGCTGGTCGTACCGCTCACCGCGAGCACCGCGCAAGCCAACAACTCCGAGCCCGTCGTCTTCGTGCACGGCTTCTCCGGCAAGAGCGGCCAGTTCTCCACGATGACCGCGAACTTCAGGGCGAACGGCTACTCCGACGACCAGCTTCACGTCTTCGGATACAACTCGTTCCAGTCCAACGTCACCATCGCGCGAGAGCTGTCCGACTACATCGACGAGGTTCTCCGGAAGACCGGCGCGAGCAAGGTGGACATCGTCACCCACTCGATGGGCGGTCTCTCCTCGCGCTACTACATCAAGTACCTCGGTGGCGCCGACCGGGTCGACGACTGGGTGTCGCTCGGCGGGCCGAACAACGGGACCGTGATCGCCGGGTTCTGCAACCTCCTCATCACCTCCTGCAGAGAGATGAGCACCGGATCGAGCTTCCTGAAGAACCTCAACGCCGGTGACCCGACGCCGGGCAACGTCACCTACACGACCTTCCGCTCGCCCTGTGACCTGGTCATCATCCCGGGCAGCAGCACGGTCCTCAGCGGGGCGGACAACCGCCAGACCGCCTGCCTCGGGCACATCGGGATGATCTCGAACACCGGAGTCATCAACGCCGTGCGCGACGCCGTCTCCTGAGGCCGCGGCCCCCGTACCTGCATCGGCCCGCCCCGGAGCCGAACCGGCTCCGGGGCGGGCGGCGTGCCGCCCCTGCCCGGGCGGGTGCCGGGCAGGGGGCGCGTGTCAGGGGGCGATGTAGTCGGCGAGGTGGCGGGCGGTGAGGGTGGAGCGGGCGGCGACGAGATCGGCGGGGGTGCCCTCGAAGACGATCTGCCCGCCGTGGTGGCCGGCGCCGGGACCCAGGTCGATGATCCAGTCGGCGTGGGCCATGACGGCCTGGTGGTGCTCGATGACGATGACCGAGGTGCCGGAGTCGACGAGCCGGTCCAGCAGGCCGAGCAACTGCTCGACGTCGGCGAGGTGCAGGCCGGTGGTCGGCTCGTCGAGGACGTAGACGCCGCCCTTCTCGCCCATCCGGGTGGCCAGCTTGAGCCGCTGCCGCTCGCCGCCCGAGAGCGTGGTGAGCGGCTGCCCGAGGCTGAGGTAGCCCAGGCCGACATCGGCCAGCCGGCGGAGGATGGCATGCGCGGCCGGCGTGCGGGCCTCGCCGGAGCCGAAGAACTTCTCCGCCTGGGCCACCGACATGGCCAGCACCTCGCTGATGTCGCGGCCCGCGAGGTGGTGCTCCAGCACCGCCGCCTGGAACCGCTTGCCCTCGCACTCCTCGCATGTGGTGGCCACCCCCGCCGCCATGGCCAGGTCCGTGTAGATGACGCCTGCGCCGTTGCAGGTGGGGCAGGCGCCCTCGGAGTTGGCGCTGAAGAGTGCCGGCTTGACGCCGTTGGCCTTCGCGAAGGCCTTGCGGATCGGGTCCAGCAGCCCGGTGTACGTCGCCGGGTTGCTGCGCCGGGAGCCGCGGATCGCGCTCTGGTCGACCGACACCGCACCGGCATCGGCGGGCATGGACCCGTGCACCAGCGAGCTCTTGCCGGACCCGGCGACGCCCGTGACGACGACCAGCACCCCGAGCGGGATGTCGACATCGACATCGCGCAGGTTGTGCGCCCGCGCACCCCGGATCTCCAGCGTGCCGGTGGGCGTGCGGACCTTCTCCTTCAGCGCGGCCCGGTCGTCGAGATGACGGCCGGTGAGGGTGCCGCTGCCCCGCAGCCCCTCGACGGTTCCCTCGAAGCAGACGGTGCCGCCCTCCGTACCGGCACCGGGGCCGAGGTCGACCACGTGGTCGGCGATCGCGATCGTCTCCGGCTTGTGCTCCACGACGAGCACGGTGTTGCCCTTGTCCCGCAGCCGCAGCAGCAGGCCGTTCATCCGCTGGATGTCGTGGGGGTGCAGGCCGCTGGTGGGCTCGTCGAAGACGTAGGTGACGTCGGTGAGCGAGGAGCCGAGGTGCCGGACCATCTTGGTGCGCTGCGCCTCACCGCCGGACAGGGTGCCCGACGGCCGGTCGAGCGAGAGATAGCCCAGCCCGATCTCGGTGAACGAGTCGAGGGTGCGCCGCAGCGCGGTGAGCAGCGGTGCCACCGACGGTTCACCGAGGCCGCCGACCCACTCGGACAGGTCGCTGATCTGCATCGCGCAGGCGTCGGCGATGCTGACCCCCTTGATCTTCGAGGTGCGGGCGGCCTCGTTGAGCCGGGTGCCGCCGCAGTCGGGGCAGTCGGTGAAGGTGACGGCCCGGTCCACGAACGCCCGGATGTGTGGCTGCATCGCCTCCCGGTCCTTGGAGAGGAACGACTTCCGCACCCGGGGGACAAGCCCCTCGTAGGTCAGGTTGGTGTTCTCGATCCGGACCTTGACCGGCTCGCGGTGGAGGAAGTCGTGCAGCTCCTTGTCGGTGTAGTCGCGGATCGGCTTGTCCGGGTCGAGGAAGCCCGAGGCCGTGAACATCCGCACCATCCAGCCGTCCGCCTTGTAGCCGGGGATGGTGATCGCGCCCTCGGCCAGCGACCTGCTGTCGTCGTAGAGCTGGGTCAGGTCGATGTCGGAGACCGTGCCCCGGCCCTCGCAGCGCGGACACATGCCGCCGGTGACGGAGAAGGTCTTCTTCTCTGTGCGGCCGGCGCCGCGCTCGACGGTGATCGAGCCGGCCGCCCGCACCGACGGGACGTTGAAGGAGTACGCGTTGGGGGAGCCGATGTGCGGCTGTCCCAGCCTGCTGAACAGGATGCGCAGCATCGCGTTGGCGTCGGTGGCGGTGCCGACCGTGGAGCGGGCGTTGGCGCCCATCCGCTCCTGATCGACGATGATGGCCGTCGTCAGCCCTTCCAGCACGTCCACCTCGGGCCGGGCCATCGACGGCATGAAGCCCTGCACGAAGGCGCTGTAGGTCTCGTTGATCAGCCGCTGCGACTCCGCGGCGATCGTGTCGAACACCAGCGAGCTCTTGCCCGAGCCGGAGACCCCGGTGAACACCGTCAGGCGGCGCTTGGGGATCTCGACGCTGATGTCCTTGAGGTTGTTCCCGCGTGCCCCCTGTACGCGGATCAGGTCGTGGCTGTCGGCGGCGTGCGGCGCGGACGCCTGGGTGTTCGTGTCCCCGGCCGTGCTCATCGTGTGTTCCCCTCCTCGGGCTGACGGCTCAGCGCAGCTCCTGGATGCGGACCAGGTTGCCCGCGGGGTCGCGGACGGCGCAGTCGCGCATGCCGTAGGGCTGTTCGGTGGGCTCCTGGACGATCTCGGTGTCGCTCGCCAGGAGCCGCGTGAAGGTGGCGTCCAGGTCCCTGGTGGCCAGCAGGATCCAGCCGTAGGTGCCCTTGGCCATCATCTCGGTGATGGTGCGGCGCTCGTCGTCGGTGATGCCGGGGTCGGTGGCGGGCGGGGCCAGCAGGATGGAGGTCCCGGGCGTGCCGGCCGGGCCGACGGTGATCCAGCGCATCGTTCCGCTGCCGACGTCGTTGCGGACCTCGAAGCCGAGGGCGTCCCGGTAGAAGGCCAGGGAGGCCTCCGGGTCGCTGTGCGGGAGGAAGGCGGCGTGAATGGTGATGTCCATGGCCGTCACGCTAGCTGCGGCTCTGCGGCCGGGGCTTCTCGATTCCTGATCGGTCTTGTCACCTGTTTCGCCAGGCACGGCGGCATGCCCTCCGTCGTGCGTGCTGCCCGGCGCCGGTAGACGCTCGGCGGCACACCGACCAGTTCGGTGAAGCGCGTGCTGAAGGTGCCCAGCGAGGAGCAGCCGACCGCGAAGCAGACCTCGGTGACGCCGAGGTCGCCGCGGCGCAGCAGGGCCATCGCGCGCTCGATGCGACGCGTCATCAGGTAGGAGTACGGCGGTTCGCCGAAGGCGAGCCTGAACTCACGGCTGAGGTGCCCGGCCGACATGTGGACATCCCGGGCGAGCGCCTGGACGTCCAGCGGCTGCCTGTACTCCCGGTCGATGCGGTCGCGGACGCGGCGCAGCCGCGCGAGGTCCTGCAGGCGCTGGGCCGAGGCGGGTCTGCTGGTCACCCGGGAGATGGTGCCACGCCCCACCGACAGTGCCCGGGAGCCGCAACGGGGGAGGCCGTGCCTGCCTGCCGGGCGAGCCCGCGGGCGGCCGTGCGGGGTCGCTACTTCGGGTGAAAGCGCTGTGCCGGACGGTCCGATCCGGGTTGGGTTCCCCCTGACGGGAATAGATAGCGCACAGTGTCCGGGCGATTGCTTGTGGTGATTGCCGGGCGGGTCAGCGTGGCTCCGAGGCCGGCCGATGGCCTCGTGCCGCCGCGTCCGTGAGAGGAGCGAGCGATGGCAGGGAAGGGCAGTAGGACAGGGGGCGGGCACAGGCCGCTGCGGGGGGTGGTGCCGGCCGCGGTGGCGGCGGCGGTGATGCTGGCAACGGCGGCCGCGCTTCCGGCGGCGGAGCCGCCCCCGGCCGGCGAAATCCTCAACGCGGGATCGGACACCGCTATCGAGGGAAGCTACATCGTCTCCTTCGCCGATGCCGGAGTGGAGGCGGCCTCCACCCGTGGCGCGGAGTTGGCGGCTTCCTACGGCGCGCAGATCACCACGGTCTACAAGCGCGCGATCAACGGCTACGCGATCGAGGCGTCCGAGGAGCAGGCGAAACGGTTCGCGGCCGACCCGGCGGTGGACGCGGTGGTGCAGAACGAGCGGGTGCGGCTGTCCGCCGAGACCCAGCCGTCGCCGCCGTCCTGGGGGCTGGACCGGATCGACCAGCCGCGGCTGCCGCTGGACCGGCGCTACACCTATCCGGAACACGGCGGCGAGGGCGTCACCGCCTACATCATCGACACCGGGATCCACCACGGGCACACCGACTTCGAGGGCCGCGCCGCCCCGGGCTTCGACGCCTACGGAGGGAACGGCGAGGACGCCCACGGGCACGGCACGCACGTGGCGGGAACGACGGCGGGAGCCGCTCACGGGGTCGCCAAGAAGGCCTCGCTGGTCTCGGTGAAGGTCCTCGACGAGAGCGGCAGCGGCAGCCTGGAGACGGTGGTCGCCGGGATCGACTGGGTGACGGAGAACGCCGAGCGCCCCGCGGTGGCCAACATGAGTCTGGGTGCCCGCGCCACCGATCTGCTCGACGACGCGGTGCGCAACTCGGTGGCGTCCGGGATCACCTACGTGGTGGCCGCCGGCAACGAGAGTCAGCTCGCCTCGCAGGTCTCCCCGGCCCGGGTGGCCGAGGCGATCACCGTCGCCGCCACCGGACGCAGCGACGTGCGGGCGCTGTACTCCAACTGGGGCCCGGCCGTGCAGGTCTTCGCTCCGGGCTCGGACATCACCTCCGCCTGGACCGGCGGTGACCGGGCCACCCGCACCATCAGCGGCACCTCCATGGCGGCTCCGCACGTGGCGGGCGCCGCGGCCCTGTATCTCGCGGAGCACCCGCAGGCGTCGCCGCGGCAGGTCGCGGGGGCCATCGACGAGGCGGCCGTGCCCAACCGGGTGATCCTGGCGGGACTGGGTACCCCGAACAAACTTGTGCAGGTCCAGCCCTGACACCCCGTGACGACACGGCGGATGAGGCGGGGGTGTCCGGGGCGTGCGTCGTCGTTCGCGTGACACCTGAACAGGGGTCATCACTTCGAGTGAAACCCTGGCCGTCTCTTGCCGCCCCCGACGCCGCGTTGTCAAGCTGGTCCCGATTCGTCCACCCCGTACGGGGTGTGTCCCTGGGAGGGTCCGTGCCGTTCGGTGAGCAGCCCGCATATCTCCGAGTCGCCGACGATCTCCGGCGGCAGATCGCCGACGGGTCCCTGCCGCCGCACACCCGGCTGCCCTCACAGGCCGGCATCCGTGCCGCCTACGGCGTGTCCGACACGGTCGCACTGGAGGCCCGCAAGGTGCTCATGGCCGAGGGGCTGGTGGAGGGCAGGTCCGGTTCCGGCACCTACGTGCGCGAACGGCCCGAGCCGCGCCGGATCTCGCGCAGTGGCTACCGGATCATCGGTGACGGCAGTGTCTTCCGGCAGGAGCAGGCCGACGACCGGGTGAGCGGCAGCTGGGAGGGCCGCAGTGAGCGCCAGGAGGCCGCTCCCGGCATCGCGGCCCGGCTGGGCGTCGACCCGGGCGAGGAGGTGATGTGCACCCGCTACGTGTTCCGCACCGGGAGCGAGACGGTCATGCTCTCCACCTCGTGGGAGCCGCTGCTGCTCACCGGGAAAACCCCGGTGATGCTTCCCGAGGAGGGGCCGCTGGCGGGCCGGGGGGTGGTCGAGCGGATGGCGGCCATCGACGTGCAGGTGGACAACGTCGACGAGGAGGTGGGAGCCCGCCCGGCGCTGGCCGCCGAGGCGGCAGTGCTGGGCGGCCTTCCCGGGCATGTGGTGCTGGTGATCACCCGCACCTTCCGGGCCGGCGGCCGCCCGGTGGAGACGGCCGACGTGGTGCTCCCGGCCGACCGGTACCGCGCGGGGTACCACCTGCCGGTCCGCTGACCGGGCGGGGCGGCGGGGAGGGCCGCCCGGGTTCCCGGCGACCGCGGGTCAGCGCGGCGGAGCGCCGGCCTCCGGCGGAAGGCCGAGCTCGAACCACACCGTTTTTCCCGGGGGTTCCGGCCTGGTTCCCCACCGGAGCGACTCGCGCGCCACCAGTTGCAGTCCCCGGCCTCCCTCGTCCTCCGGGCCGGGCGCCCGCCGCAGCGGCGGATCGGCGGTCGGGTCCGACACCTCGATGCGCAGCGAACTGCCGCGCTCCATGCGCACCTCGACAGGTCCGTGGGCATAGCGCAGCGCGTTGGTGAACAGCTCGCTGACCATCAGCACGGAGTCGTCGATGACGGACAGCAGGTTCCAGTGCAGAAGCGTCTGCCGCACCGCTGCCCGGACACGGCGGACGGCCGGGGGTTCGGCGGGGAAGGTCCAGGCCGCCGTGCGGACACCGGCCCCGGCTCCGGGCAGGCCGTCGACCTGGGCGACGAGCAGCGCGATGTCATCGGCGAGTCCCCGGGCGGTGCCGTTCTCCCCCGGCCGGATGCCCAGCGCCGCGAGCACCTCCTCGCACAGGGCGTCGAGGGAGGGTGTGCGCCCGGTGGTGCGGGTGGAGAGCAGTGCGCTGAGCCGGTCGATGCCCGCGGTGATGTCCTCGCCGCGTTTCTCGATGAGGCCGTCGGTGTAGAGCACGAGGATCGCGCCCAGGGGCGTCTGGAGCTCGCGCTCCTCGAACACGACGCCCTCCACGCCCAGCGGGCCGCCGGTGGGCAGGTCGAGGGGCGCTGCCGTCCAGCTCCCGCTGTCCCGGCCGGAGGTCATGAGGACCGGCGGCGGGTGTCCGGCGAGAGCGATGGTGCAGCTGTGCCGGGCGGGGTCGTGCACGGCGTACGCGCAGGTGGCCATCAGCGGTTCGTCGGGCCCGGGAGCCAGGTCGTCGGCGAGCCCGTTCACGCGGTGCAGTAGTTCGGCGGGCGGCAGCCCGAGCCCGGCCAGCGTGCGCACGGCGGTCCGCAGCCGTCCCATGGTGGCGGCGGCCCGCAGGCTGTGGCCCATGACGTCACCCACCACGAACGCCGTGCGGCCCCCGGTGAGCGGGATCACGTCGAACCAGTCGCCTCCCGCCTCCGACTGCGAGCTGCTGGGCACGTACCGGTAGCCGAGGCGCACGCCGGGAAGGGAGGGGACGTGCTGCGGCAGCAGGCTGCGCTGGAGCATCAGGGCGCTTTCCCGCTCCCGGGTGTAGAGCCGCGCGTTGTCCAGGGAGATGCTGGCCCGGTTCGCTATCTCCATGGCAAGGGCCAGATCGTCGTGGTCGAAGCCGTCCCGCTCGCCGGCGCGGCTGACGATCAGCAGGCCGAGCACGGTGCCGCGGGCCCGCAGCGGCACGGTCAGCAGGGAGTGGATGGCGAGGTCGTGGGCTGCCTCGACCCTGGGATCCTGGGCGAAGCTGACGGCGCGCAGCTCCCGGGACCCCACCAGGGCGGGGTTTCCCGAGGTGAGCACCGAGCCGAGGATGGACTCCGGCTCGAAGTCCACGGTCTGTCCCATCCGCAGCAGCCGGTCCACGGCGGGTGTGTGGGTCCTGGCGGCGGCGCCGAACTGGGTCAGGGGCGAGGAGGTGAGCCGGTCGGGGTCGGGCAGCTCACCGCCGTGGGCCACGGCGTCGAACAGCAGCACGGAGGAGTAGTCCCCGAAGCGGGGGACCAGGATCTGGGCCAGGGTTTCGGCGATGCGCCGGACGTCGAGGTGGTCGCCGAGCACGATGCCGACGTCGTCCAGCAGGGACAGCCGCTGCCGCGCGCGTTCGATCTTTTCCAGGGCCTCGCGCCGCTCGGTGATGTCCATGATCGTGCAGCCGACCCCGAGGGTCTTCCCCGAGCCGTCGGTGAGGCGGCCCAGGGAGACCGAGCGGGCGCCGCGGCCGTCGGGGGCGATGGTGACGAGGTCGATGACGGATCGTCCGGTCTCCAGGACCTCCTCCTGGATCCTCTCGAGCTGCCCGGCGCCCGGCGAGGGCAGGATCTCGGGGAGGGTGCGGCCCAGCAGGCTGCCGGCGGAGACGCCCTGCAGCCGGCACAGCGCCTCGTTCACCCGGATCAGGCGCCGGTCGGTGTCGAAGATCCCGATGCCCAGGGGGGAGGCGGAGAAGAGCGCGTCGAGCGCGGCGAGGTCGTGCTCCAGAGGCCGCAGCCGCTCGGTTTCCACGAGATTGGCGAGAATGAACGGGGTTCCGGAGCTGTCCCGCATCAGGGCGGCGTGGCTGTACAGCTCCACGGGCCGGCCGTCGCGGTGGAGGACGGTGAGGGTGCCCTGCCAGCGGGTCTCCCGGTGCAGGCTGCGGTAGATGTGCACACCGGGGTCGGGGGCGCCCTCGGGCAGCAGGGAGGTGAGGTGACGCCCGACCACCTGGGTGTCCGACCAGCCGAGGATCTCCTCGGTCGTCGGGCTCCACAGCAGGATGCGGCCCCGGGCGTCCATCATGACCACGCCCGAGCGCAGGACGTCGAGCAGCGTGTGCGGCGTCGTCCGCGTCAGCGCTCCCGCCGGGGAGCCCCGCTCGGCCGAAGGACTCGTGCTCACGCTCTCCACGCCCCTGCTCGGATGATTCTCCGGCCACCGCCGGAGAAAGCGGACAAAACAGTCCACCTATCCGATTGTGCACGTGGTCAGCGGCGCGCGCTGTCTCCCTGTGCGACGCGCTCCACCAGGTAGCGGCCCGCCGTGCTCCTCGGGTGTGCGCCGGAGCCCAGCTCCAGACGGCGGACGAGGCGCTGTGCCTCCGCCCGTGTCGCGCAGTGTCCTACCCGGTAGCGGCTGCCGTTCTCGTCCTGCCGGATCACCTGCCAGGGCAGGTTGCTCTCGCTCATTCCTCACCCCCGGTCCGCATATGCCCGACCCTACGTCAGCGCCTCACCCCCCGCACACGTATCAGGCCATCGAAGCGGCCGGTGGGCGGGGGCGTACGCCGGGGTGTGGACCGGCGCGGCGGATGCTGCGCGCTCTTGGGGTTCCGCCGTGCGCCCGCCGGGGGATCACGGGGCACACCCTCGTTGCGCCGGACGGGTGAACGACGGCCCCTGCCCGGGCGCGGCCGGACGCTCAGCCGCCGTTCGACGGCATCCGGCTGCCGGGCCCGCCGAACCGTGCCGCTCCCGTCCCGTCCGGCAGCAGGATGCCGGCCTCCCGTGCCATGGTCTCCCCTGGACCGCCGTCCGCCGCGGCGGCGCCGTTCCGCCTCCGCGGGGCACCGTTCTCCCCGGCAGGGGCCCTGCGGTCCACATCCTGCTGGGCGAGCCGGTAGGCCTGCCGGGCCAGCGCGTCGGCGCCCAGCATCAGCCGCAGCGCCGACCGCGGATCCTGGGACGTGACCGCTGCCGCCCGTGCCCGGCAGCGCTCGGCCTCGGACAGCGCCGTGCGGGCCGGGCAGCCCACCCGTCCGCGCCGGGTGGTCACAAAGTCCTGGGCGGCGGCCAGTTCACCCTGAACCACCAGCAGCGCCAGCTCCAGCAGCTCCCGGGCCCGCTCCCGCCCGGCCTCCGGGTCCCGTACGCCGTCCAGGGCGTCGCTGAGGGCCGCTCCCGCCATCAGCAGCCGGCGCACCGCTGCGAACGGCTCCCGGCCGCCTGTCACCGGCTCGTCCTCCGCCTGCCGCAGCAACTCCGCCGTCCGGTCCGCCGCCTCCCCCAGCCCTTCCGGCCCGGTGCCCCTGCCCGCCGCCTCCCGGGCCCGGGCCAGGTCCGCCGCGGCCGTCTCCCGGGCCCGCCGTTCCTCCTGCTCCGCGGCACGCAGCTCCGCCGCGCGCCGCCCGACGGCGCCGGCCAGCAGCTCGGCCTGGTCCACCGCCGACTCCGCCGCCCGGACGGCCGCGGCCGCCCGCTGCCGGTCACCGGTCTCCACCGCCAGGTCCGCGTCCGCCAGCCGCCCGGCCGCGAACGCCAGCCGGGCCCCGGCCTCCCGCGGATGGTCTCGCACCGGTGCGAGGCAGGCCATGGCGTAGCGCGACATCAGCCCGTCCAGGACCGAGGCCGCGTCGCTCACCCGTTCCCCGGCCGCGTCCCATCGACGGCGCGCCTCCCGCAGCGCGCTCGCCGGGTCTCCTGCCAGGTCCCGCAACCGCGCGAACGGGACCGCCGCGTCGTCCAGGTGCCGGGCGGCCATGGCGCACGACCGGAGAATTCCGTTGAGCACCCGCCGCCGCTCCTCCTCGGGCTGCCGTGGGCCGGCCTCGTCCAGCCGGAGCCGCAGCCGGAACGCCGCGGTGGTCTCCCTGACCGCGGCCGTGGTCGCGTCCCGGAAGGGCCGGGCCTCCGCCCCGGCCCGCGCCTCCGCCCCGGCCCGCGCCTCCGCCCAGCCCAGCTCCTCGATGCTGGTGCGCACCGCGTCGTCCAGCTCGATCAGCGCCTCCCGGGCGGCCGTCTCCAGCGCGGCCGTCGGCGGGCCGCCACCCGCCGGGGCGGGCCGGCGGGCCGGGCCCGGGCGCCCGTCCGGCCGCCTGCCGCGGCTGTACAGCAGGACGCCCAGCGCGGCGGCGGAGCCCACCAGCAGCAGGGGAAGCAGCACGCTGCCGCCGCCGGTGCCGGTGGTCCGCCCCGGCTGTTCCTCTCCGCGCACCGCCAGCGGGCCCGGAATGGCGTTGCCGCTGAGCGCCGCCGCGTAGCCGTGCGCGGCCCCGATGGCCGCGCCGGACCAGTCCTCGTTCCGCAGTGCCGGTTCGATCGCGATGCTCGACACCTGGGCGAGGGTGTCCGCCGTCAGTCCGCTGGCCGGCGGGGCGTGCACCGCGTGCAGCCGCTCGCCGGTGGCCACGGCCAGGAGTACGTCGCTGCTGCCCAGGCCGCTCCGCTTCGCGGTGGCGTCCGCCCACTCCTGGGCGCCGCGCCCGGCGAACTCGCCCACATACACCACGTGGAGGCGCAGCCGCTGCTGGCGGTGCAGCCGGTCCAGGGCCCGGCGGACCTCGGACTCGCGCCCGTGGAGCACGCCGACCCGGTCGGTGATGCCCTCCGCCTGCTCCAGCTCCGCCGGCCCCGCCGCCGGGGCGCCGGCCACGGACCAGCCCAGCAGCAGGACGGTCCCGCAGCACAGCGCGGCAAGCAGCAGGCGTACAGGGTGCACCGTGCCCACGTTAGGTGCGGTATGCCCGGTATGCGACCGCGAGGCCTCCGGCCGGGGTGCGTCCGGAGGATCAGTCCTTCGCGCCCCGCCGGCGGATTCTGCTGCCGAGCCACACCAGCGGGTCGTACTTCCGGTCGGCCACCCGCTCCTTCATGGGGATGAGCGAGTTGTCGGTGATCTTGATGTTCTCCGGGCACACGTCGGTGCAGCACTTGGTGATGTTGCAGTACCCCAGGCCGTGCTCCTCCTGGGCACTGCGTGCGCGGTCCACCCCCTGCGACGCGGCGTCGTCGAGCGGGTGCATGTCCAGCTCGGCGATCCGCATGAGGAACCGGGGGCCGGCGAAAGCCTCCTTGTTCTCCTCGTGATCCCGGATCACATGGCAGACGTTCTGGCACAGGAAGCACTCGATGCACTTGCGGAACTCCTGCGACCGCTCCACATCCTCCTGGCGCATGCGGTACTCGCCGGGACCCACTCCCTCCGGAGGCACGAAGGAAGGGATCTCCCGGGCCTTGCGGTAGTTGTGGCTGACGTCCGTCACCAAGTCCCTGACCACCGGGAAGGTCCGCATCGGAGTGACCGTGACGGTCTCCCCGGGGTCGAACAGCGACATCCTGGTCATGCACAGCAACTGGGGCCGGCCGTTGACCTCGGCGCTGCAGGAGCCGCACTTGCCCGCCTTGCAGTTCCAGCGCACCGCGAGGTCGGGCGCCTGGGTCGCCTGCAGGCGATGAATGATGTCCAGGACCACCTCGCCGTCGTTGACCCGGACGGTGAAATCCTCCAGCGCCCCGGAGCCGGCATCGCCGCGCCAGACCTTGAAGTGGGCGTCGTAGCTGCTGCTCGCCGTGGTCACTCGCTCGTCAGCTCCTCGTCGGTCAGGTACTTCGCCAGCTCGTCGCGTTCGAACAGGGAGAGCAGATCGGGGCGCACGGGCGGCAGGTCCCGCCGGGCCAGGGCGATCCGCCCGTCGTCCGCCGCGGGCTCCGGATCCGTCCGGAGGGTGCACAGCAGATTCACCCGGCGCCAGGCACGCTCCATCGCCGGATGGTCGTCCCGGGTGTGTCCGCCGCGGGACTCGGTGCGCTCCAGTGCCGCCCGCGCGACGCACTCGCTGACCAGCAGCATGTTCCGCAGGTCCAGGGCCAGGTGCCAGCCGGGGTTGTACTGCCGGTGCCCCTCCACGGCGACCCGCCGCGCCCGCTGCCGCAGTTTCTTGAGCTGCCGCAGTGCCTCGGCCATCTCCGGTTCGCTCCGGATGATCCCCACGAGATCGTTCATGATCTGCTGAAGGTCCTGGTGGACGGTGTAGGGGTTCTCCGGCGGGAGGCCGGAACCGGGCTCCGGTTCCCCGGCGGCCGGGTGGAACGGGCGTACGGCCTCCTCTGCCGCGGCCTCGACGGCGGCGTCGGACACCGAGGGGCGGCCGGACTCCTCCAGGGAGGCGGCGTACCGCGCCGCGTGCAGCCCGGCACGGCGGCCGAAGACCAGGAGGTCGGAGAGAGAGTTGCCGCCCAGCCGGTTGGAGCCGTGCATGCCGCCGGCTACCTCGCCCGCGGCGAACAGCCCCGGGACTCCCGTGGCCGCCGCGGTGTCCGGGTCCACGTCGACGCCGCCCATGACGTAATGGCAGGTGGGCCCCACTTCCATCGGCTCGGCGGTGATGTCGACATCGGCCAGCTCCTTGAACTGGTGGTGCATCGACGGCAGCCGCCGCTTGATCTCCTCGGCCGGCTTCCGCGTGGAGATGTCGAGGAACACTCCGCCGTGCGGGGAGCCGCGGCCGGCCTTCACCTCGGCGTTGATCGCCCGGGCAACCTCGTCCCTGGGCAGCAGCTCCGGGGGCCTGCGATGAGCGGCCGGGTCGTCGTACCAGCCGTCGGCCTCGGCCTCGTCCTCGGCGTACTGCTCGCGGAAGACGTCCGGAATGTAGTCGAACATGAAGCGCCGGCCGTCGCTGTTCAGCAGGACGCCGCCGTCGCCGCGCACCGACTCCGTCACCAGGATGCCCTTGACGGACGGCGGCCAGACCATGCCCGTCGGGTGGAACTGCACGAACTCCATGTTCACCAGGGGGGCGCCGGCCAGCAGAGCCAGGGCGTGGCCGTCGCCGGTGTACTCCCAGGAGTTGGACGTCACCTTGAAGGACTTGCCCACCCCTCCGGTGGCCAGCACCACGGCGGGGGCCTGAAGGACGAAGAAGCGGCCGGACTCCCGCTCGTACCCGAAGACGCCGGCCACCCGCCCGCCGGCGCCGTCCTCCGTGAGGACCCGGGTGACCGTGCATTCCTGGAAGACCTTCAGCCGGGCCTCGTGATCACCGTGCCGGGCGGCGTCCTCCTGCTGGAGGGCGACGACCCGCTGCTGGAGGGCACGGATCAGCTCCAGGCCCGTGCGGTCCCCGACGTGGGCCAGGCGGGGGTACTCGTGTCCGCCGAAGTTCCGCTGGGAGATCCGGCCGTCCTTCGTCCGGTCGAACAGCGCGCCCCAGGCCTCCAGCTCCCAGACCCGGTCCGGCGCCTCGCGCGCGTGCAGTTCGGCCATCCGCCACTGGTTGAGGAACTTCCCGCCCCGCATGGTGTCGCGGAAGTGCACCTGCCAGTTGTCCGCCTCGTTCGCGTTGCCCATGCTGGCCGCGATCCCGCCCTCGGCCATCACCGTGTGGGCCTTGCCGAACAGGGACTTGCAGACCACGGCGGTCCGCAGACCCTGCTCGCGGGCCTCGATCGCGGCCCGCAGCCCGGCTCCGCCGGCCCCGACGATCACCACGTCCCACGCCTGTCGCTCCACTGTGCTCATCGTTCGCGCTTCTCCCCTTCTCGGCGGGCTGTCGGTCCGCGGTCCGTGTCAGAACAGCACCGGGTCGGTGATGCGCCCGGTGGCCAGCAGGTAGACGTAGAAGTCCGCCACGGCCAGGCTGACCAGCGAGGCCCAGGCGTACTCCATGTGCCGGCCGTTCAGCCGGCTGGTCCACGTCCACAGCCGGTAGCGCACCGGGTGCCGGGAGAAGCTCTTGAGCCGGCCGCCCATGATGTGGCGGCAGGAGTGGCAGGAGAGGGTGTAGGCCCATACCAGGGCGATGTTCGCCACCATGATCACCGTCCCCAGGCCCATGTGCCCCCACTCGTAGTCCGCGTTGCGGAACCCGAGAACGGCGTCGTAGGTGAGGATCACCGCGATGACCACGGCCGGGTAGAAGAAGTAACGGTGGATGTTCTGCAGCACCAGCGGGAAGCGGGTCTCGCCGGTGTAGGCGCGGTGCGGCTCGGCCACCGCGCAGGCCGGCGGGGATGCCCAGAACGCGCGGTAGTAGGCCTTGCGGTAGTAGTAGCAGGTCAGCCGGAACCCCAGGGGCAGGGCCAGGAAGATCAGCGCCGGGGAGAGCGTCCACCAGTCGCCGAACAGCGGCCAGTTGGGGCCCGCCTTCATGTCGGCGCAGTTCTCCGCCAGACAGGGGGAGTAGAACGGCGAGACGTAGGGGGCCGCGTAGTAGTGCGCGTTGCTGAAGGCCCGCCAGGTGGCGTACACGACGAAGGCGGTCAGCACCACGACGGTGATCGTGGGCGCCAGCCACCACCGGTCGGTCCGCAGGTGCCGGGCGCCGACGGGCGCCCGGCCGGGTCCGTTGACGCCGCCGCGGGGCGGGGTGGGGGATGCGGGAGGTTCGGTTTCGGTGGCCAAGGGTGTCTCCGGTCGGGGACTGCCTGGGGGAGTCCGTCGGGCAGGGAGGGCGTGGCGGGAAGGCCTTCGGGAGCGGACGCGGCCCCTCACGGGACCGCCGTCACGGATGGCGGGCGGCCGGCATGCCGGTCAGGGCGCCCGGCGGCCGCCCGCTCCCAGGCCCTCGTCGTCGGAATCGGTCCACAGCCGGCGGTCGTAAGGCGCCTCCGGAACGGTGATCATCTCGTGATGCGCGGCGGACGGAGGGGGAGCCGCCGCCGCCAGCAGCGCCAGGCTCTCGCGCAGGTGGTCCGTGTCGCTGCGGACCCGCCGGACCTCCAGTGGGCTGCCCAGCTCCTGCTCCAGCCTGCTCACGCATCTGGCGAGACCCTCCAGGCATCGCTGAGCGGCGTGCAGCTCATCGTGCAGTGACATCGCGTACCACCTCCAGTGGTGGTCGAAGCACCGGACGATGCGAGTGTGACGCGCGACACAGTGGGTTGGGAAGGGCGCTGCACCGGTTTCCCCCCAATGGGTGGCCGGATCCTTGCGTCCGGGCCGCCCGGCCGGTGTCCGCGGCGGACCCTTGGCCCGGTCGGGTGGCTCGCCGTGGACCCTCGCCGTGTCGTCCGGCCGGGGAGCCGCGGGACGACTTCAGTGGAGTAATACATGTGATCAGCCGGAAAGCTGGGCGGATCGCACAGGGCCGGCGGACCCCGGAGGTAACACCATGTCAGGCCTGTCAGCGACCGGCACCGCCGCGCGGTGGTGCCCGGCCCGGCGATACGCGGCGGCTCTCGTCACGGCGGCGCTGCTCGCCCCCGCACTGGCGGGATGCGGAGGTGCCCGGGAGGGGGTGAGCGGGGCCGGCGGCACCGGCTGGGCCGTCGCCCGCGCCGACCGCTCCGAACTCGCCCGGGGGTCCGCCGTCACCTGGGGAATCGACCGGCTGCCCGACACCTTCAACGCCTTCCGGTACGACGCCGGGCCGGTCACCGACCAGGTGGCCGCCGCGGTGCTGCCGACGCTGTTCACCCTGGACGAGCACGGCCGGCCCCAGCTGAACGAGGAATACCTGGTCTCCGCCGAGATCACCGCGCGCGAACCCCGGCAGACCGTCCGCTACACGCTCCACCCGGACGCGGCCTGGAGCGACGGCGAACCCCTGTCCGCGGCGGACTTCGAGGCGCAGTGGGAGGCCCTCGGCGGCCAGGACAGCGCCTACTGGTCGGCCCGGAACGTCGGCTACGACCGGGTGGAGAAGGTCGGCCCGGGCCCCGCCCCGCACCAGGTCGATGTCACCTTCACCAAGCCCTACGCCGACTGGAAATCACTGTTCACACCGCTCTACCCGCGCTCGGTGACGGGACAGGCGCGCAGCTTCAACGACGGGTCCCGCACCGGCCTTCCCGCCACCGCCGGCCCCTTCGCGCTGGACGAGGTCGACCGGGGGGAGGGAACCATCCGCCTGGTCCGCAGCAAGGAATGGTGGGGCACCCCCGCGCTGCTGGACGAACTCGTCTTCACCGAGGTGCCGTTCGACCAGCGGCGGGACGCCCTCACCAGCGGCAGGCTCGACGTGGTGGAGGTCGGGCCGGGCGAGGCCGGCCGGATCCGCTCGGCCGCCGAGCGGCGCCCCGGCGCCGCGGCGCCCGACGGGGCGACCAGCCTGGTGAGCAGCCGGCAGGAGATCGCCGAGGCCATGCAGCGCTGGGCGCGGGCCCGCCTGGAGCTGGAGTCGGCCCGGGACACGGGCCGCGACAGCGCGCGGAAGGAGCGCGCCCGCACCCGGGCGGCGGCGCTGGCGGCACGGGCCGCCGAGCACCACGCCGAGACCGTGGCCGCGGCCGAACGGCTGCGCCACCGGACCTTCGCCGCGCGCGAGGAGGAGGTCAGGAAGCGGCTGCGCGGCTACACCGTGCACCGCGCCTACGCCCCCGCGTACACCCAGCTGGCCATGAACGGGCGCAGCGAGGTGCTGAGCGACGAGCGGGTCCGCTGGGCGATCGCGCGGGCGCTGGACCGCGAGAAGCTGGCCGAGGCGGTGCACGCGCCTGCCGGGCTGCCGGTCCGCCCGCTGGGAAGCCATCTGCGGATGCCGGCCCAGCACGGTTACCGGGACACCAGCGGGGCGCTGGGGGACACCGGGCCGAAGGCCGCTGCCCAGGACCTGGAGGCGGCCGGCTGGCAGGGCCGCCCCGAGGAGTCCGCGGGCGCCGCGTACCGGCTTCGCGAGGCAGCCTCCGGCACTCCGGAGGCGGCGGCCCGCTTCACCGCCGCTCCGCCGGCGGCGAGGCTGCGTGCGGCGCTGCTCGGTCAGGCGGCGAAGGCCCAGAGCGCCGCGGCGCGCGAGGGCGGCCGGGAGGCTCCCCGGCTGGAGCGGGCCGCCCGGGACACCGCCCGGGCGGCGAAGGAGGCCGCCCGGTGGTCCCGCCTGCTGAGCGAGCGACTCGCCGCCCCGGTGCGGACCAGACAGGACGAGCAGCTGCGGCTGCGTTTCGTGGTGCCCGCGGGCGCGGGGGGCGAGGAGCTGCGGGCGACGGGCCGGCGGATCGCCGAGATGCTGGCCGGCGTCGGGGTGCGGGCCGAGCTGACCGAGGTGGACGGGGAGGAGTTCTTCGCCGAGCACATCACCTCCGGGGACTTCGATCTGGCTCTGTACTCCTGGCCCGCCACCGCCTATCCGGCCACCGACGCCCGGCCGCTGTTCGCCAAGCCGCGGGCGATCGCGGGGGGAGAACTTATCGTGGAGCAGAACTACACCCGGGTCGGCACCGACCACATCGACCAGCTGCTGGACCAGGCCGCGGGCGAACTGGACGAGAAGGAGCACGCGAAGCTGCTGGACCGCGCCGATGCGCGGATCTGGGCGGTCGCCGGCTCCGTGCCGCTCTACCAGCGCCCGCAGCTGGTGGCGGCGAGGTCGGACCTGGCGGGGGTGGGAGCCCACGGACTGGCGACGCCCCGGTACCAGGACATCGGCTACCGCAAGTGACGGACCCGGCCGGCGCCCCGGCCCCGGGCCGCCGTCCGGCGGGACAAGGGGCCACGGGGCACTGCTTTTCCGGTGCCGGCCGGCCGCACCGTACGATGGCGGACGAGGCCGGTGCACGTGTCTGCCGAGCCATCTCAGCCACCGAACCGGAAGAAGCTCCGCAGCATGCCCACGCGCCAGGACATCCGTAACGTCGCCATCGTCGCCCATGTCGACCACGGCAAGACGACCCTCGTCGACGCCATGCTCAAGCAGGCCGGGGCCTTCACGTCCCACCAGCAGGTCGACGACCGGGTCATGGACTCCGGGGACCTGGAGCGCGAGAAGGGCATCACCATTCTCGCCAAGAACACCGCCGTGCGGTACCACCCCAAGGGCGGCGGCGAGCCGATCGTCATCAACATCATCGACACCCCCGGGCACGCGGACTTCGGCGGCGAGGTCGAGCGCGGCCTGTCCATGGTGGACGCGGTGGTCCTGCTGGTGGACGCCTCCGAAGGTCCGCTGCCGCAGACCCGTTTCGTGCTGCGCAAGGCGCTGCAGGCCCGGTTGCCGGTCATTCTGTGCATCAACAAGACCGACCGGCCGGACTCGCGGATCGCCGAGGTCGTCGACGAGACCTACGACCTCTTCCTCGACCTGGACGCGGACGAGGAGCAGATCGAGTTCCCCATCGTCTACGCCTGCGCCCGGGACGGTGTCGCCTCACTGACCCAGCCCGCCGACGGCACGGTCCCGGCCGACAGCGACAGCCTGGAGCCGTTCTTCACCACCCTCCTGGAGAACGTGCCCGCACCGGTTTACGAGGAGGGGGCGCCGCTCCAGGCGCACGTCACCAACCTGGACGCCGACAACTTCCTCGGCCGGATCGCGCTGTGCCGCGTCCAGCAGGGCAGCCTGAAGAAGGGCCAGACCGTCACCTGGCTCAAGCGCGACGGCTCCTCGCAGAACGTCCGGATCACCGAGCTGCTGATGACGGACGCGCTGACCCGCAAGCCGGCCGAGCAGGCCGGGCCCGGCGACATCTGCGCGGTGGCGGGCATCCCCGACATCATGATCGGCGAGACGCTGGCGGACCCGGACAATCCCGTGGCGCTGCCGCTGATCACCGTGGACGAGCCGGCGATCGCCATGACCATCGGCACCAACACCTCGCCGCTGGTGGGCAAGGGCGGCAAGGGGCACAAGGTCACCGCGCGGCTGGTGAAGGACCGGCTGGACCGCGAGCTGGTGGGCAATGTCTCGCTGCGGGTGCTGCCCACGGAGCGGCCGGACGCCTGGGAGGTGCAGGGCCGCGGTGAGCTGGCGCTGGCCATCCTGGTGGAGACGATGCGCCGGGAGGGCTTCGAGCTGACGGTCGGCAAGCCCGAGGTGGTCACCCGGGAGATCGACGGCAAGCTGCACGAGCCGGTGGAGCGGATGACCATCGACGCGCCGGAGGAGCACCTGGGGGCCATCACCCAGCTGATGGCAGGCCGGAAGGGCCGGATGGAGACCATGACGAACCACGGCTCGGGCTGGGTGCGCATGGAGTTCCTGGTCCCCTCGCGCGGGCTGATCGGTTTCCGCACCGAGTTCCTGACCGAGACCCGGGGCACCGGCATCGCGCACAGCATCTTCGAGGGGCACGAGCCGTGGGCCGGTGAGCTGCGCACCCGCAACAGCGGTTCGCTGGTGGCCGACCGGCCCGGTGTGGCCACGCCGTACGCGATGCTCAACCTCCAGGAGCGCGGCACCATCTTCGTCGAGCCGGGCACGGAGGTCTACGAGGGCATGATCGTGGGGGAGAACTCCCGCTCCGACGACATGGACGTCAACATCACCAAGGAGAAGAAGCTCACCAACATGCGTGCCGCTTCCGCCGATACGACGGAGAACCTGGTTCCTCCGCGTAAGCTCTCCCTGGAGCAGTCCCTGGAGTTCTGCCGCGAGGACGAGTGCGTGGAGGTCACGCCGGCCGAGGTGCGCATCCGCAAGGTGGTCCTGGACCAGAAGGAGCGCGCCCGCACCGCTTCGCGGGCCAAGCGCCAGTAGCGCCCTCCGCGGGCGGCGTCCCGGCCCTCGGGCCGCCGCCCCGGCGCGGGGTGGCAGCGGCACACCGGTCGGTCCGGTTTGCCGTGAATCCACCAGAGGGTTGCGGGCATGTCAAGGGGGCCGCCGCGTCGCGTTCCGGCCGCTGTTCGATTTTCGGACAGATTGGGTTGTGTGCGTCACATCAGTCCGGATAGCGGAGAGTGTTCCCTCTTGATTTGTCCGATTTTGCCACTTGTTAACCTCTCATCTTCATCAAAATGAAATCAGGATCCGGTGGTTCGCCCTGTGTTTATGCCCAATAGTTGGGGGCATTGCGATCGGGCGTGACTGCCTTGCCGTCGGGGGGCGGAAGGGGCGGCCGCGTCCGCGCGAGACCGGGCGTGCGGATGTCAACTCTCCGTGGGTCCGGTGCTCTTGACTGCATTGAAAGCGGACTCCCAAGGAGGCAGCCCCATGCGTGGTGCACGCAGCGCCAAGTGGGTAGCGGGTGCAATCGTCGTGGCCATGGCCGCGACGGCCTGTGGCAGTGATGACGGTGGCAACGGCGGCGACGGCGGTGGAGCGGCCGGCGACGTCAACCCCGACGGCGTTCTGGTGGTGGACCTGGGGGAGCCGCAGAACCCGCTCATCCCCACGGACACCAACGAGGTCTACGGCAGCACCGTCCTGGACCAGCTCTTCAGCAACCTGGTGGACTTCGACGACGACGGCGAGCTGGTCCACGTCGCCGCCGAGTCGATCGAGCCCAACGACGACGCCTCCGAGTGGACCGTCACCCTCAACGAGGGCTGGACCTTCCACGACGGCACCGACGTCACGGCCGACAACTACGTCGACGCCTGGAACTGGGCCGCCGACCCGGCCAACGGCCAGAAGAACGGCTACTGGTTCGAGGACATCGAGGGCTACGGCGACGGCGAGACCATGTCCGGTCTCGAGGTCGTGGACGAGACCACCTTCACGGTGACGCTCGAGGAGCCGGTCTCGTACTTCAACTACAAGCTGGCCTACACCCCGTTCGTGCCGTACCCGGACAGCTTCTTCGAGGACCCCGAGGAGTTCGGCAGCAACCCTGTCGGCCAGGGCCCGTACAAGTTCGTCTCGTGGGACCACAACGAGTCCATCGTCCTCGAGCGCAACGACGACTACGCCGGCGACAACAAGGCGCAGAACGGCGGTGTCACGTTCGCGATGTACACCGACCCGAACGCCGCCTACCAGGACCTGGTCTCCGGCAACGTGGACGTCCTGCGCCAGGTGGACCCGCAGAACCTGCCGGTCTACGAGGACGACCTCGGTGACCGCGCCATCGCGCAGCCGTACAACGCGATGCAGTCCATCGTGCCGGTCTGGTACAGCGAGGACTGGGAGGACACCGACCCCCGCGTCCTGCAGGGCATCTCCATGGCGATCGACCGGGAGTCGATCACCGAGACCATCCTCTTCGGCTCCCGCGTGCCGGCCGACAGCTTCGTGCCCCCGAACGTCCGCGGCTACGAGGCGGGCATCGGCGGCGAGATCATGGAGTACAACCCGGAGCGCGCCAAGGAGCTCATCGAGGAGGCCGGCGGCGTCCCCGACAACGAGATCCACATCCAGTACAACTCCGACGGCGGCCACCAGGACTGGGTCGAGGCCGTCTGCAGCGACATCGAGAACAACACCGGCATCACCTGCCTGACCGACCCGAAGCCGGACTTCGCCACCGACCTCGACGCGCGTGACGCGAAGGAGGTCAAGTCCATGTACCGCGGTGGCTGGATCATGGACTACGCGCTGAACGTCTCCTTCATGAAGGAGCTGTACGGCACCAACTCCAGCGCCAACACCGGCTTCTTCTCCGACGAGGAGGTCGACCGCCTGTTCTCCGAGGGTGACTCCGCCGCCACCGTCGAGGAGACCGTCGCGGCCTACCAGGAGGCCGAGCGGGTCCTGTTCGAGAAGATGCCGGCCATCCCGCTGTGGTCCTACAACGTGAACGCCGGCCACTCCGAGAAGGTCACCAACGTCAACTTCGACACCTTCGGCAAGCCGCTGATCACCGAGATCCAGGTTGTCGACTGACGGTCGCCCGCAGCAGTAAGCACCACCGCGCGGCCGACTGAGCCGCTACCGCGTGTGCCATGGGGCCGACGGTCCGTTCCGGAAGACCCCGGAACGGACCGTCGGCCCCGCAACCTGACATGGAGGAACAATGGGGCGCTATGTCGCGCGGCGACTGCTCCAGATGATCCCGGTCTTCATCGGGGCGACCCTGCTGATCTTTCTCATGATGTACGTCCTGCCGGGTGACCCGGTGCGGGCGCTGTGGGGAGACCAGCGTGTCGACAGAGACCAGATGGAAGCGATGAGAGCGAGCCTGGGCCTCGATCTCCCCATCTGGCAGCAGTACCTGAACTACATCACCGGCGTCTTCCAGGGCGACTTCGGGACGCAGGTCGCGACCCGCCGGGAAGTCTCCGACGTGATCATGAGCGCCCTGCCGGTCACCCTGCGGCTGACCGCCCTGGCCCTGCTGATCACCGTCGTCCTGGGCATCGGAATGGGTCTGCTGGCCGGGCTCCGCGCCGGCAGCAGGATCGACACCACGGTGCTCTTCATCACGCTGCTGTTCATTTCGGTGCCGGTGTTCGTCATCGGCTATGCCTACCAGGTCTTCTTCGGCCACAATCTGGGCTGGATCAGCCCCACCGTCCGGGACAGCGAATCCTGGGGCCAGCTGCTGCTGCCCGCCCTCGTCCTGGCCTCGCTGTCGCTGGCGTACGTCGCCCGGCTCACCCGTACGTCGATCGCGGAGAACAAGCGGGCCGACTACATGCGCACCGCGCGCGCCAAGGGCCTCACCCAGAGGCGCGCCGTCGGTGTGCACCTGATGCGCAACTCGATGATCCCGGTGGTGACCTTCCTGGGTGTCGACATCGGCAACCTGATGGCCGGTGCCATCGTCACCGAGGGCATCTTCAACATCCACGGCATCGGACGGGTGGTCTACTCGGCGCTGATGAGCCGGGAGGGCTCCACCGTCGTGGGAGTCGTGACCTTCATCGTCATCGTCTATCTCGTGATCACTCTGCTCGTCGACCTGCTCTACGCGGTCCTGGACCCGAGGATTCGCTATGCCTGAGATCCACACCAGGGCCACCGACTCCGTGCCGCCCGAGGCGGGCGCCGCGGCCGATACCGGCCCCGCCCCCGGCAAGCCGCGCAGCCTGTGGTCCGACGCCTGGTACGACCTGCGGCGCAAGCCCACCTTTCTGATAGCCGCCGGTCTGGTGCTGCTCTTCCTGGTGATCGCGGCCTTCCCGGGCCTGTTCACCTCGGCCAGCCCGCGGCTCGGCGACCGGTCGCTCAGTCTCCAGCCTCCGATGCTGACCCATTTCTTCTCCCCGGAGTGGCTGGGCTACGACATCCACGGCCGGAGCATCTACGCGCGTATCATCTACGGGACGCGCGCCTCGGTGCTGATCGGTATCAGTGTCACCGCCATCGTGCTGGTCTTCGGCAGCCTGACCGGCATGGTCGCGGGCTACTTCGGCGGCTGGATCGACGCCGTGGTCTCCCGGCTCGTCGATGTCTTCATGGGCATTCCGTTCCTGCTCGGTGCCATGGTGGTGCTGGTCTCCTTCGACGGGCGCACCACCTATGTGGTGATCCTGGCCCTCGCCTTCCTCGGCTGGACCACGGTGGCACGCGTCATGCGCGGGTCGGTCATCTCCGTCAAGCAGTCCGACTACGTGGCCGCGGCCCGCTCCCTGGGCGCGGGCACCTGGCGGATCATGACCCGGCACATCCTGCCCAACGCCATCGCTCCGGTGATCGTGGTCGCCATGGTGGCGCTCGGGGGCTACATCTCGGCGGAGGCGACGCTGTCCTACCTGGGAATCGGCCTCTCCGACCCGGCCATCTCCTGGGGCGGTGACATCAACACCGGCAAGGACCGCATCCGGATCGCCTCGCATCTGCTGGTCATGCCGTCGATCATGCTGAGCCTCACGATCCTGGCCTTCCTGATGATGGGCGACGCCGTGCGCGATGCCCTCGACCCCAAGCTCCGGTGAGGGGGCCGGCTGTGAGCGACGCAACCCCGGCCGCCGGGCGGCCCATCACGTCCTTCGCGCGCCCCGGCTGCGTGAGCGGAGAAGCGAACGGAGAACGCCGTGTCGATTGAACTGACCAAGGCGGACGTCCCCGGCGTTCCGCTGCTCGAAGTCCGCGACCTGCACGTGGAGTTCCACACCCGTGAGGGCGCGGCCAAGGCCGTCAACGGGGTCAACTACACCGTGGACGCCGGAGAGACACTGGCGGTGCTCGGCGAGTCCGGGTCCGGCAAGTCGGTGACCGCCCAGACCATCATGGGCATCCTCGACATGCCGCCCGGCAGGATCACCGGCGGTGAGATCTTCTTCCGCGGCGAGGACATGCTGACCATGTCCGAGGAACGGCGCCGGCGGATCCGCGGGAACAAGATCGCCATGATCTTCCAGGACGCGCTGTCCTCGCTGAACCCGGTGCTCTCCGTCGGCTTCCAGCTCGGTGAGATGTTCCGGGTGCACCGGGGGATGTCCCGGAAGGAGGCCAGGGCCAAGTCGATCGAGCTGATGGACAGGGTGCGCATCCCGGCGGCGCGGGAGCGGGTCAACGACTACCCGCACCAGTTCTCCGGCGGCATGCGCCAGCGCATCATGATCGCGATGGCGCTCGCCCTGGAACCGGACGTCATCATCGCGGACGAGCCGACCACGGCACTGGACGTCACCGTGCAGGCGCAGGTGATGGACCTGCTCTCCGAGCTCCAGCGCGAGTACGACATGGGGCTCATCCTGATCACCCACGACCTCGGTGTGGTCGCCGACGTCGCCGACAAGATCGCGGTGATGTACGCCGGGCGGATCGTGGAGACCGCCCCCGTGCACGAGCTCTACAAGCGTCCCGCACACCCCTACACCAAGGGGCTGCTGGAGTCGATCCCCCGCCTGGACCACAAGGGCCACGAGCTCTACGCCATCAAGGGCCTGCCCCCGAGCCTGACGGACATCCCGGTCGGCTGCGCCTTCAACCCGCGCTGCCCGCAGGCCAGGGACGTGTGCCGCACGGACGTCCCGCCGCTGCTCGATGTGACCGAGCCGGACGGCGCTCCGCTCGGCGGCCGGGCGAGCGCCTGCCACTTCTGGAAGGAGACCATCCATGGCTGAGCCGATCCTGGAGGTCCGCAACCTGGTCAAGCACTTTCCGCTGACCCGCGGCATCCTCTTCAAGCGGCAGATCGGCGCGGTCAAGGCCGTGGACGACATCTCCTTCACGCTCAACCGGGGCGAGACGCTGGGGATCGTGGGAGAGTCCGGCTGCGGCAAGTCCACCGTCGCCAAGCTGCTGATGAACCTGGAGCAGCCCACCTCCGGCCAGATCATCTACAAGGGAGAGGACATCTCCCGGCTGTCCGGCAGCGCCCTGAAGGCGGTGCGGCGGAACATCCAGATGGTGTTCCAGGACCCGTACACCTCGCTGAACCCGCGGATGACGGTCGGCGACATCATCGGGGAGCCCTTCGAGATCCACCCGGACGCCGCGCCCAAGGGGGACCGGCGCCGCAGGGTACGGGAGCTGCTGGACGTCGTCGGGCTGAACCCGGAGTACATCAACCGGTACCCGCACCAGTTCTCCGGCGGCCAGCGCCAGCGCATCGGCATCGCCCGCGGCCTGGCGCTCAACCCGGAGATCATCATCTGCGACGAGCCGGTCTCCGCGCTGGACGTCTCGGTGCAGGCCCAGGTCATCAACCTGATGGAGAAACTGCAGGACGAGTTCAACCTGTCCTACATGTTCATCGCCCACGACCTGTCCATCGTGCGGCACATCTCCGACCGGGTCGGCGTGATGTACCTGGGGAAGATGGCCGAGATCGGCACCGACGAGGAGATCTACGACCACCCCACCCATCCGTACACCCAGGCGCTGCTCTCCGCCGTGCCGCAGCCGGACCCCTCGGTCCGGGACACCCGCGAGCGGATCCTGCTGACCGGCGACGTGCCCTCCCCGGCGAACCCGCCGTCGGGCTGCCGGTTCCGGACCCGCTGCTGGAAGGCGCAGGACAAGTGCGCCGAGGAGGTGCCGCTGCTGGCCGTCCCCCAGCGTTTCCGGGGCACCGGCTCCCGCGCCGCCCACGAATCGGCCTGCCACTTCGCCGAGGAGCGGGACGTCGTGCACAGCTGAGCCGGGCTGCGGCCGGCCGGGCCGCCGGCGTGCGGAGGACATCCGCGCGCCGGCGGCCCTTTCGCCGTCCGGAACGCGGCGGTCCGGCCCGGGGCCCCCGGAGGGTGGGCCGGAGGTCCGGCATCCGGGCGTATTTGTGCGACAGTCCGCATCCGGTCGGGCGTCCTGCGTGCACAAAGAGGGCGTAAGCGATCTTATGGGGTGTCCGATGTGACATCAGGCAGCTCCAAGGAGGCACCCCATGCGTGCAGGCACGCGCCTGATCTGCGCCGTTGCCGGTACTACGGCTATCGCCCTGCTGGCCACGGCGTGCGGCAACAACGGGAACGGCGGGGGCGGCACCGGTTCCGGCAACGGAGACGCCATCATCCGCGCCTCCTGGGGGGACCCGCAGAACCCGCTGGAGCCCGCCAACACCAACGAGGTGCAGGGCGGCAAGGTCCTCGACATGATCTTCCGCGGTCTCAAACGCTACAACCCGGACACCGGCGAGGCCGAGGACGCCATGGCCGAGTCGATCGAGACCGAGGACCAGCAGAACTTCACCGTCACGATCGAGGAGGGCTGGACCTTCCAGGACGGCACCCCGGTCACCGCCCAGTCCTACGTGGACGCCTGGAACTACGGCGCACACATCGACAACACCCAGGTCAACAGCTACTTCTTCCAGTTCATCGACGGCTACGAGGACGTCCACCCCACCGATGAGGACGCGTCCCCCACCGCCGACACCCTCAGCGGCCTGGAGGTCGTGGACGACACGACGTTCACCGTCCGGCTGACCGAACCGTTCTCCCTGTGGCCCGAGACCCTCGGCTACAACGCCTACGTCCCGCTGCCGCGGATGTTCTTCGACGACCACGACGCCTGGCTGGAGAAGCCGGTCGGCAACGGCCCCTACATGGTCGACTCCTACGCCCGCAGCCAGTCCATGAACCTGGTCAAGTACGAGGACTACAACGGGGACGACGAGGCCCGGAACGACGGCGTGGAGCTGCGGGTCTACACCGACACCAACACCGCCTACACCGACCTGCAGGCCGGAAACCTCGACATCATCGACGACGTCCCCTCCCAGCAGCTGCAGAACGCCGAATCCGATCTCGGCGACCGCTACATCAACGAGCCGGCCGGCATCATCCAGAGCATCTCCTTCCCCCTCTACGACGAGGCATGGCAGGGCGAGGACATGGCGAAGGTCCGGCAGGGCCTGTCGATGGCGATCAACCGCGAGGAGATCACCGAGCGGATCTTCTACGGCACCCGCACCCCGGCCACCGACTACACCTCGCCCGTCCTCGGCGAGGCCGGCGGCTACCGGGAAGGCCTGTGCGGAGAGTTCTGCGAGTACGACCCGGACCGGGCCAGGGAACTCATCGAGGAGGGCGGCGGTCTGCCCGGCGGCCGCGTCACCCTCACCTCCAATGTCGACACCGGCTCGCACCGCCAGTGGATGGACGCCGCCTGCAACAGCATCAACAACGTGCTCGACGACACCGGCGCCTGCACGGTCAACCCCATCCCGACCTTCGCCGACTACCGGAACGAGATCCAGGCCCGCAACATGACGGGGATGTTCCGCACCGGCTGGCAGATGGACTACCCGCTGATCCAGAACTTCCTGCAGCCCATCTACTACACCAACGCCTCCTCCAACGACGCCGAGTACAGCAGCGAGGAGTTCGACCGGCTCGTGGACGAGGCCAACTCCGCCGACGACGAGGACGAGGCCGTCGACCTCTTCCAGGAGGCCGAGGAGGTACTGGTGCGTGACATGCCGGCCATCCCGCTGTGGTACCAGAACGGCACCGCCGGCTACTCGGAGCGGGTGAGCAACGTCCGGCTCGATCCCTTCTCGGTGCCGGTCTACACCGAGATCACCGTCGACTGACACGCGCCCGCCCGGACATCGCGCCGGCCCGCCGTCCGCCTTCCCCACCGGCGGCGGCCGGCCGGCGCGGGCCCTCCGGCTCCCGTCCCTCGTCCACAAGGAGGACCCGTGGGGCGCTACGTCATCCGCCGCCTGCTCCAGATGATCCCGGTGTTCATCGGAGCGACCTTTCTCATCTTCGTGATGGTCTACGCGCTGGGCGACCCGGTGGCCGGCCTGTTCGGCGACCGGGCGCCGGACCCGGCCACGGCCCAGCGGCTGCGCCAGGAGTTCAACCTCGACCGGCCGCTGTGGCAGCAGTACCTGCTCTACATGGGCAAGATCTTCACCGGTGACTTCGGGACCGCCTTCAACGGCCGCCCGGTCACCGAGCTGATGGGCCGGGCGTTCCCCATCAGCTTCCGGCTGATGCTGGTCGCCATCGCCTTCGAGATCGTCCTGGGCATCCTGCTCGGCGTGGTCACCGGCCTGAACCGCGGCAGGGCCGTCGACACCACCGTCCTGATGCTCACCCTGGTCGTGATCGCCATCCCCACCTTCGTGCTCGGCACCACGCTCCAGTTCTTCCTCGGTGTCGAACTCGGCTGGATCAACCCGGCGGTCAGCGCCGAGGGCCGTTTCGGGGAACTGATCGTGCCGGGCCTGATCGTCGCCCTGGTCTCCCTCGCCTACGTCACCCGGCTCACCCGGACCTCCGTCGCCGAGAACACCCGCGCCGACTACATCAGGACAGCCGTCGCCAAAGGGCTGCCGAGGCGCCGGGTGACCGTCCGTCACCTGCTGCGCAACTCCCTCATCCCGGTCGTCACCTACCTCGGCGCGGACATCGGCCTGCTGATGGCCGGAGCGATCGTCACCGAGCGGATCTTCAACATCCAGGGCGTCGGCTACCAGCTGTTCCAGGGCATCCTGCGGCAGAACTCGCCGACCGTGGTCGGGTTCGTGGTGGTCCTGGTGCTGATCTTCCTGCTCGCCAACCTGCTCGTCGACCTCCTGTACGCCGTGCTCGATCCGAGGATCCGCTATGACTGAACCCTCGGCCGTCCCGGTCGCCCCGCAGGCCCCGGCCCAAGCCGCTCCCGAACCGGGCCGGGCCCGCAGCCTGTGGTCCGACGCCTGGCACGACCTGAGCCGCAACCCCGTCTTCCTGATCTCCGCCCTGCTGATCTGCTTCCTGGTGGTCATCTCGCTGTGGCCCGGCCTCATCGCCACCCGGTCCCCACTGCGCTGCGAACTCGGCCGCTCACTGGACGGCCCCGCCCCCGGCCACTGGTTCGGCTTCGACACCCAGGGCTGCGACGTCTACACCCGCACCGTCTACGGCGCCCGCGCCTCCATCGCGGTCGGTGTGTGCGCCACCCTCGGCGTGGCACTGGTCGGCAGCGTCATCGGCGGGCTGGCCGGGTTCTTCGGCGGCTTCTGGGACGCCCTGCTCTCCCGGGTCACCGACGTGTTCTTCGGCATCCCGATGATCCTGGGCGCCATCGTCTTCCTCAGCATGGTCCGGCTCGGCGGCATCTGGCCCGTGGTCCTGGTCATCGCCGCCCTGGGCTGGCCGCAGATCGCGCGCATCGCCCGCGGCTCGGTCATCACCGTCAGACAGAACGACTACGTGCAGGCCGCCCGTGCGCTGGGCGCCGGCAGTACCCGGCTGCTGCTGCGCCACATCCTGCCCAACGCGATCGCCCCCGTCATCGTCATGGCCACCATCATGCTGGGCACCTTCATCGCCCTGGAGGCGACCCTGAGCTTCCTGGGTGTCGGCCTGCGCCCGCCCACCGTCTCCTGGGGGGTGGACATCTCCATCGCCTCGGACGGCATGCAGTTCCGCAACGCCCCGCACATCCTGCTCTATCCGGCCGCCGCCCTGAGCATCACCGTGCTCGCCTTCATCATGCTCGGCGACGCGGTCCGCGACGCCCTCGATCCCAAGCTGCGCTGAGGGAGTGCCCACCGTGACCGAAGCCCCCGGTACGCCTCTGCTGGACGTGAAGGACCTGCACGTGGAGTTCGCCACCCGCGACGGCACCGTGCGGGCCGTCAACGGCGTCAGCTACGCGGTGGACGCCGGGCAGACGCTCGCGGTCCTGGGGGAGTCGGGCTCCGGCAAGTCGGTGACCGCGCAGGCCGTCATGGGCATCCTCGACATCCCGCCCGGACGGATCACCGGCGGCCGGATCCTCTTCCGGGGCCGCGACCTGCTCCGGGCGAGCCGCGAGGAGCGCCGTGCCATCCGCGGCGAACAGATGGCCATGATCTTCCAGGACGCGCTGTCCTCGCTGAACCCGGTGCACTCGGTCGGCATCCAGCTCGCCGAGATGTTCCGGGTGCACCGGGGGATGTCCCGCAAGGACGGCAAGGCCAAGGCGGTCGAGCTGATGGACCGGGTGCGCATCCCGGCGGCGCGGGAGCGGGTCAACGACTATCCGCACCAGTTCTCCGGCGGCATGCGCCAGCGCATCATGATCGCGATGGCGCTCGCCCTGGAGCCCGCGCTGATCATCGCGGACGAGCCGACCACGGCGCTGGACGTCACCGTGCAGGCGCAGGTGATGGACCTGCTCTCCGAGCTCCGGCGCGAGTACCGGATGGGCCTGATCCTGATCACCCACGACCTCGGAGTGGTCGCCGACGTCGCCGACAGGATCGCGGTGATGTACGCCGGGCGCATCGTGGAGCACGCCCCCGTCCGTGACCTGTACCGGAGCCCGGCGCACCCCTACACCAAGGGACTGCTGGAGTCCGTGCCCCGGCTGGACCGCAAGGGCAAGGAGCTCTACGCCATCAAGGGCCTGCCGCCCAACCTGCTCCACGTGCCGCCGGGCTGCCCGTTCCACCCCCGCTGCCCGCTGGCCCGGGACATCTGTGTCACCGACCCGCCGCCGCTGTACGAGGGCATGGGCGAGGGCCGCAGCAGCGCCTGCCACTTCTGGAAGGAGACGCTCGGTGAGCGCTAGCACCCGCGATCCGATCCTGGAGGTCCACGGCCTGGTCAAGCACTTCCCGCTCACCCAGGGCATCCTCTTCAAACGGCAGACCGGCGCCGTGCGGGCGGTGGACGGGGTGAGCTTCGCGCTGTACCCGGGCGAGACGCTGGGGATCGTGGGGGAGTCCGGCTGCGGCAAGTCCACCGTCGCCAGGCTGATGGTGAACCTGGAGCATCCCACCGCCGGCAGTATCCGGTACAAGGGCGAGGACCTGGCCGGGCTCTCCCGCCGGGCCCTGAAGGCGGTGCGGCGGAACATCCAGATGGTGTTCCAGGACCCGTACACCTCGCTGAACCCGCGGATGACGGTCGGCGACATCATCGGGGAGCCCTTCGAGATCCATCCGGAGGTGGCGCCCAAGGGGGACCGGCGCCGCAGGGTGCGGGAGCTGCTGGACGTCGTCGGGCTGAACCCGGAGTACATCAACCGGTATCCGCACCAGTTCTCCGGCGGCCAGCGCCAGCGCATCGGCATCGCCCGCGGGCTCGCCCTCAACCCGGAGATCATCGTGGCCGACGAGCCGGTCTCCGCGCTGGACGTCTCGGTGCAGGCCCAGGTCATCAACCTGATGGAGAACCTGCAGGACCGGTTCGGTCTGTCCTACATGGTCATCGCCCACGACCTGTCCATCGTGCGGCACATCTCCGACCGGGTCGGCGTGATGTACCTGGGCAAGATCGTGGAGACCGGTACCGACGAGGAGATCTACGACCACCCCACCCACCCGTACACCCAGGCGCTGCTCTCCGCCGTGCCGGTGGCCGACCCGGAGGTCACCCACCGGAGGGAAAGGATCATCCTGGAGGGTGACGTGCCGTCCCCGGCGGATCCCCCCTCCGGCTGCCGGTTCCGCACCCGCTGCTGGAAGGCGCGGGAGCGCTGCGCGCGCGAGGAGCCGCCGCTGGCCACCCCCGAGCCGCTGCGTGGCGCCCACGGGCCGGTGACGCACCCCTCGGCCTGTCATTTCGCGGAGGAGAAGCAGCATGTCGCCCACGACTGAGCGCCGGGCGCCGCCGCACCCGGCGGGGGCGGTCCTGGCGAACCGCCCCCGGGGCCCGGGCCACGGCACCCGCACGGCCGTGTCGTCCCAGTGTCCGGCTCCCGCGTCTCCCCCGGGTGTCGTGCGCGTTGCCGCGGCGTCAACCCTCCGGCGGTGGCCGTGCGCCCCTGTTCTGCACCCATGCACCGCGACGTGCCCACTCACCGACAGTTAAGATCCGTGGCGCATGGTGGGTAGGACACTGTCATTGGCCCTGCCCTGATCCGACCACGTCCCCCTGGAGGTGATCCGCGGTGGCCTTCTCCATCTCCGCAGTGGTGTTGCTGGCGATCATTGTCGTTCTGCTGGTCAGGAAGTCGGGCCTGAAGGGCGTGCACGCGCTGGTCTGTGTCCTGTTCGGCTTCTTCCTCGCCAGTTCCTCCGTAGCGCCGACCATCAACGAGGTGACGTCCAACGTGGCGGGAATGATCAGCGGTCTCAGCTTCTGACGGGTGCCGTGACCGGTGCCGGCGTGGCGGGCACCGGACCGGCCGCCGGCCGGCGGGGGATAGGCTCACCGGTATGGAACGCAGCGTGCTGCTGGTGCATGCGCACCCCGACGACGAGTCGATCACCAACGGCGTCACGATGGCCGCCGCGGCCGGCAGCGGCGCCCGGGTGACGCTGGTCACCTGCACCCAGGGGGAGGAGGGCGAAGTCATCCCCGGAGAGCTCGCCCACCTCGCACCCGACCGGGAGGACCGGCTCGGTCCGCACCGGGCCCGGGAGCTGGCGGCGGCGATGGCCGAGCTCAACGTCACGGACCACCGCTTCCTCGGCGGGGCGGGCCGCTGGCGCGACTCCGGCATGATGGGCGCGCCCTCCAACGACCGGCCGCACGCCTTCTGGCGGGCCGGCACCGACGAGGCCGGCGCCGCTCTGGCGGAGGTGATCGCCGAGGTCCGGCCGCAGGTGCTCATCACCTACGACCCGGAGGGCGGGTACGGCCACCCCGACCACATCCAGGCCCACCGGGTCGCCATGCGCGGGGCCGGACTGGCCGCCGGCCGGCACCGCGTCGCCCGCGTCCTGTGGAACTGCGTGCCGCGCTCCGCCGCGGAGCGTGAGCTGGCGGCACTGCGGGCCGCGGAACCGGGACCGTTCCGCGGTGTCGCCGCCCTCTCCGACATCCCCGGGGTGGTCGCGGACGAACAGGTGTCGCTCGCCGTGCGGGGCACCGCCGCCCAGGTGGCGGCGAAGGCGGCGGCCATGCGGGCGCACGCGACGCAGATCGAGGTGGCCCCGGGGGACCGGGTCTTCGCCCTCTCCAACGGACTCGCGCAGCCACTGTGGGGCGAGGAGTACTTCCTGGTGGCGGCCGGCGAGCCCGTGCCGGCCGGTTCCGGCGACATCTTCGCGGGGCTGTCATGAGTGCCGCGCGGCTGATCGGCTACCCGGTGCTCGCCGTGCTGGGCGTGCTCACCGGCGCGGCGGGCTCCCTGGTGCAGGCGGGCTGGTTCCCGTTCGGGCTGCTGCTCGCCCTGGGCGGTGCCGCGGGGCTGTTCTGGGGCGGCGCCCTGGTGACGCGCACCCGGGTGGGCGCGGCCGTCCCGGCCGCGGGCTGGGCGCTGACCGTGCTGCTGCTGACCGCCTCCCGGCCGCAGGGCGACTTCGTCTTCGCCGCCGGCCTCGGCAGTTACCTGTTCCTCCTCGGAGGCATGACGGTGGCGGTGCTGTGCGCCACGCTGGCACCCACCGAGCGGCCGATGTTCGCGGTGCCGGACCGCCGCTGACCGCCCGACGGCGCCTCCGGTGGCCCCCTGAGGCGGCCCGGCCGCCCCGCCGCGGCCCCGCCGTCCGGTTCGTCCCCTTTCGTTCGGTGGCCGGTCCGGCCGGTCACGGCCGGACCGGATGGGCGGCAACTGCGCTGCGGCGCAAGCCTCTTGGCGGGAAGACCCCGCAGGCCGGCCGGCGGTCGCACGGAAGTGCCCCGCACAAGTGGGCACCCGGCGGGCGATAACACATGCGCGACCCCAGTATCGTGGGGCTCGCCGCCGGTTCCCGGTCGTGTTCCGGGCCGGCCGGTGTAGCCAACCGGGAGATCCTGCCTTGAGTCGTGAAACTGACAGTTCGTCCCCTTCGTCCCGGGGGCCGTACGGCACACCCGCTGCCAGCAGCGCTCCGCAGCCGGAGGAGAAGAAGACCGAGACCACGATGACGACCCGGGTGCGTATCAACATCCCCGGATCCCGGCCCATCCCGCCGGTCGTCGTGCGTGAGACCGTCGAGGGGACCCCGGAGCCGGCGCCGCCGGGCGACGAGACCGCCGCGGACGCCGCCGCCTCGCCGGCCGGCTCCGGCGGGGACGCCGCAGCACCGGCCAAGAAGACCAGCTCCTGGTTCCAGCCGCGCAAGCCGCCGTCCGGCGAGACGCCGGCCGGCGGGGTGCCGGAGGCGGAGCAGACCCCTCCGGAGTGGTACCGCCGGCAGCAGGAACGGGAGTCCGGCGGACCCGGCCCGCAGCCGGAACCGCCGGCACCCGCGGGCGGAATGCCGCCGCTCCCGGTCCGGGACGGCAGTACTCCGCTGCCCCCTCCGCCGCCGCGCGGCGGAGGCCCCAGCGGCCCCACCACCGGCCCGGCCACCGGGGAGATGCCGGCGGTCATGGCGGCGGCGTCCTCCGCCCCGCCGCCCCCCGGCGGCACGGAGGACGTCGAGGACAACGGCGGGCCCACCACCATGGATCTGGGCGGCCCGCTGCCGCCGGCTCCCGCCCGCTCCTCGGCGGACACCGCGGCCCTGCCGGTGATCCCCGACCCCTTCGGCCTCGGCCGGCCCGGCAGCCCGTCCGGCCCGCTCCCGCCTCCGGCGGTCTCCGCGCCAGCCCCCGGGCCCGCCGCGGAGCCGGAGGACGAACCGGCGCCGCGCAAGAGCCGCTCCAAGCTGAAGCTGCTGGCCGTGGCCCTGGTCGGTGGCCTCACGGTCGCCTACGGCGCCGGCCTGGTGCTCGACCCCGAGGAGGTCCCCAAGGGCACCACGGTGCTGGGGCACGACATCGGCGGCAGCAGCACCCAGGCGGCCGTGAACCAACTGGACGCCGCGCTGGACGAGTCCGCCAACTCTCCGCTGACGCTGGTGGTCGGCGACCAGGAGGTGGAGCTCAAGCCGGGCGTCGCCGGACTGGTCATCGACACCGAGGCGACCGTGCGGGCCGCGTCGGTGCAGGACTACAACCCGATCACCGTGATCGGCTCGCTGTTCGGCGCCGAGCGCGTCACCGAACCGGTGTACGCGGTGGACGAGGAGAAGCTGACCGCCGCCCTGGCCGACGCCGCCGCCCTGGCCGGCGGCGGGGACGGCGAGGAGCCCCGGGAGGCCGGCATCACCTTCGAGGACGGGCAGGCCATCGCGGACCTTGGTGAGACAGGTGCCGCCATCGATGTCGCCGCCGCGGCCGAGACGGTGCGGGCGGCGTTCGTCCGGCGGGCCGAGACGGGGCGGAACGAGCCTGTCGAACTGCAGGCCACCGGGGAGGCGCAGGGCATCGACGCGGCGGAGATCGAGCGGGCGATGCAGGAGTTCGCCGAGCCCGCGGTGTCCGGCTGGGTGTGGCTGCAGGCCGCCGACGTGGAACTGCCCTTCAGCGAGCGCACGATCAGCGAGTTCCTGTCCATGCAGGCCACCGACGACGGCTCGCTCCAGCCGGTGATCGACACCGGACGGCTCGCCGAGATCTACGGCAGCACCTTCGACGGCATCATGATCGACGGGGGAGCGGGGCTCGTCCCGATGACCCCGGAGCACGCGGCCGCGGCACTGGTGCAGGCGCTGCGCGAGCCCGCGGTGGCCGACGAGGGCCCCGAGAGGCGGATCGCCGCCGTGGAGGCCGCGGTGCGCGGCTGACAGGGCAGGCACCGCGCGGCACGCGGG
>NZ_BAAAMJ010000010.1:285926-305772 GCF_039529215.1 Streptomyces sodiiphilus | reverse complement strand
CCTCCGCCGCCGGCCCCGCTGCCGGTGAGCTCCGGCCCCACGAGGCGCCTCAGGCGCCCGGCCGGCTCTCCTTCACCGGGTTTCTGGCCAGGATGCCCGGTCCTTCAGCTTCAGGGCCGAGAAGTTGACCCGGTAGTGGTAGTGGTGGTGCTCGGCGAAGCCGAGCCGCTCGTACAGGGCCCGGGCGGGAGCGTTGTCCGTCTCCACCTGCAGGTGGGCGGCCGACGCCCCCTCCGCCAGGGCGGCGCGCGCCAGTTCGCCCAGCACCGCGCCGGCCAGCCCTTTCCCCCGGTGCCGGGCGGCGACCTCGAGCGCGGCGAACCCCGCCCAGCGGCCGTCCACCACGCAGCGCCCGACGGCCGCCGGGGCCTCGTCGTCCCCCGCGACCGCTGCGAAGCGGACCCATGGCCCGGCGGCCAGCACCCGCCGCGCCATGGCCGGGTCGTGACGGGCGGCCGAGCAGCCCTCCAGCCACCGGTCGTCCGGTCCCGGACCGATGACCACCCTGCTGTCCGGTTCCCGGTCGGCCAGCGGAGCCAGCGCCGCCACCAGCACCACGGCGTGCCGCTCGGCCCTCCAGCCTTCCCGGTCCAGCGCGGCGTCCAGCAGCTCGTCCGTGCCGGCCGCGCCGGTGGTCACCTGGAGACGGGCGGGCAGTCCGCGGTCCGCGTACCAGGCCCCGATCCGGTCCAGGTCCGGCGGCCCGTCCCCGGACCGGTACGCCGAGTTGGCCCGCCCCGTCCAGCCACCGGCAGCCCGGACGGTCCAGTCCCCGATCCGGCCGGTCTCCGGCGCCGGCCAGCCGCGCGCCGCCACTTCGGCCAGCTCCCGTACCCCGGCGGCCGGCAGGCCCCGGCGGCGGGCCGGAGCGGCCGGCACCACCTTTCCCGCGACCAGAGCGGACTCCGCCAGGTGCACCGTCCTGCCGTCCCGGCGCACGACGGAGATCGTGCCGTCCGCCCAGGATGTGAGAACCCCCACGGTGTCGGTGAACCGCGGGGACCGGCCCTTCCCGTCCCCCGTGGCCGTCCGCAGGGATACGCGTTTTCCCACGTCGGAAGGTTCCACCCGGATCGTGAGCTGTCCGCCCATGGTGAACTCCACCTCTTGTCCCGCCCCTCGTGTTCGCTTGGCTACCCGGACCCGCGATACTAGGACGGAGCATCGACGACGCCGCGCTCCCGCGCGCCCCAGGCGGAATCCAGCTCGGATCGCCGTCCCTACCGAGGAGGAACGACAGCGTGACCTACGTCATCGCGGAGCCTTGTGTCGACCTTAAGGACAAGGCATGCATCGAGGAGTGCCCCGTCGACTGCATCTACGAGGGCGAGCGGATGCTCTACATCCACCCCGACGAGTGCGTGGACTGCGGTGCGTGCGAGCCGGTCTGCCCCGTGGAAGCGATCTTCTACGAGGACGACACTCCCGAGGAGTGGAAGGACTACTACAAGGCGAACGTCGAATTCTTCGACGAGCTGGGCTCGCCGGGCGGCGCCAGCAAGCTCGGGCTGATCGAACGTGATCACCCGCTGGTCAGTGCCCTGCCGCCGCAGAGCCACGACGAGTGACGGCCGGCGTGTGAGGCCCCCCGGCCCCGTACGGCGCGCGTGCCGTACGGGGCCGGGGCGTCTTGTGCCCCGCCGCCCGGCACCACCCGCAGGAAGCTCACCGAAAGAAGCCGACCGTGCTCCCCGCCGCTCCCGTCTCCTCCCGGCTGCCCGTCTTCCCCTGGGACCGCCTGGAGCCGTACAAGGCCACCGCCGCCGCCCACCCCGGCGGCATCGTCGATCTGTCCGTCGGCACACCGGTCGACCCGGTGCCGGAGAAGATCCGGCGTGCGCTCTCCGACGCTGCCGACAGCCCCGGCTACCCCACCGTGTGGGGGACCCCGGCGCTGCGCGACGCGATCACCGGGTGGTGCGAGCGCCGGCTGGGCGCCCGTGGCCTGACGCACCACGAGGTGCTGCCGGTGGTCGGCTCCAAGGAACTGGTGGCCTGGCTCCCCACCCAGCTCGGGCTGGGCCCGGGGGACCGGGTGGCCTTCCCGCGGCTGGCCTATCCGACGTACGAGGCCGGGGCGCGGCTGGCCGGCGCCGAACCGGTCCCCTATGACACGGTCACCGACCTGAACCCGGCCGGGCTGCGGCTGCTGTGGCTCAACTCCCCCTCCAACCCCACCGGGCGCGTGCTGACGCCGGGGGAGTTGCGGGAGTCCGTCGCCTGGTCCCGTGCGCATGGAGTCCTGCTCGTCAGCGACGAGTGCTACCTGGAGCTGGGCTGGGACGCCGAGCCGTACTCGGCGCTGCACCCGGAGATCGGGGGCGGGGACACGTCCGGCCTGGTGACCGTGCACTCGCTGTCCAAGCGGTCCAACCTGGCCGGCTACCGCGCGGCGTTCCTGGCGGGTGACGGGGAGGTCCTCGGGGAACTGCTCACCATCCGCAAGCACGGCGGGATGATGGTGCCCGCCCCGGTGCAGGCCGCCACGGTGGCCGCGCTCGCCGACGACGCGCACGTGGCCGAGCAGCGCGAGCGCTACGCCGCGCGTCGCTCCGCGCTCCGGACCGCCCTGGAGGGCCGGGGCTTCCGGATCGACCACAGCGAGGCGTCGCTGTACCTGTGGGCCACCTCGGACGCACCGTGCTGGGAGACGGTCGGCGAGCTGAGCCGGCTCGGGGTGCTGGTGGCGCCGGGCGACTTCTACGGCCCGGCGGGCGCGCGGCACGTGCGGGTGGCCTTCACCGCCACCGACGAACGTGTCGCGGAGGCGGTGCGCAGGCTGTCCTGACGGCCGAGGGCCCCGGGGCGGGAGGTCGTCCCCCGGGGCCGGACCGGTGCGCGCCGGAATGCCCGGCGCGGGCGGCTCAGAGCGGCAGGCCGCCCATCGGCAGCTGGCCCGTCGGCAGGGAGCCCTGCGTGGTGGGCAGGGAGCCGGTGGCCGGCACACCGGCCCCCAGGCCGCTCTGGGCGGCCGACGCGGCCGTGTCGCCGAGCAGGGTCCCGGCCCCGCCCGCCGCGCTGCCCGCGGTCTCCTGAGCGGCCGGAGCGGCCGTCCTGCCCGCCGCCCCCGCGGCCTTGCCGGTGGCCGGAAGGGCACTGCCGACCACGTCGGCGCCGGCGTCACCGGCCATCGTGGTGGTGGACTGGGCGGCGTGGTCCAGGGTTTCCCCGACGTGCGCCCCGTCCAGGTTGGTCAGACCGCTCAGGTCCGTGGTCTGCGGAAGCTCCACGGCGGAGGCGCTGCCGGCCGCGCCGACGACCGGAGCGGCACCGGCGGCGAGCAGAAGGGCGGCCTTGGCCATCCGGCGCTTCAGGGGGTGGGACATGATGCTCCTTCGACGGAGAGTTACTGATCTGTCGGGCGTGCGTGTCCGGCCGGACGCAGTGCCTATCGCCCTGGGGGCCGTTCAGGTTGCGGCCACAGCAGGTAAAGGATTGGTAATGCGTCGTTTTATCGGCACGTCCCGGGGGCCGCCCGGCGGCCGGTGCTCAGGGAGCGACGGTGATCAGCAGCCCGTCCGCGGTGTCCTGCTCCCGCGCGGCCTGCCAGCCCTTGACGGACCGCCGGGCCTCCCAGACGCGGTCCCGGTGGACGATCCGCTCGACGCCGAACTCGGCCGCGTGAGCCACCGCCCAGTGCGCCACCTCCCACCCCTGCGGGGAGAGTTCCGGCTCGGGCACCTCCACCGTGATGTCCCGGCCCGAGTGGTCCGTGCGCACCGCGTCGCCGAACTCGTGGGCCAGCCGGCCACGGATCTCGCCGGGGTCGCCGGGAGCGGGGTCCATCGCGGAGGTGCAGTACAGCGAGGCCGCCGCCCGCCCGGTGAGCGCGGCGGTCAGCATCGCCGCCTGCGGCTCGTGCTTGGCGTACTCGTCGGGGAACGCACTGCGCTGCACCATCTGAGCCGCCTCCGTCAGCGGCATCGTGGTGTAGCCGGGTATCTGCACCAGGTGGTCGTAGAACTGGCCGGCCGCGTACACCGGATCCATGATCTCCTCCTCGGAGCCCCAGCCCATCGAGGGCCGCTGCTGGAAGAGACCGAGGGAGTCCCGGTCGCCGTAGTCGATGTTGCGCAGGCTCGACTCCTGCATGGCCGTCGCCAGGGCTATGGTCACCGCCCGCTCCGGCAGTCCGCGGGAGGAGGCCACCGCCTGGATGGTGGCCGCGTTGGCCGCCTGCTGCGGCTGCAGCCGGTAGGGCTCGCCGGTGCCCGTGCCGGTCACCACGCACTCCGGGGCCCGCGCTCCGCCGGTCTGGTAGTGCAGGAAGACGTAGCCGGCGAGCGCGAGGAGCACGAGGGTCGCCAGACCCGCGCGCACCGGACGCCGGCGTCCTGCGAGGGGGGTCCGTCCGTGCACGGGGACCAAGGTAACCGGTCCCGCCGGGCGGCCGGACCGCCGGTACCCTCGGCTCCATGGAGCGACCCGCACTCGATCTCGGCCTGGACGCCGCCGCGCTCACCGCGCAGCTCGTCGACATCCCCTCCGTCAGCGGCTCGGAGCAGCCGCTCGCCGACGCGGTGGAGGAGGCCCTGCGGACCCTGCCGCACCTGCGGGTCGACCGGCACGGCAACAACGTCGTCGCGCGCACCGCGCTGGGCCGCGCCGAACGGGTCGTACTGGCCGGGCACATCGACACGGTCCCCGTGGCCGGGAACCTGCCGTCCCGGCTGGACGAGGACGGGCAGCTGTGGGGCTGCGGAACCTGCGACATGAAGTCCGGCGTCGCGGTCCAGCTGCGGATCGCCGCCACCGTGCCGGTGCCCAACCGCGACCTCACGTTCGTCTTCTACGACAACGAGGAGGTCGAGGCCGAGCGCAACGGCCTGCGGCACCTGGCGGCCGAGCACCCGGGCTGGCTGGCCGGTGACTTCGCCGTACTGCTGGAGCCCTCCGGCGGGCAGGTCGAGGGCGGCTGCCAGGGCACGCTGCGGGTGCTGCTGCGGCTGCCGGGACAGCGGGCGCACTCGGCGCGCGGCTGGCTGGGCGAGAACGCCATCCACGCGGCGGCGCCGGTGCTGCGGCGGCTGGCCGAGTACGAGCCGCGGCGCCCGGTGATCGACGGGCTGGAGTACCACGAGGGCCTGAACGCCGTGCGGATCGAGGGCGGTGTGGCGGGCAACGTGATTCCCGACGAGTGCGTCGTCACCGTCAACTACCGCTACGCACCCGACCGCGGCGAGGAGGAGGCGCTCGCCCATGTCCGCGAGGTCTTCGCGGACTGCGCGGTCGCGGAGTTCACCGTGGACGACCACTCGCCCGGTGCCCTGCCGGGCCTCTCCCACCCCGCGGCCCGGGCCTTCATCGAGGCGGTCGGCGGCGAGGCCCGGCCGAAGTTCGGCTGGACGGACGTCTCGCGCTTCAGCGCGCTGGGGGTCCCGGCCGTCAACTACGGTCCGGGGGAGCCGAATCTCGCCCACAAGCGCGACGAGCGGGTGGACACGGCGAAGATCGCGCACTGCGAGGAGCGGCTGCGGAACTGGCTGAGCTGACACCCGTCGGGCCGGCCCCCGACAGACCGGCTTCACCCCGTCCTCACCCCCGTGAACGTACGCTGCTCGCAGGAGAACAGGCGTGAGGAGCGAGTATGGGCAAGTCGCAGGGTGCGGGCGCGCGGGGCAGGACCGAGGGGGTGAGCGCGCGCGGCGGGGTGCCGGGCGGCGGTGAGCGGGAACAGCGCCTCGGGCCGGTGGTGCGCCGCCGTGGTCAGGTGGTCCCGGGCAGCACCGATCAGCGGCTGCTGGACAGCAGGGGACCCTCGGACTGGGTGCACCAGGACCCCTGGCGAGTGCTGCGCATCCAGGCGGAGTTCGTCGAGGGCTTCGGGGCGCTGGCCGAACTCGGCCCCGCCATCAGTGTCTTCGGTTCGGCACGCACCTCGCCCGGCTCGGCGGAGTACGAGCTGGGGGTGCGGGTCGGGCGCGGCCTGGCGGAGGCCGGCTTCGCCGTGATCACCGGCGGCGGACCGGGGATCATGGAGGCCGCGAACCGGGGCGCGCTGGAGGCCGGCGGGGTCTCGGTCGGCCTGGGGATCGAGCTTCCCTTCGAGCAGGGCTTCAACGAGTACGTCGACATCGGCGTCAACTTCCGCTACTTCTTCGTGCGCAAGACGATGTTCGTGAAGTACGCCCAGGGCTTCCTGGTGCTGCCCGGCGGCCTGGGCACGCTGGACGAGCTGTTCGAGGCGATGACGCTGGTGCAGACGCAGAAGGTGACCCGCTTCCCGATCGTGCTGCTGGGCACCGCCTACTGGCAGGGGCTGGCCGACTGGGTGCGCGACACGGTGATCGCCCAGGGCAAGGCGTCTCCCGGCGACGCGGGCCTGTTCCACGTGACGGACGACGTGGAAGAGGCCATCGCGCTCATCGCCAAGCCGTAGTCGTCCCGCCCCGGGAGGCCGGGGCGGTGCCGCCGCCGCGGGTCAGGCCAGCCCGCGGCGTGCGACGGCCGGCGGCCGGTGGCCGGCGATGGCCGACACCATGTCCAGGACCTGCCGGGTCTCCGCGACCTCGTGGACGCGGTACACCCGCGCCCCCAGCCACGCGGAGACCGCCGTGGCGGCCAGGGTGCCCAGCAGCCGCTGCCGCACCGGGAGATCCAGGCTCTCGCCCACGAAGTCCTTGTTCGACAGCGAGACGAGCACCGGCCACCCGGTGGCGGTCATCTCGTCCAGCCGCCTGGTGGCCTCCAGCGAATGCCGGGTCGACTTCCCGAAGTCGTGTCCCGGGTCGATCAGCACGGCGTCGCGCCGCACCCCCAGCGCGACCGCTCGCTCGGCCAGTGCCACGGTCACCCGCAGGATGTCCGCCATCACGTCCGGATAGGCCACCCGGTGCGGACGGGTGCGCGGCCGGGCTCCTCCGGCGTGGGTGCACACCAGCCCGGCGCCGTGCCGGGCGGCCACCTCGGCCAGTTCCGGGTCCACCCCGCCCCAGGCGTCGTTGAGCAGATCCGCTCCCGCGGCGCAGGCGGCCTCACCGACCTCGTGCCGCCAGGTGTCCACGCTGATCACGATGTCGGGGTGACGCCGGCGGACCTCGGCGACGAAGCCGGCGGTGCGCCGTATCTCCTCGGCGGTGTCCACCGGTTCACCGGGCCCGGCCTTCACGCCGCCGATGTCGATGATCGCCGCGCCCTCGGCCACGGCCTTCTCGACCCGCTCCAGGGCCGGTTCGTCACCGAACGTGGCGCCCCGGTCGTAGAAGGAGTCGGGGGTCCGGTTCACGATTGCCATGATCACCGGCTCGTTCGCCGCGAACTCGCGTGTCCCCAGGCGCAGCATGCCGTTCAGCTCTCCGTTCTCCGCTGTGGGCCCCGGCGGTCCGGGGAGGTGCCGCCGGGCGCGTCCGCCGTGCCCGGCAGCGCGGTGGTCCCGTCCGCCGCTGCGTCGAACCTACCCGGCGACCGCCGGGACCGCGGCGTGGCACGATCGGTACCGACGTGAGCGGACGAGCGCCAGGGGAGGCGGCCGGTGTTCTGGTTTCTGTTGGTGGCGATGGTGGTGGTGATCGCCGTGGTCACCCTCGCGGTGCTGGGCAGCGGGGACGGCTCGGGCGGCCCGGCCCGCGGCGGACTGCCGGAGGCCGCGCCGGACCGCCTTGACGACCCGCTGCCGCTGGACCGGCCGGTGGGTCCGGCCGACGTGGTCGCCGTCCGGCTGCCGCTGGCGCCGCGCGGGTACCGGATGGAGGAGGTGGACGACGTCCTGGACCGGCTGGCCGCCGAGATCGCCGCGCGGGACACGCGGATCGCCGAGCTGGAGACGGCGCTGGCCGGTGCCCGGGCCTCGGCACCGCGGGGCACCGGACCGGCGGACCCCGTGGACCCCGTGGACCGCACCGGCATCACGGACGCGGCGGGACCCGCGGGCGCGGCGGGCGCCGGGGAAGCCGGCCCCGGCGCCTGAGCGCGCCCGCGGTGGCCTCAGCGGCCCTTGTAGACCGGCCGCTCCTTGTCGACGAACGCGGCGACCGCGGTGCGGTGGTCCTCGGAGGCCCCGGCCTCGACCTGGAGCTGCGCCTCCCGCTCCAGGGTCTCGGACAGCGAGTGGGTGGCGGCGTACGCCATCGCCTCCTTGATGGAGGCGTAGGCCAGGGTGGGCCCCTGAGCCAGTTGCCGGGCCATCCGCGCGGCAGCCTCCCGGAGCTCCGCGTCGGGCACGACCCGCTGGACGATCCCCAGCCGTCCGGCCTCGGCGGCGTCGATCCGGCGACCGGTCAGCAGCAGGTCGGCGGCCCGCCCCTGGCCGATGAAGCGAGGCAGGGTCCAGGCGAGCCCGGAGTCGGTGCTGAGGGCCACCCCCGCGAACGCCGTGCTGAACGTGGCGCTCTCGGCGGCCAGCCGGTAGTCGGCCGCCAGGGCGAAGCCGAAGCCCGCTCCCGCCGCCGGGCCGTTGACCGCCGCGACGACCGGCTTGGGCATGCCGGCGATCGCCTCGGTGATGGGGTTGTAGTGGTCCCGCACGGTGTCCAGGGCGCTCCCGGCCGCGTCGTCGTCCTGCGCCGCGAGGGTGCCGATGTGCTCCTTGAGGTCCTGCCCCACGCAGAAGGCCCGTCCGTTGCCGGTCAGCAGGACGGCGCGCACGGTCCGGTTCTCCGCGGCTTCCCGCAGCGCGTCCCGCAGCGCCTCCTTGGTACTGCGGTTCAGGGCGTTCATCGCGTCCGGGCGGTTCAGGGTGATGGTCGCGAGACCTTCGGTCACGTCGCTGAGCACAGAATCGGGCATGTGTCACAGCATGGCGCACCGGCCGCGGGTCCCGGTAGCGGCCCCGAGGTGTGACGTGCGTCAAACGCGGCGGCGTCCGCACAGTCGGAAGAAGGACCCACCGTGCCCGCCCGATCGCCGGATTGAGTGGTTTTGGGTATCCGTGTTGCCGAAGGGATACGGACCGAAGTTGGTCATCGGGTCGTTCCATGCGGGATAATGACCGAGAAGCACTGAGTTCGATGCCGGTGACGCTCAGGTTGTCGGCTGCGATGAGCTGGTTTCAGGAAGGGGAACGAGCATGGCGGCCATGAAGCCGCGGACGGGCGATGGCCCGCTCGAGGTGACCAAGGAGGGGCGGGGCATCATCATGCGCGTGCCGCTCGAGGGCGGCGGACGTCTTGTCGTCGAGCTGACTCCCGACGAAGCGGTCGCCCTCGACGAGGAGCTGAAGAAGGTGTGCGGCTGACCGCCGTCCCCCTCCGATCCATCGCGCGCCGCCCCGGGACGCTCCGCCGCGTCCCGGGGCGGCGCTCGTCGTGCGGCCGGTCAGCGGCGGGCCGCACAGAGCAGCCCGTCTCCCGTAGGCAGCAGCGCGGGCACCAGTGACTCGTGCTCCCGGACCGCCCGCAGCAGTTCCCGGAGCTTGAGCACCTCCGCCGGCTGGGTGCCGGAGTCGACCGTGCGGCCGTCGGCGAACACACCGGCGAAGCAGAGCAGCCCGCCCGGCCGCAGCAGACGCAACGATTCTTCCAGGCAGGCGACGCACTCCATCCGGTCGCCGTCGTAGAAAACCAGGTCGTAGCCGCCGTCGGCGAGGCGCGGCAGCACGTCGCGGGCGGCCCCGGGGATGAGGCGGGCCCGGTTCCCGGCGAAGCCGGCGGTGCGGAAGGCCTCGCGCGCGGACTGCTGCCGCTCGGGCTGGATGTCCACCGTGGTCAGCACGCCCTCGGGCCGCATGCCGGACAGAAGATGGATCCCGGAGACGCCGGTGCCGGTACCGATCTCGACCACCGCCCGGGCACCCGTCGCCGAGGCCAGCAGCCGCAGGGCGTCGCCGGTGCCCGGCGAGACCGCGCGCGTGCCGGCCTCCTGGGCCCGGTCACGGGCCCAGCGCAGAGCCGCCCCCACCGCGGAGTCGGCGTCCGGTGCGCCATACGCCTCGGCGAACGCCCAGCTCGTCAGCCGGTTGCCGCTAATGGCCTTCTCCCGTCCCCGTCCGTCACGCGCGATTGACTGTATCGACCTGTCCGGGGAACCGGTCGGCCGGATCGGACGTTCGACTCTCGGAAGGGCCCGCACGCGGGAGACCGAAAGCTGGTCAAAAAAGCTTATCCGGAGCTAACGGGCGAGGTGGCTATGGTAGGGACTCCACTGGACACCAGAGCCGACAGGGGAGGTGCGGCCGCGCCCGTGGACCGCGGAGCGCGGAAACGCTTCCGGTGGTCCCGAGGCGGGCCGAATTCTGTGACTGACACCGCTGACCGTGCCCGGACCGCCACTGCTCCCGCCGGCGGCGAGCCCGCCACCGCGACGTTCGCCACGGGCCCGGACCAGGCATGGACTCCGCCCAGTTGGGACGAGATCGTCAGCACGCACAGCGCCCGGGTGTACCGCCTCGCCTATCGCCTCACCGGAAATCAGCACGACGCCGAGGACCTCACCCAGGAGGTCTTCGTCCGGGTCTTCCGCTCGCTCTCCACCTACACGCCCGGCACCTTCGAGGGCTGGCTGCACCGGATCACCACCAACCTCTTCCTGGACACCGTCCGGCGCAAGCAGCGCATCCGGTTCGACGCGCTGGGCGACGACGCCGCCGAGCGGCTGCCGAGCCGTGAGCCCTCGCCGCAGCAGCACTTCAACGACACTCATTTCGACGCCGACGTGCAGCACGCCCTGGACACCCTGGCGCCGGACTTCCGCGCGGCGGTGGTGCTGTGCGACATCGAAGGGCTGAGCTACGAGGAGATCGCCACCACCCTGGGGGTCAAGCTGGGAACGGTGCGCAGCCGCATCCACCGGGGCCGCTCGCATCTGCGCAAGGCGCTCAAGCACCGTTCGCCGCGTCCGCGGACCGAGGAGCAGGCACCGGTTCTCTCGGCGGTACCGGCCGCCCGGAGCGGGGAGGGCGGCACGGAGTGAGCGGCGCACAGGAGAGCGGCCGGGTCGATCACCATCTGGGTGAGAGCCTGGCCGCCCTGATCGACGGTGAGCTGTGTCACGACAGCCGGGACAGGGTGCTGGCCCACCTCGCCACCTGCCCCGCCTGCAAGGCCGAGGCGGATGCCCAGCGGAGACTCAAGAGCGTCTTCGCCGAGAGCGTGCTGCCCCCGCCCTCGGCCGGTCTGATGGCCAGGCTCCAGGCTCTGCCCGCCTCCGAACCACCGGTGAGGCCCACGGGCCCGGCCGGCGGGCCGCCGGAAGCGGGCTGGACCGGTGGGCTGCCGGGTCCCGAGGAGCGCGAGACCCTGCTCAGGCCACCCGGCCCGGGGGGTGACCGCGGGTTCCGCATCCACGAACCGGCCCCCGCCCGGTCCCAGCGCGGTCATCGCCTCGCGTTCGCCGCCGCCGGAGCGTTCTCACTGGCGGCCTTCGCCATCGGCGGTGCGCTGAGCGCCGTTTCCCCCGGCGGCCCCGCGCCTGTCGCCGTCGGCACACCGTCCAGCAGCGTCGCCGGAGGAGCGGGCGCGACGACCGCCGCCGCGGTGGCCCGGACGGCCACCGCGAGCCGCACGGACGTGTACACCGAGCGCGAGATGCTCCGCGCTCCTCAGCAGATCGTGCCCCGGGCCGTGCAGCGTCCGGGCATCGCCGCCATCTCCGACGCCCGGGGGACCGCGCCGGGTCCCGGCACGGGCGAGCCCGCCGGGGCGACGGCCCACCCGATGCCGGAATGGCTCCCGCGGGCGGCCCCGGTGCCGCTGCGGGCTCTCGTCCCGGAGCCGGTACCCGGTGCCGTTCCGGGGGAGGACGCCCCTGACATCCCCGCTCAGCAGGCCACGGCAGTCCCCGGCGTGCTGAACGCTGTGAGCCCTCGCTGACTACGCTGCACCGACCTGGTTGAATCCTTGCCGGGGAGCAGCGCGCACACGAGGGGACACCTTCATGGACAACGGCCACAGGGGAGCGGAGCCACGGCACGGCCAGGATCCCTACGGCACTCCCCCGTACGGGCGTCCAGGGCCGTGGGCTCCGGCTCCGCCCGTGCAGCGGCCGTCCCCGACGCCGCCGGCGGGAACCGCCGTCCCGGCGGGGGCGGCCCCGACGCCGCCGGGCGGCACTCCGGCCGGGCTGCCGGGTGAGCCGCTGCGCCGGTACGACCCCTGGGCAGCGCCCGCCGGCCCGTCCGCACCCCCGGCCGGGACACCGGCGCGGACGGCGCAGGGGCCGAGCGCCCCGGCACCCGGTGCCCGCCGGGGGGTCCGGACAGCCGCCGGTGCCGCGCTGATCGCCCTGCTCGCCGGGACCCTCGGCGGCGGAGTGGGCGTGCTCCTGGAGCGCAACGGCGCGTTCAGCGACGTGCATCTGCCGCAGACCACGGTCACGGACCGCACGGCCGCCCCGGGCAGCATCGCCGCCATCGCCGAGTCCGTGCTGCCCGGTGTGGTCACCCTCCACGTGCGGGGCAGCGGCTCCGCGGGCACCGGCACCGGCTTCGTCCTGGACGAGCAGGGCCACATCCTGACCAACGCGCACGTCGTCCGGCCCGCGGGCAGCGGAGGCACCGTCCAGGTGACGTTCGGCAGCGGCGACACAGCCCGGGCCCGGATCGTCGGCATGGACAGCGGATACGACCTGGCCGTGGTGAAGGTGTCCGGCATCACCGGCCTGAGCCCGCTGCCGCTGGGCGACTCCGACGCGGTGCGAGTGGGGGATCCGGTGGTCGCCATCGGTGCGCCCTTCGACCTGGAGGGCACCGTCACGGCCGGGATCATCAGCGCCACCGAACGTCCCATCACCGCCGGTGGCGAGGACGGCGGCAGCGACGTGAGCTATGTGAACGCCCTGCAGACGGACGCCGCGATCAACCCGGGCAACTCCGGCGGCCCGCTGGTGGACCTCGACGGCCGCGTGGTCGGCATCAACAGCGCCATTCGCGCCCCGGAACTGGGCCGGGGGCTTCCCGACGGCCAGGGCGACAGCGCTCCCGGCAGCATCGGCCTGGGCTTCGCCATTCCGGTGAACCAGGGAAAGCTGATCGCCGAGCAGCTGATCAACACCGGCCGGGCCACCCATCCGGTGATCGGTGTCACGCTCGACATGCGGTACGAGGGCGGCGCCAGGGTGGCCAGCAGCACCGACGATCCGCCGGTCGTTCCCGGCGGGCCCGGCGACGAGGCCGGCATCGAGGACGGGGACATCATCACGGCCGTCAACGGCGAGCGGGTGCGCAGCGGGGAGGAGCTGATCGTCCGGATCCGCAGCCACCGGCCGGGGGAGGAACTGCGGCTGACCGTCGAGCGTGACGGCGAGCCGCGTACGCTGACCGTGACGCTGGGCGAGGCGAGCGGTGGATGAGCGCCGGTATTCCGCCGTTCACCGGCCCGTGGGCCCCGGCGTCTCCCGTCGGCCGCCGGGGCCGGGTACCGTTGCCGTCAGCCGCATGCGTGAGGGAGCTGTCAGGTGTTCTTCGATATAGGGTCGCTGGAGTTCATCGCGCTGATCATTCTGGCCATCCTCGTCTTCGGCCCGGACAAACTCCCGAAGATGATCCAGGACACGGCTCGCTTCGTGCGGAAGATCAGGGAATTCTCCGACAGCGCCAAGCGTGACATCCGTTCCGAACTCGGTCCGGAGTTCAAGGATTTCGAGTTCGATGATCTCAATCCGCGCCGGTTCGCGAAGAAGCACCTGCTGGACCCGGACGAGCTCGGCCTGAAGGAGCTCCGCAGCGGCCTGGACGTCAGCAAGGAGCTGACCGAGGTCTCCGACTCGGTGAACGGCCGTTCCCCGGCCCGGCCGTCGGGGCAGGGGCGGGCGGCGGGAGCGGACTCCGGTACGGCCGGCCGGGTAAATCTGGCCAAGGGCGAGTCCGCGGCCCCGCCGGCGCCCCGGGAGGAACCGCCTCCCTTCGACGCCGACGCCACCTGAGCCGCCCGGGCCGGGCCCTCTCGCGGGCGCACGCGAGCGCGGCTGTCCGGCGCGGGGCAAGGGTGATTTCGGCCCCGGTGACGACGCCCGGGTGTTCGGGCATGCCCGACACCCCCGACGCGTGTGGCTATCCTCCCTATGTCCGGGGTGTGCCCAGGACAGGGCAATGAGGAGGCGTCGCGTACATGGAGACGACGAGTCGTACGGGTCAGGAGGAGCAAGGGGCACCCGTCCGCCGGCCCGTGCTGGACGGCTATCTGTCGGCCGGCTTCCCCTGGTACGGGCTCGACGAGGCGTTCACGGGGCCGCGCTGGCTGCTGCAGCCGGGCATGGCCTCGGACGGTTCCGTGGAGCACGGGTCCACCGGGCACGGTCACGAACCCTCGCTGCGCGGCGAGCTCGGTGACGAGGAACAGCGCTTCGCGGTCGTGGTGACGGTGGCCAGCCGCCCGCTGCGGCGCAGCCCGGACGGTACCGGCGTCCTGGAGGCGACCTCGGTGTCGTCAGCCGCCTGGCTGGCGGGCTCGGGCCTGCTGGCGTGCACCTGGCCCGCCCAGATGGATCACGGGCTGCGGCAGGACTGGCTCGAACAGCAGACCGCGATCGCCTGGGAGCTGGCGGACGACCTGGCCGGCGAGGGCTGGTCCGTCCTCACGCTGCCGGTGGACGGCGAGCCGACCGACTTCCACTACCGCGAGTCCGAGTACGGCTGGGTGCTGGCGGGAGCGACCCGGGAGAGCGTGCACATCGGCGCCTACGGACGCGGGATGAGTGCCTACGGCCTCGGGTTCGTCGTGGTGAAGGACATCGAGAGCTACGCGGCCTGACGCGGGCGCCCGTCAGAACTTGTTGCGCGGGGTGATGCCCAGGGACACTCCCGCCAGCCCGCGCTGCCGCGCGGTCAGCGCCGAGGCGACCTTGCGGAGTTCGGCGCCGGCCGGGGAATCCGGGTCGCTCAGGACCACCGGCGTGCCGTCGTCGCCGCCCTCGCGGAGCCGGACGTCGATGGGCACCGAGCCCAGCACCGGCACCTCGGCGCCCGTGGTGCGGGTGAGGCCCTCGGCCACCCGCTGCCCGCCGCCGGAGCCGAACACCTCGACCATCCCGTCGCAGTGCGGGCAGGGCAGCGCGGACATGTTCTCCACCACGCCGACGATCTTCTGGTGGGTCTGCACGGCGATCGAGCCGGCCCGCTCCGCGACCTCGGCCGCGGCCTGCTGCGGGGTGGTGACCACGAGGATCTCGGCGTTGGGGACCAGTTGCGCGACGGAGATCGCGATGTCCCCGGTGCCCGGGGGAAGGTCCAGGAGCAGCACGTCCAGGTCGCCCCAGAAGACGTCCGCCAGGAACTGCTGCAGCGCCCGGTGCAGCATCGGTCCGCGCCACACCACCGGCGCGTTGCCCGGGGTGAACATGCCGATGGAGATCACCTTCACGCCGTGCGAGGACGGCGGCATGATCATGTTCTCGACCTGGGTGGGCCGGGCGTCGGTGCCGAGCATGCGGGGCACCGAGTGGCCGTAGATGTCCGCGTCCACCACGCCGACCTTGAGGCCGTCGGCGGCCATCGCGGCGGCCAGATTCACCGTCACCGAGGACTTGCCGACGCCGCCCTTGCCGGAGGCGACGCAGTACACGCGGGTGAGCGAGCCGGGCCGCGCGAAGGGGATCTCCCGCTCGGCCTGGCCGCCGCGCAGCGTCGAGGCCAGCTCCTTGCGCTGCTCGTCGCTCATCACATCGAGCTCCACCGTGACCGAGGTGACACCGGGGACGGCGCGCACGGCCTCGGAGACGCTGCTGCGGATGGTGTCCCGCATCGGGCAGCCGGAGACGGTGAGATAGACGCCGACCGTGACCGACCCGTCCGCCGCGATGCCGACCGATTTGACCATGCCGAGGTCGGTGATCGGGCGGTGGATCTCCGGGTCGTTCACCGTCGCGAGCGCGGCGCGCACCGCCTCTTCGGTCGGTGCTGCGTGGGTGGCGGTGGACGCGTCGGTAACCATGTCCCCGATGGTACGGGTCCGTCCCGGGGACCGGGACCGGGACCGGCCCGTATCCCGGGTACGCTGCCGCTCGACCCCCCGACCTCCGAGGAGAGGCAGCCGACGTGACTGCACTTGTCCGCACGTGGCGCGCGACGGTGGCCGGCGTGTTGTGCGCGGGCCTGGCCGCGGTGCTCGCCGCCTGCGGTTCCCCCGACCCGGACGAAGGCACCAACGGCATGGGGAAGCTGCCGGCCGAGGCCATCGAGGAGAAGGCCCGCGCGGCGGCACAGTCCGCGGACGCGGTCCGGCTTTCCGGCAGCGTGATCACCGAGGGCCGGGCCTTCCGGCTGGACATGAGGCTGGGACCGGAGGGCGGGATCGGCGAGGTCTCCACGCAGGGGACCACCTTCGAGCTGCTGCGGGTCGGCGAGGATCTGTACCTCAAGGCCGACAGCGCCTTCTGGCAGGACCAGCGGCCCGGTGACGCCGACGAGGAGGAGACCGATCCGGACTCCGATCCGGCCGCCAAGCTCCAGGGGATGTACGTCAAGGTGGCCCCGGAGGACCCCGCCTACGAGCAGCTGAGCGGGTTCACGGACAAGGGCGTGCTGCTCGACGGGCTGCTGACGATGGAGGGCGAGCGGGAGACCGGCGAGCGCGGCGAGATCGGCGGTGTACGGACCATCCGCGTCGAGGCGGGCGGGGGCGCCGGCGGTGTGATGGAGGTCTCGCTGATCGGCACCCCGTACCCGCTGCGGCTGCAGCGCGGCGGCGAGGCCGGGGAGCTGCTGCTGAACGACTGGAACAAGGAGTTCTCGGTGCGGGCCCCGCAGGACGAGCAGATCGTGGACTACGGGGACCGGATCCTCAGGATCGACGAGGACTGAGCGGCCGGGGGAGAGCGGCCCGGGGCTCAGCGCCGCCCGGTGCCGCGGCGCCGCACCGGCAGCCCGGAAGGCAGCGGGCCCCGGGTGACCGCGGGGGTGGGAAGCGGTGGCGCGGCGCAGGAACCGGCGGGCATGGCGCCGGGCCGCTGCTCCGGCTCGCCGTCCGGTTCCAGCCGCAGCACCCGGCAGGTGCGCGCCCAGCGGTCCGCGAGTTCCGCGGCGTCGGGGGCGTTGAGCCGCTTGCCCCGCAGTTCGGCGGCCGTCTCCTGCCAGGCGTCGCTTCCCGGTGCGAGCTCGGTCACCCGGGCGGGCCAGACGGCCAGCCGGACGCCCTTGTCCTTGGAGCGGCAGGTGACGAGGGCCGTCGTGCCGTCGGCCAGCCCGAGATCGTCCAGCGGCTGTTCGCCCGGCCCGCCGACCAGGCACACCGCTCCGTCGTGCCAGACGTGCCACAGCCCGCGGGAGGGTCCCAGCGGGCCGCGGACCCATACCAGCGAGGCCTTCCGGGCGGACTCCTCGATCAGGGCGAGGTCCGCGGGGGACGGGGTGGTCGGCATGCGCCGAGCTTAGTGCGGGCCGTCCGGCCGGCGCAGCCCCGCGGTGGCCCGGAAACCGTCAGGCTGCCAGCCCGATCGCGGCCATCCGCTTGGTGTGCGACTCGGTGATGCGCGAGAACATCCGGCCGATCTCGGCCAGGTCGAAGCCGTCCGCGACCCCGCCGACCAGCATGGTGGACAGCGCGTCCCGGTCGGCCACCACGCGCTGGGCCTGGGAGAGCGCCTCGCCCATCAGCCGCCGGGCCCACAGCGCGAGCCGGCCGCTCACCCGCGGGTCGGCCTCGATCGCGGCCCGCACCCTGCCCACGGCGAACTCCGCGTACCCGGTGTCGTCCAGCACCCGCAGCATCAGGGAGCGGGTGTCGCTGTCCAGCCGGGTGGCGACCTCCCGGTAGAAGTCCGCGGCGATCGAGTCGCCCACGTACGCCTTGACCAGGCCCTCCAGCCAGTCCGAGGGGGCGGTCAGCCGGTGGAAGTCCTCCAGGGCGGCGGCGAACGGCTCCATGGCGGCCGTCGGATCCGCGTCGATCGCGGTCAGCCGCTCGGAGAGCTGTTCGAAATGATGGAACTCGGCGGCGGCCATCCGGGCCAGCGCGGCCTTGTCGTCCAGCCCCGGGGCCAGCTTCGCGTCCTCCGCCAGCCGTTCGAAGGCCGCCAGCTCGCCGCAGGCCAGCACGCCCAGAAGGTCCACCACAGCGGCCCGGTACCGGGGGTCCGCGGAGGCCTGTGCCCAGTCCTGGGCTGCGATCCCGCCGGCCTCGGGGGTGTCGGGAGCGGTCCGGTCGGCTGCGGTGTCAGGCGTCTCCATGGCCCGCACAATAGCCGCCGCGACGGGTGTGGCGGAGCGCACCCTGCCACATGTGCGGACTTCCGGGGTACAGTGATATGGGCCCGCCCGGGAACTGGTGGGCCGCCTTGAAGACGGAGACCCCTGGGCTGTGCCCAGACCCCGCGGATGCCCGGTCGGTGGCCCGATCGGCTCCGACCTGACCGCCCTCCGCGCGGGCCGTGCACCGGTACGGACCGCGACAAGAGGGACCCGCTCGCGCGGTACATGCGCTTGAGCGAGATGACCGGGTCCCGCGCCGGGCAGCCCCTGCCCGGGGCGGCCATCGAACGGCCGGTGAGAACGACCCGCCTCGCCGCTGTGTGCCGCGTCACACAGAAGAGGCAAGCATTCTGTCCACCACGACGTCGTTCCGCGATCTCGGGATCCTCCCCGAGACAGCCGAGGCCCTGGAGGCCGTCGGCATCACCACCCCCTTCCCCATCCAGGAGCTCACCCTCCCGGTCGCGCTGTCCGGTACCGATGTCATCGGCCAGGCCAAGACCGGCACCGGCAAGACCCTCGGCTTCGGGCTGCCCCTCCTGGAGTCCGTCACCGTGCCCGCCGACGTCGAGGCGGGCCGCGCGCGGCCGGAGGATCTGACCGACGAGCCGCAGGCGCTTGTCGTCGTCCCCACCCGTGAGCTGTGCCAGCAGGTCACCAACGACCTGCTGACCGCCGGCAAGGTCCGCAACGTGCGGGTGCTCGCCATCTACGGCGGCCGGGCCTACGAGCCGCAGGTCGAGGCCCTCAACAAGGGCGTCGACGTGGTCGTCGGCACCCCCGGCCGGCTGCTGGACCTCGCCGGCCAGAAGAAGCTGCGGCTGTCGCACATCCGCTGCCTGGTCCTGGACGAGGCGGACGAGATGCTGGACCTGGGCTTCCTGCCAGATGTCGAGCGCATCGTCCAGCTGCTGCCGGCCAAGCGGCAGACCATGCTGTTCTCCGCCACCATGCCCGGCCAGGTCATCTCCCTGGCCCGGCGGTACATGAGCCGGCCCACGCACATCCGCGCCACCGCCCCGGACGATGCCGGTGCCACGGTCGCCAACACCACCCAGCACGTCTTCCGCGCCCACTCGATGGACAAGGTCGAGATGGTCGCGCGCATCCTCCAGGCGGAGGGTCGCGGGCTGGCCATGATCTTCTGCCGGACCAAGCGCACCGCCGCCGATGTGGCCGACCAGCTCTCCCGGCGCGGATTCGCCGCCGGGGCCGTACACGGAGACCTCGGCCAGGGCGCTCGCGAGCAGGCGCTGCGGGCCTTCCGCAACGGCAAGGTCGATGTGCTGGTCTGCACCGACGTCGCCGCCCGCGGCATCGACGTCAGTGGCGTGACCCATGTGATCAACTACCAGTCGCCCGAGGACGAGAAGACCTACCTGCACCGCATCGGCCGCACCGGCCGGGCCGGGGCCAGCGGCACCGCGGTGACGCTGGTGGACTGGGACGACATCCCGCGCTGGCAGCTGATCAACAAGGCCCTGGACCTCGGGCTCGCCGAGCCGGTGGAGACCTACTCCACCTCGCCGCACCTGTACGAGGCGCTGAACATCCCCGAGGGCATCAAGGGCGTACTGCCGCGGGCGGAGCGCACCCGGGCGGGCCTGGACGCCGAGGAGGTCGAGGACCTCGGCGGACCGGACAGCCGCAGGAGCGGCCGGGACCGCAAGCAGTCCGGCGGCCAGCAGTCCGGCGGTGAGCGGCCCGAACGGCGCACCACCTCGCGCAGCCGCCGCCGCACCCGCGGCGGAGTGCCCCTCGCCGGGGGCGCCGCCGCACCGGCCGGCGGGG